>JAFZXV010000132.1 GCA_017616595.1 Bacteroidales bacterium
AATCACTTGTTTTGATATCGGGATCAAGTTCTTCTCCGGCCGAGTCATTTAGGTATTGGGGACGGGAAGGAGATACACTATACCCGCTAACATATGTCAGGGCCGATTTGACAAGGTCGATATTCAAGGCATTCTCCAGACGGGCAATGGTTTCGAGCGTCATGTTGGAACTTCCTTTCAGCAGATTGGAAACATACTGCTGTGTGCAGCCCATACGCTTGGCCAATTCTACCTGTGTTACAGACTGCTCATCCATTGCACGCATAACCTGAAGCGTAATGAAACGAGAATACTTAAGCCAATACTCATTGTCTCTACGCCACTGCGCGTCTTCACGCCAGCGCGAAGGTGTAGGAGACTGATGCGCCTCCAGGAATTCAATTGCCCTGCTCATTTTCTATGTAATCGTTAAAACCGTCCAAATCATATACGCCGTTATCCAGCAAATAGTTTCTTACGCGCTCCAAATTTGCTAATTCTTCAAATGTGTGGCGGCGCTCTTCCATAGTTGCGGTTAGTTTGATTGCGCCACCTGTAACAAGATATACGCCCGATTCAATCTTTATAGCATAGATTCTAAGCCACGATTGATGCCGATAACCACCTTCTCCATAAGCCTTTTCCCGGCCAAGCGTCATCTCCGAATACCGGCTATTCTCAAGATGTTTAAAATGGAGGTCTAGGTTAGCATCTGGAGTTATATCCATCATCACACACTCCAGTTTCTTTGCCTCGTCGATAGTTTCCATTACAGCTTCATAAACGTCTGTAATATGAAAATATGATGACAGATCTGCAATGTTCTCCTGAAAGAACGAGAGAAGCCATGTCATATCATACCAACTGGAAAACAGCTGGTCAAAGCAATTAGACTTCTCCCCATCATATCTAACAGCCCACAGCCGCTTATCTTCAAGTATCTTATCAAATGTCATAATTGTCTTTTTGCAAAGATAACAACAATATTTGTATTGTACAATATATATATTGTCTTTATGCAATAGGACAGCCACTGAAAGACAGAAAATTGGCCGCATTTTCCGTTCATTTTCTGAACGCCGGGGAGGGTGCGGCTGGTAAAGGATCTGTGAGGATGGTCAGCCCTCGATAATCAACGCGTACGGCGATGAGCTGTCCGCATTGTTGAGGTAAATAGTGTAGATGCCGGCAGGGAGGGAAAGGTTATTGTCGATGCCTAGAACGAGCGGAATATCCTGGTTAAGAGGTGTAATAGGCGTACTGCTGTCGGCAGTACCAAGATTCATTGTCCACGAGCCGTTCTTGACGAACTTGAACTGACCGCCTAAGGATACAGAATGGACTGAATATGCATCACCCTCAAGCTGGAGCGGAATTACACCGGAAACGGCATTCCATTCGTTAAACTCGCCGGCGATGGCCCAGATGGGAGGTGCTGTCACAGTCACGGTACAAGTTGTCTGGTTTGAGCCGGCAGATGCAAATATTGTTGCTGTCCCTGCTGACACGGCTGAAACAACGCCATCAGCGGTAACGGTGGCGACAGAAGGATTTGAAGACACCCATGAAACAAGAAGGCCGGCGGCCTCTGAAGGAAGTACTGTGGCCGTAAGCTTTTGCGTTTCCCCAACTATTAAAGATAGAGATGTTTTGTTAATGGAAACACTCTCTATCGCCGGCGAAAGAACCGGACGGACAGAAAACTCGTAGCGGCGGTCGTCGCTTAACCTGTTGACATTGCCGGAATTTAAGATGACAAGCCAAGCGTGGAGCTGGTTGTCCGTGTTGAGGGAGGAAGACCAGTAGTAGCCTTCGGACCCCGCATTGTAGAGATTGGAATCGCGCCGACCACCTGCGGCGGGAAGGAATATGCTGTTGCCGTTGATATTGCTGGTTACCAATCTGCCGTATACACCGTTCTGAGTAGTCCATGTCCAAGTACAATTGTCCCTTAGCTCTGTCCACTCGGCATCCGTAGGCATTCTCCAATTGCCGCCGAGATTGACGTGAGCGACATCGTCTTCCGAATCGAGCACAATATTATTATTGTCTATTTGGTCCAAGGCGTAATAATTGCCATATTCCTCCGGCGACGTCGCTCCAAGGTTCCAAGACGCCCATTTGACACTCAACCCAAGATCAACCCTTGTTTCTACCCCCACATAATCAACCGCAGGCATCTTCAGTAACTGAGAACGGGTAATAGTCTGGGACTTGGTAGTGGAGATTATCATTTGTTTGTCCTCGGTGTCGGTAACCAGCACTGTGAAACCTCTTGTCATTGTGATAGGGGGAAGAGCTATTATAAATGGAGTGGCAGTTTCAGCGTCCAGCGTAACCCCGGCACCGCAATTCAGAGTGACGGTCTTGGCGGAGGCATCTGTCAAGCTGACAGAGGGCGTGTTTCCATAGGAAGCCGTCACCTGGGCAGGACCGTAGAGAATCTCACCGTCGTTTCCGGTGATGCTGATGGCTGCGATGGTCGCAGTTCCTTTCAGCTGGAGTTTCACACCGCCAAGGATGTTCTTGAACTTGAGGTTCAAATCCTCTGTCGAGCTTGTTACGGCAGCCATAGGGAAGGCCCCATTGCCAAAGCTCCCGGGGGCATAGGATTGAGTAGCCGGTAGTTCTACATCGCTGATGATATATGAGCTTCCGCTTCTTGCTATAGAGGCAGTTGATGCATAAGGATAGAACGCCACGTTGTTATCTATCTCTGTTCCGGCCACAAATCCCGAGCCTCCTACCTTATTCAAGGACGCAGCGGTTTTTCCATCGGAAGCATCACTCACTTGATACTGCTCATTAACAGTGCTGGCAACAAAAATGCTTACCCGGTCGCCCATTTTCCAGAGCACATTCCCATTACCATCCAGAGAAGACTTTGTTTCCCCTGAAGCGTTGTCTTCTATAATTGCGGAAAAGACTTTTGTTTCTGTAATTACTTCTGGTTCTGTCTCAAGGACACTGTCGTTTATTTCCCCGACCCGGCAGCTGCAGATTATAAGAGCCATCAAAAGCCAGTATGCAAATATCTTTTTCATAACTCGGTTTTTTACCATTCCCCTTCTTCTTCTGTGACCTTTTCGGTCTCACTGGCACAGATTACCCTTTGTGCCCCCACAAAACTTACATGACATAACGGAGTGATATAGACCTTGTGCTCCGCCGTGCCATTCACATAATCTTGCCGTTTAACTAGTAACTTCTTCATATTTGCAAAGATATGAAATTTACTTTGATTTGTCGGCATTGGATAGGCTTCAACGGCCTTGACCTTGATTCAATGGGAAAAGATAGCTATCTTTGAAAAATCATACGTTAGTTAGCATGAAAACCAATGTCGTTTCTATTACTCTCCTGCTGATGTTGACCCTCGTCTGTTGCCAGCAGCCTGCCTCCGAGTATTGTATTGTCAAGGGGACCGTGCAAGGAGTCAGGGACGGTGCGGAACTTGTCCTGCAGGACGATTGGAACAAATGTAAGGTCGTTTCCAAAACGACTGTCGGGAATGGGACCTTTGAGTTTCATCCCTGTATCTCGAAGCCTACGCACGTGTATCTGTATGCCACGAATCCCGAAGATGTATTTGCCAATCCGTATGACGGGGGCCAGTTGAAAGATTTCTTCCTGGAGGCCGGAACCATCGTCGTCGATGTCCATGCCGAAGATGAGACCGACATGTGCAGGGGCGCCACAGGAACGGTCCTGAATGATGCTTACCAGAAGATTCTGGCCGCAGATCCTGACGCCAGGGAAGCTCTTTGGGAAGATGCTATCAGCAATGAACAGACGAATCTCCTGGCCTTGGCACACGCCGACGATTATCCCGACGATCTCACCAGGGAATTGGAAATCGTCGACCGTTTGTCCCCGGACCTGGCCAAGACCTATAAGGGATATATCTCAACTCTGAAAAAGAGGCTGGCCCGCAATGCGGAAAGGGCGGAACGAAGGAAACACGCTGCCGAAGAGGCGGTCAGTCTCGTCGGCCGGCATTACATAGATATGGAATATCCGGATACGGACGACGTCCCCGTGCGCCTGAGCGCCGTCGTCGATGACCCGGAAGCCCGCTATGTCATCCTGGATTTCTGGGCGACTTGGTGCGGGTCTTGCGTGAAGTCCATCCCCACGCTGAAGGAGGTGTATGCAAAGTATCACGACAAGGGCCTGGAGATATACAGTATATCCCAAGATTCCAAAGCTCTGGAATGGAAATCATATGTTGAGGAGAAAGAAATGACCTGGATAAATGTGTTGGCGCCCGGCGGAAAGGTTTATAAGGATTATTGCGTCGAAACTATCCCGCAAGTCTTTCTGATTGACTGCCAGACCGGGGAAATCCTGATCCACGAAAGCCACCCGGATCTTGACGCCATCCTTTCCAACTTACTACCATGATTCAATTCGACTCCTTTATTCCATTATAGACTTACAGTAGAGTCTATCCCAGATTGGCGAAGATAATCCAGTCCGGCCAATATTTTGGCTTAGTAGAACATATCGTGGGTCTGCCAGAACTTGCTGTTGACGAAGTGCTGGTGGACTTGCATCTGTACAAAGTTAATAGTTTTTGGTCTCACCCCGTCCGGTTCGGATGAAATGCCCTTCCGCCCTCAGATACCCGTGCCGCACAAGGTCTTCGCGGCTATGGACCTGGTTGGTGTAGCCGTCGGCAATGACAAAGAGGTTGTCGGCCACGGTGGAGATGGCGGGGTAGTTATGGTCGGTTATGATGATGCCGTGGTCCTTGGCCCGTTCCCGGATTATTGCCTGAACAGCCTCGATGCTCACCGGATCAACCTGCGAAAAGGGCTCATCCAGGATGTAGAATGGAGCGTCGCTGTGCAGAACCATATACAGCTCGGCCAGGCGGGCTTGGCCGCCGGAGAGCTCATAGACGGGCGAATCGTAGTGCCGGGAGTACTTGGGAAACCGATTGACAAAGGTCCAGTAGTTCACCCCGTACAGGTCAAAAGCCCGGTGCAGTGTCATTCCGTCCGGAATCAGCCGTCCTTGCGGTAAATACTTGATGGACCGGCCGATAACCTGCCGGTTCACGGGCTTCTCGTCGATGCTCACCATAACGTTCTCCACCCGGAGGCCTCCCATCAGGGCGCGGAACATGCAGGACTTGCCGGCGCCGTTCCGGCCAAGCAGGCCCGTCACCATTCCCGTCTCGGAGGTGATATACCCGCCGCTCAGGACCGTCTTCTCCCCAAAACGGACCACCACACTGTCCACTATGAGCCGATGCTTATCCATTAATTAGAAGCACAGAGGTCAGAAGGATGGCCAGCGCAAAGAAATCGGCCAGAACAACACTGATTTGCATCTTTCTTTGTGAAAGCCCCAGGTTGATGTAGAAGAAGATGGCATCCCGGTCCCGGAATTTACTTGCTAAATACATAGTAATTGCCGTCACCAGTGCTTTTATAATGAAGCAATCCACAAAGAATGCGTAGGATATCCCGCTCAAGAGAAAGCTCACGCATACCAGGTTATACACAGCGCCGATGAGCAGCTGCGCTTTTCCGTAGCGCCAGGTAAGTGATATGCGGTCTCGTAGGGTCATCCGGTGGGGGTAGTACTCATTCGGACGCTTATTCCAGCAAATATCAAGCCTGCGGCATAATACTTGTCTTGATACCGGTCTAAAAGCTACTATATGCGAGCAACATCTTTTCTTTGGACCCTTCTGCTGGTTTCATTACCAGTTTTCGGGCAAGAGCGTGTCTCCGTCAAAGGACGGATTATCAATCAGCATGGCGAGGCCGTAGAATACGTGCAGGTGGGCATTCCCAAACTCCAGCTGGGCACCATTTCTTCCGCCGATGGCCAATTTGAATTAACGGCGCCATGCGATACACTGGAGTTCTTCCATGTTTCCTACCAGACGGAAAGTTTCATTGTTACGGGCCCGGCCGACGATGTAGTCATCACGCTTCATGAGAATGAACTATCGCCGGCGGTTTTTATCGGCGGCAACACCAAGGAAAAGTATCTTCTCCGCCCGGGAACAAAGGTCTTTGGTAATGGGGGCGTTCTGACGTTTGAGCCTAAGACCGGCAGCACAAAAGGTGTTGAAATCGGATCTGTGGCCCAGACAAAAAAGCCTTTCCTGGTGCAGGATATTCAGTTTGGCATATGGCAGAATTCCATTCCGGACTGCGAGGTCTCCGTCAACATCTACAAGATAGAAGGAAAGGACGAGCAGTTTGTCAATGTGCTCCAGAAGCCTATCTATGTGAATATTGCCGAATCGGAACAACCTCAGGAATTCCATATCCGGCCGGAAGAAACCATCCTTCTGGAGCCGGGCCGATACTACATCTCCTTCCAGATCGTGGACTGCAACGAAAAGGCACTGATGGAGTTCCTGCAAGTACCGGAGAACGAGCGGGACTATTCGCGGATGCGCCTTTCTACCATTCTCTATTTCAAGAGCAGTTATATCCGTAAGGCGGCGTTGAGTAAGATGGAGCACTGTCCCGTCAACATCGGCATGGTGGTGAAAGGCCTGGAATATCAGTAGAGACAAACATAGATAATCAAATTACCTCAATATAAAAGCTGAACGGACGGAAACCGTCGTTGCAACTGATCATGGCACTCATCGGGTTTTTCATCCAGCCGTCATAAAAATTGCCTTCCCCTTTGGCCAGAGACTCAACGAACTCCCGCATGGAATACCATGCAGAAGGACACATCCCATCGGGACATTTGCCGTCGACGGAAATCCACTGCTGGCCCTCCTTTACATCGCAGGTATGCTCAATGGGATTCTCGTATCGGGCCATCAAGTCCGGGTAAACCGTCTGCCGTATTGCTGTAATCCGTACTTTATTCATGCAGATTTGAATTCGTCCTAAATTAAGGTCTCAAGCCATAGATACAAATACCTAACGCAATTAGCGGTCAAAGGGCGACTGCATATCCTCTGGATCGAAAAGTATTTCACTATTGTCCTTCATAACTCATAATCTTGTTTCAAATATAAGCATAAGGGACAGCAAAACCAAATCTCATGGGACAAGCAGGTCTATCTCCTCATTATGCCGGAAAACTCCTCGTTGCATTCACATTGAATGCATTCTACAAATGAAAAAATAGTATATTTGAGGGATATATGACCCGTTCCTTCGGACATTCGGAAGTAGCGATTTGGCCGCCAAGTCAGAAATGTCTATATTTGAGACCAAATGATCAGTCACACCTGCTAACCTTTGAAATCTATATGGGCAAGATACGCACAACCCTGGCAGAGAAGATAGGATACGGATTCGGCGACATGTCGTCGTCTATGTTCTGGAAGATCTTCTCTTATTACCTTCCGTTCTTCTATTCCAACATCTTCGGACTGCGCCTGGACCAGGTGGCCCTGCTGCTGGTGATTACCAGGATCTGGGATGCCGTGTCCGACCCCATGATGGGCATCCTCGCCGACAGGACAACCACCCGCTGGGGCAAGTACCGTCCGTATCTGCTGTTCGTCTCTCTGCCGTTCGCGCTGTGCGGCATCTTCCTCTTCACCACCCCCGACGCGGGCGCCACGGTAAAGCTTGTCTGGGCATATGTGACCTACATCCTCATGATGACGGTCTATACGGGCATCAACGTGCCTTACGGCGCTATGCTTGGGGTGATGACGGACGATTCCGACACCAAGACGGTGCTGAGCTCGTTCCGCATGTTCTTCGCATACGGCGGCAGCTTCATCGCCCTGTTCTGCTGGGAGCCGTTGTGCAACGCCCTCGGCGGGTACGACACCCCCGGAGGCTGGCAGCACGCCATGTTCGTCATCGCATTGTTCTGCTTCGTGCTGTTCCTGCTGTGCTTTGGCATGACGCGCGAGAAGCTGCATACCGTGAGCACCGTTTCCGTTGGCAGCGACCTCAAGCTCCTGCTGAAGAACGTCCCCTGGTGGATACTCATCGGCGCGGCGCTGTGCTCCAACCTCTTCAATACCGTGCGCGGAAGCACCGTGGCCTATTTCTTCAACGATGTGGTCGGCAGCGGGGTGCACCTGAACCTCGGCGGCTGGAGCTTCCTCTTCTACGCCGGACTCTTCCTCAGCATTGGCGAGGTGTGCAATATGATAGGCGTGGCGCTGGCCGTGCCGCTGGCCGCCAAACTCGGCAAGAAGAGCACCTATATGCTTAGCTTTGCGGCACTTATCGTCCTCAGCATAGCGTTCTTCTATGTTCCCGTAAGCGGCGCCGGATACTGGTGGATGCTGGCGCTGCAGGTGGTTATAAGCATCTTTACGGGCGTCATCTCGCCGCTCGTGTGGAGTATGTACGCAGACGTGAGCGACTATGCTGAGAACCGCGACGGCACCGCCTCCACCGGCCTCATCTTCTCTTCCGCCTCAATGGCGCAGAAGTTCGGAGGAGCCTTCGGCGGGGCCGCCCTGATGTGGATTCTCGCAGGCTTCGGGTACGACACCACCGCCGGTGCCGTGCAGACCCCGGAGGCCATAAACGGCATCAAGATCCTCATGAGCTGGATTCCGGCCGCCGTGGCCGCAGTTGCCGTAATAGTGGTTTTCTTCTATCCCCTCACCCGTAAGCGCATGAACAAGATTCAGGAGGAGCTTGCGGTCAAACGCGGACTTGTATGATAAAGGAATACGGACATTTTGACGATGCCGCCCGGGAGTATGTGATTACCGATCCGGCAACCCCGTGGCCCTGGATAAACTATTTGGGCACGGAGGATTTCTTCTCCCTCATCTCCAATACCGCCGGCGGCTACTGCTTCTGCCGCGATGCCAAGTTCCGCAGGATCCTGCGCTACCGATACAACGGCGTGCCCATGGATTCCGGCGGGCGGTATTTTTATATCAACGACGGCGGCAGCGTCTGGAACCCCGGCTGGAAGCCCTGCAAGACGGGGCTCGACAGCTACGAGTGCCGCCACGGAATGGGCTACACCCGCATCTGCGGCGAGAAGGACGGCCTGCGGGCCGATGTGCTGTATTTCGTGCCGACAGGGGCGCGCTGCGAGGTGCACCGCGTGCGCCTGACCAACACCGGGGCCGCGGCAAAGAGTTTCAAGCTGTATGCCTTTGTGGAGTGGTGCCTCTGGAATGCATCCACCGACATGGAGAACTTCCAGCGCAACCTTTCCACCGGCGAGGTTGAGGTTGAGCCCGATGCCGTCTATCATAAGACCGAATACCGCGAGCGGCGCAACCACTATGCGTTCTACGGCGCCAACCGGAGGTTCGACGGGTTCGACACCGACCGCGAGGCCTTCCTCGGGATGTACAACGGGTTCGAGGCCCCTCGGCAGGTGCTTGCCGGCACGTCGGCGGGTTCCGTGGCCCACGGCTGGAGCCCGGTTGCGGCGGAGCGGTTCGATATAGAGCTGGCGCCCGGCGCGTCCGAAGATATCATCTTTGTCCTGGGCTATATAGAGAACCCCGAGGAGGCAAAGTTCTCCGCGCCCGGCGTAATCAACAAGGCCCCGGCGCGTGCCATGATGGAGGCGTTTGCCACAACTGAGCAGGTGGATGCCGCATTCGGGAGGCTGCGTGCCTTCTGGGACGACCTCCTGGGCCGGTTCTGCCTGCAATCGGCCGTGCCGGAACTGGACCGGACGGTGAACATCTGGAACCAGTACCAGTGCATGATAACCTTCTTCATGAGCCGCAGCGCCAGCTACTTCGAGAGCGGAATCGGCCGCGGAATGGGCTTCCGCGACTCCAATCAGGACCTTGCGGGCATCGTGCACCTCATCCCGGACCGTGCCCGTCAGCGAATTCTCGATATCGCCGCAACCCAATTCCCCGACGGCGGCTGCTACCATCAGTATCAGCCCCTCACCAAACGCGGCAACAACGACATAGGCGGCGGCTTCGGAGACGACCCCCTGTGGCTCATTTTCGGCACTGTGGCGTACATCAAAGAGACCGGCGACTTTGGCATACTCGACGAGCCCGTGCCGTTCGACAACGTCCCCGGCAGCGAGGTAACGCTCCTGGAGCACCTCAAGATCAGCTTCAACCACGTGCAGACCGCCCTCGGCCCCCACGGCCTGCCGCTCATCGGCCGTGCCGACTGGAACGACTGCCTCAACCTCAACTGCTTCTCCTTCGACCCCGACGAGTCTTTCCAGACCACAGAGAACAAGACCGAGGGCAGCAAGGCGGAGTCGCTGATGATAGCTGGGCTGTTTGTGGCGGAGGGGCGCGACTTCGCGGAACTCCTAAGCCGCATCGGCGACGGGTACGCGGAGACGGTTTCCAAGGCCGTTGCCGCAATGGAAGAAGCCGTCAAGGCCCACGGCTGGGACGGGGAATGGTTCCTCCGCGCGTACGACTTCTACGGCGGCAAGATCGGTTCCGACGACTGTGCGGAAGGAAAGATCTTCATAGAGAGCCAGGGCTGGTGCACGATGGCGCGCATCGGTGCCGCCGAGGGCCTGTGCGACAAGGCGCTGGACAGCGTCTCACGGCTGATGGAGTGCGAGCACGGAATAGTCTTGAACGCGCCCGCATACAGCTCCTACCTGCCCGAGTACGGAGAAATCAGCTCCTATCCCCAGGGCTACAAAGAGAACGCCGGCATATTCTGCCACAACAATCCCTGGGTGATAATAGGGGAGGCGATGGCGGGCCGTGCAGAGGACGCATGGAGGCACTACTGCAAGATTGCGCCGGCGTTTACCAAGGATCAGCAGCTCCGCAAGGTGGAGCCGTACGTGTTCTGCCAGATGGTGGCCGGACGCGACGCCGCCCGCCCCGGCGAGGGCAAGAACAGCTGGCTCACCGGCACCGCCGCCTGGACCTGGAAAGCCGTGAGCGAGGCCATCCTCGGCATCAAGCCGCAGTACGACGGCCTGCTCATCGAGCCCTGCATCCCGGCGCGCTACGGCAAGTACAAGGTGCACCGCCGCTTCCGCGATGCCGAGTATGACATCTCCATTTGCGTCACCGGCAAGCGAGGCAGCGCCTTCATCCCCTACAAGCCCGGCAGGCAGACGCTGGAGATAGAGATCTGACTTTTTTGGCGCAGGTCCGTTATTTTGGTCGGCACCTGCGCCACTGTATTGCGTACAAGGCCGATTTGCGGCGCAGGTCCCCCTACTTTTTTCGGACCTGCGCCATCGCTATCCTCTTGGCGCTCCTACCGTTTACGTGTTGACGGGGTAGGGGCGGTTTTGCGTTGAGGGGCACCGAGCTCAGTGGCGCTAGAACAGATACGACGCGTTGAGCATCAAGATGCCGTTCAGGGGGATTTCTGACTGGATGGAGGCAAAGAAGTCGTGCGAGAGGCCGATGAGGAAGTGATCCTTCATCACGGACAAACCAACGTGGGGGAGCACGATGCCGATTCCGGGGTCGCTGTCCTCAACGACGCCGTTTGAAATGTTGGTTACATAGGACGCGGTGAAGCCCAGACCCAGGGACGGCATAAGGTTGACGCCGCCGCCAAGGGGCAGCGTGTAATCGAAGTTGAATGGAATCTTGAGCCGGTAATGACGGCTGATGACCCGCTCCACGGGCGGGGCGTCGTGGTAGAAATCGAAGCCGATATTGATGAGCCCGAGATATGCGCCGGTCTCAAAGAAGAAGCGGGATTCCCCCAATTTTGCCATATAAAGATAGCCCGCCTCGGCGTTGAAGGTCGGGAACGGTTTGTCGCCGTTGTAGGCAAACATGGCGGCGGATGTGGTCTGCACGCCAGCGGAAAGGCTGATTCCCTTATATATTGGCTTGAGATCCCCGTCCTGCGCCAGGCAGGGCGCGGCAATCAGAAAGGTCAGAACAACAGTCAACAGCTTTTTCATAACAAGCAGTCTTTTGCAAATTGGCGCAAAGGTAATCTTTTTTTAATTATTTTTGCCGATACGATGGAAGCCCAAACACCACAACCTACAACAAAACGCACGCTGCTGGCGCTTGTGCCGCTGGCGGTGCTGGTGGGCCTGTTGGCGCTGGACATCGCCATTTTCGGATCGGACAGCATCCTGGGGGCCTCACAGGTGTCGCTGCTCGTGGCGTCCGGGGTATGCATCGCCCTGGCGGCGTGGCGGTACAAGACGCCCTGGAAGACCTTCGAGAGTGCCATCGCCGGGCATGTGGGGAGCGTCGCCACCGCCATCCTCATCCTCCTGCTTATAGGTGCCATATCCGGCACATGGATGGCCAGCGGCATCGTTCCGGCGTTCATCTATTACGGCCTCAAGATCATCAGCCCCAAGGTGTTCCTGCTGACGGCTTGCGCCCTTTGCGCGCTGGTGTCGCTAATCACCGGCTCGTCGTGGACTACCATCGCCACCGTCGGCGTAGCGCTGCTCGGCATCGGCAAGGCAGAGGGGTTCAGCGACGCAATGACCGCCGGCGCCATCATTTCGGGCGCCTACTTCGGAGACAAGATCTCGCCTCTGTCGGACACCACAGTGCTGGCGTCCTCCATCAATAACGTGCCGCTGTTCAAGCACATACGATATATGCTGATTACCACGGTGCCGTCCTTCGTCATCACGCTGACCATCTTTACGGTGCTCGGGCTGAGCCACGGCGGCGCCGAGCAGGGGCTGGTCAAGACCTACTCCGACGTGCTCTCCGCCCGCTTCCACATCACGCCCTGGCTGATGATAGTGCCGGTGCTCACGGTGCTGATGATTGCGCGCAAGATGCCGGCAATCGTGGTGCTGGCGATCTCTACGCTGATGGCGGCAGTTGCGGCGCTCGTCTTCCAGCCGGAAATCGTATCCGAAATCGGCGGCAGCGTCACCGACGGCAGCCGGGCGCGGGTTCTCTTTGCCGGCGTGGTGGAATCGGTGTACAATTCGGTGTCGCTGGAGACCGGCAACCCGCAGGTCAACCAGCTTGTGGCGTCCCGCGGAATGCTGGGGATGCTCAACACGGTGTACCTGATAATCTGTGCGATGTGCTTCGGCGCCACGATGCGCGCAAGCGGGATGATTGCCGACCTGGCCAACCTGCTGCGCCCGTTTACCCGCACCCGCACGGGGCTGGTGGCATCCACCGTCGTCACCGGCACGGCCCTCAACGGCATCGTCTCGGACCAATACCTCGCCGTCATCCTTACCTCAAACATCTATCGGGATTCGTTTGAAAAGGGCGGATGGGAGCCGCGCCTGCTGAGCCGCAGCGTAGAAGACTCCGCCACTGTCACATCCCCGCTCTTCCCCTGGTCCAGCTGCGGCATGACGCAGGCCACCATCCTGTCGGTGCCCACGCTGCTCTACGCCCCCTTCTGTTTCTTCAACATAATTTCACCGCTGATGTCGATGCTGATTGCCGCCATCGGCTGGAAGATAGTCCGTAAAGTTGTCTGACGATATGAAAGCTCTGAAGTCTGTTCTGATTGGTGCCGCCCTGGCGCTGCTGGCCATCGGCTGCGGCGTAAAGGAAGAGGCTGCCCTCCCCGTAATGTCCTTCAACGTGCGCTACGGAACGGCGCAAGACGGTGATAATGTGTGGGATAACCGCAAGGATGCCGCCTGCGCCATGCTCCTCGACCAGCATCCAGCCGTATTCGGCGTACAGGAGGCGCTGGACTTCCAGCTGGCGTATTTCAAGGAGCACTGCCCCGGGTATGCATATGTTGGGGTTGGACGGGAAGACGGCGTCAGCGGGGGCGAGCATATGGCGGTCTTCTACGACACAGAGCGCATAGACCTGGTCGATTGGGGCACCTACTGGCTGTCCGAGACGCCGGACGTTCCGTCCCTGGGTTGGGACGCAGCTTGTCGCCGCACCGCCACCTGGACGCTTCTGAAAGAAAAATCGGGCGGGCGCAAGTTCTACTTCGTGAACACGCACCTGGACCACGTGGGCAAGGAAGCCCGCCGCAACGGGCTGCTGCTGTTGGTTGAGCGCATAGGGGCGATGAACCCCGACGGCGTGCCTATGGTGCTGACCGGCGACATGAACGTCTATCCAGACGACCCCTGCCTGCTGGAGCTTCGCGGCCTGATGAAAGACTCCCGCCAGACCGCTCCGGAAACCGATACCGACCAGACCTGGCACGACTGGGGCCGAGTTTCCGGCAACCCTCCCATCGACTACGTTTTCTACTCCGGCTTTTCCGGCTGCCAAAAATTCCAGGTCATCCGCCAACCCTACTGTGGCGTCCAGTACGTCTCCGACCACTACCCCGTCAAGGCCACGCTGGTCTGGTAGCTTGATTATTTTCTTACCAGCTGCTGCTGGTCCGTTTCTGTCTCGCCCCAGGAGGTGGTTCGCTCAGAAGTCAGGAACATTACGTTCCCGGTAATGTCGAGGGCTACCTTGTCGGTAAGGGACCAGTCTGCGCTCTTCAGGTATTCCAGGACATAATCCTTAACCTTCTGCCGCTTTATGTCGAGGCTGTCTTTCTGGCGCTCGAGGGCGGATTTGGGGAAGTGGCTCAAGTCCATCTCGAACGATAGCAGTTTGCAGGATTCCGGGTCGAAGGCCATTTTAAGCGAGTCGCGCACAATCTCCCACGTTCCGTCGATACCGTACGAAATCGGACACTCCAGGGCGACGGTAATCCCTTCTTCTTCAAGATAATAGCTCATGCTGAAAGGCGTGTTGCTCGTGAGCGTTACCGTGTTGTCGGGGTTGAAGCGGAACATCTCTGTGCGCGTTTCGTCCTGGCCGGTTTCCCATTCGCCCGCAATCTTCTTCGCTGTTGCGGGGCGAGTCTTGTCGACGTTAGTCTTGATGTAATCGTCGATGTCTTTGCTCGTTATGCCCATCAGGACCTTGTTCTCCCGGTTGAGGATTTCCAGCTTGTCGGCATAACCGATATACGAGGCGTTGCGAAGGAAGTAGGTACGCAGGAAGCGGGTGGCCGTGGGCTGCTGTAGTATCTGCCTGAGCAGACGGGCGAGCGACTCCTTGTTGAGGCTTCCGCTGTAGTCCAGGTCGGTATCGTTTACCTTAAGGAAGTAGTCGTTGAACGACTCGTCGGAGAACGGACGCCTGAACACAAGTTCGGTCTCCATCATCCTCAGCAACTCGTTTCTCAGCCGGTAGCAGGTAAGCACATTGTCGTAAAACTGCGTATTCTGCAGGTTCTGCCACGCATCCATACTGCCGTTGAACGCCTTTTCCTTGGAATCGTCGGTCCACGGAATCGTGGAGGAGTTGTCTTCAATGAGATAGATGGTGGCGATGCGCAGCGAATCGATGGAGATATCGTCGAGCTCGTCCTGATGCGTATCGGCATACAGCGCAATCTTGAAGTAACTCTCTTCCTTCTGGCGGTACTCCTTCAGCTGCCGGACAATCTCGTCTATGTCGTATATGGCCATCATGGCCGTATGCCTCCGGGCCTGCTCCTTCTTATGGTTCTCCACCATATTGTTGACGGCAAATGACAGCCCGACGCCGATCGCCGTGGCCAGCACGCCCGTCAGAAACTCCTTCCAAAGGAAACCTTTCTTTTCTTTATTCATAATATTGACACGTTTATCTTGTTATTCCGGCAGAGAATCAAGGCAAATTGATTCTCTCGGCTATCTCGCGCTGCCTGTAGAAACGGGCTTCGGCTTCCAGGAACTTGGTTTGAAGTATTCCGGATTTGGCTGCGATCCAGAGTTCGAAGAGACGGTCCTGGATGACGTATGTGCCTTTGGCTATCCTTTCAATCAAAGCCAGTTTGTCGGGGCCGAGATTCTCAAGTGCGTTCTGTACCGAGGATGCGTTGTCCAACTGGTATTTTTTCATTATGGCGGAAGATGTCAAGCCTGAGGCAATTCCTTCTATTGCAATGCAATACAATGTGTTGCGCTCTTTCTTGTTGTCCAGCCGGCTGAGGATGTCGCGGTAATCGGTTTCTTTTCTGCTTAAAAGTTCATTGACCGCCTCTATAACATCATCCTTGCCTGCTGCCGCTCCGGGTGCACATCTGGCGTAAGTTTCCTTCATGGTCTCCTGCATAAGATATGTTTCGCCGGAAAACAAATGATAGGCAAATGAGACGGCATTGTCGTCGATGCTCTTTCCGCCTAGCCTGAACAGGTCCTTGCAGAACGCAGTGTATGAATCCAGCGACAATATATCCAGGTCCATCGGAGCTGCGCTTTTATAGAAAGGCTGATTTGACATTTGAAACATAGTCGTAAGCATATGGCGGGCGCTGCCGGAGAAGATGAAACGCGTATTGCTCATCTTCTGGATGTAGCTGCGCAGCGTCGCTGCCATACGCTCAGGGTATTCCTGGATTTGCTGGAATTCATCGAAAACCACCAGATTGGGTTTTTTCGTATGCTCAAGATAGTCGAACAAGTCCTGAAGGGGAATCTTCGGCAGAGTTGAAGGTGTAAAACCAATCTTTGGGAAGGAGACTGTACCGGATGCCGTGTCGTAGTTGCCTAAATCCAGGTACGCACTCTTGACCATAGACTCAAAAGTCCTCTTGATTTTTGCAGATTTTGCAAACGGCGCAGAAAGAAGGGCGTTCTGGAATTCAGCGTGAAAGTCCGAGGCGTTCTTTGTCCCGTATATATCGATAAACAGGGTGTTGTAATGCTCCGCAATTGCCTTATTCTTGAAGACGTGCATAATAAGGCTGGATTTCCCGATTCGCCGGGGGGCCTTCAGGACGATATTGCTACCGTTGGCGATAAGTCCGATTATCTTTTCCGTTTCTTCATTACGGTCGCAGAAATACTCGTCCGGAATATCAATTACCGTATAAAACGGATTCTCTGGAGGCATGCTCAGTTTACCCATAATCAATCAATTATGGCGCAAGTTAACAACTATCCCGCGTTTTACCAAAAAAAAATAATTTATTTTTGATAAAATGGCGTGCGCGGTAGTTTACACGAATGAATGCAGCCGGAAGGAGAAGTACCCCTTGCTGTCCAGATAGTTTATGGCGTCGTTGAGGAGGGCCGTCTTGCGGGACTCGTCAGCGTCGGAGTGGAAGACGATGTCAACAAACATCTCCAGAGACCTCTCGGACAAGTTTTCGTGCTCCACAAGATACAGCACCGGATAATTCTGCGCCAGAACAGCATCGATGTCCAATTCGAGTTTACCCTTTTCAAACTCTGCCTTGACGTCCGCCATTGTATAATCCGGCGCCGTCCCTCCGTCCTGAAACAGCCCCAGCCTCTTAGCCACCTGCACCAGCATTTCGCCAATGCGGTCTATTTCCCTGATGATATAGTCTTCCATAAACCTGAATATCTGCGGGTAAAGATACGCATTATTTAAATACCTATTTTTAGTTGCATATATATTAAACTTTTCCTGCTTTTGCGAAAAAGGTATCATCATGTATTCAATAGATATAAAAGCCGCCAGGGAATCCTGGGGAATGACCCAGGAACAGGTCGGTATCCTTGCCGGGATGAGTAAATCACAGGTGTCCAGAATGGAGAACGGCCATTTAGGGAGTCCGGAAACATATGAAAGAGTACTATCAGCAATGGGATATCGCATAGTTGTGTCCATAGAAAGTACCCGTGAGAATAATAATGTTAACAGAGATTATATTCTATCTCTCCTGAAAGTTTACTATTTATGCAACAAAGATAAGTATGGAATAGAGCGTATTGGCTTATTCGGCAGCTTTGCAAGGAATGAAGCCGGGCCGGAAAGTGATGTGGACATTGTCATTTCATTGAACAGACCCAATCTGCTGACATATTCCATTATAGCCCATCAACTGGAAACTGTTTTCAAAAGGAGCGTAGACCTTATTTCAGATAAAGCTCAGCTAAAAGCCAGTTTTAGATCCAACCTGGAAAAGGAGGTAATATATGTTTGAGAAAGACAGCATTTCAACCCTTCCCGTACTCAAATAAAGCCTCTGGCGGATACGTGTTTTTTCTTGCCACACGATCAGCTCCGACCCCTTTATCGCGAAGTAGCGGTTGCTGCAAGAAGCGGCAGGATATCCTCTATTTGTTTTTTGAGCGCTGGTGGGTCGCGTTCAGGCTCTCTCATATATAAGCACTTTATCTCGGTTGATACTATCCCGGGCGAAAAGCTTGACGGTATTGCATTCGACAATATCTACCTTGATGCCCAGCAATGCCTCCAAATCATTGATCATTCCTGCATGTTGCAGGAGCCCTATAGGTGCGGATGTGTCCAGGTCTATAAGGATGTCGATGTCACTGTCCGGCCTTTCTTCCATCCGGGAAAAGGAGTCAAAGATCCAAGCTCGCTTGACGGGCAGAGCGCCAAGCGTACAGCGATGGCGCAGGTCCGAAAAAAGTTGGGGGACCTGCGCCGCAAATCGGCCTTGTATGCAATATAGTGGCGCAGGTGCCGTCCCAAAAACCGGACCTGCGCCAAAAATAATCCGTCATTGCCCCTATACGGCCGGTTCAGAGTACGGCACGGCAAATTTTTTGCTACTTTTGCCGAACGATGAGAACACTTAGAATCATATTGCTGCTGGGCGCACTCCTTGCGCCGGCGGCGCTGGGCGCGCAGACAAGGCCGGAGACCAATCTGTATAACAAGACGATGAAGAAGCCGTCCGTCAAGGCGGCGGACAAGTTCCTGGCAAAGTACCCCAAGTCTGTGTATGCAGACCAGGTGCTTCATATGAAGGATTCGCTCCTCTATCTGGACTTCGTCAGCAATAACATAAGCCAAATCTCCAAGCCCGACGCCCTGGGCGTAGCGGGCGAGGCCCTGGACGCCGTTGGCTGGAAAAAAGACGGCACGGACCACGTGCTGGCACTGGATAAGGACCTGACGCTCAGGATCCTCACCCCCGCGGGCGAGCAGGAAGACTGGCGCACCATCCCCGTCTATACGATGGAAGACGATTACGTCCCGCCCACCATGGTTCTGCCGATGGAAGTCATCTCGCCCTTTGGCGGCCGCCGCCTGTACGTCCACTTTGCCTACCGCAACGGCGATGCCGAGTACGTTGAGGTGCTCTATATGCCCGAGGAGGACATAGTCCACCAGGCGCTCTTCTACGGCAACGCAGTGGCGGGCGACAGCCTCAGGATCGAGGGCCAGTGCCCCGAGATGATGGAGGGCATAACCCCCGCTGCCGAGGTGGCCTGGCTGGTGCAGCGATTCCGCGAGAATCCGGCCCTGGTGCAGATCTCCAAGGCCGATATGCTCACCGATTCCGCCATCCGCTGGTGGCTGGAGAAGAACCCCAAGGCCGAGACCAGCGCCAGCCGCCTGAGCTTCGGCCTGCTGGACCCGGAGTCCTCCATAGCCGCGGCCTGCAGCAAGGCCCGCAAGGAGCGGGGCAAGGGCTACAGCGCCGCGCTGTTCGACATCCGCGGCTACACCGTCATCTGCGCCGTCAAGGGAGGGGAGTACTCGCTGGTGTGGGCCGAGCCGGTCTGCAAGAACAAGAGAACGGATAAGTACCTGGATACCATATACTTCGAGAACGACGGCACTACCCTTGACCTCATTTACTACAAGGGCCGCACAACCTTCAAGAAAAAGATATCCGTGGTCTCCAAGACCCTTCAGCATTTCAAGTAAGCCCGACGGCCTTTCCCCCATAGCAGAGAAAGGCCGTTTTTCTTTGAGTTTTGGGTTATTATTGCTATCTTAGTCGGACATATTTGGAGGTATAACCACAATAACACATAATAACCACTGATAATCAATGATTACCTCTTTCAATGACCTCTTCGCCACCCTCAAGGCGAAGGGTATCCGCAAGCGGATGGTTGCGGCCTGGGCCGTTGACGACCATACCATCGAGGCCGCCTCAAAGGCCATAGACCTCGGATTCGTAGACGTAACGCTGGTGGGCGACGCCGCCCAGATCGGGAAAGTCTGCGCAGCCGCCGGCATCAACGTATCCAAATTCACAATCGTAGACATCAAAGAAGAACTCAAAGCCGTGGCGCACGCCGTCAAGATGGTGCACGACGGAGAGGGCGACGTTCTGATGAAGGGCCTCTGCTCCACAGACAAGTTCCTCCGCGCCATCCTCAACAAAGAAACCGGCCTGCTCCCTCCCAAGGGCCTGCTTTCGCACGTAGGCGTGCTTGAGAGCCCCCACTACCACAAGCTCATCTTCATGGGCGACATGGCCGTGGTCCCTCTGCCCGACTTCCGCCAGAAAGTCAAGATTGCCGGCTATCTCAATTCGGTTGCCAGGGCATTCGGCGTAGAGAAGCCCAAGATCGCTTTCATCGCCGCATCCGAGCAGATGCTGGATTCGATGCCCGCATGCATGGAGGCCGCAATGCTGGCCAAGATGTGCGACCGCGGCCAGATTCCCGGCTGCATAGGCGACGGCCCCCTCGCCCTCGACGTTGCAATAGACAAGGAATCCGTAGAGATCAAGAAGCTCTCCAGCCCCGTTGCCGGCGATGCCGACTGCCTGATGTTCCCCAACATCGAGTCCGCCAACGTTTTCTGGAAAACCAACACCAAGCTGGTGCAGGGCGTAAGGCAGGCCGGCATGCTGGTCGGCACAAAAGTGCCTTGCGTACTTGCCTCCAGGGCCGATTCCGTAGACGTCAAACTCAACTCGATTGCCGAGGCAGTCGCCTTTGTGGTATAGCGTATGGAAGCCAACGGCAACACAAGTCAGCGCGGGACGATCCTCGTCGTCAACACCGGGTCCATAACCACCAAGTTCGCCGTCTACAAAGACGGAGCCTGCATACTTGAGCAGAAGCTGGAGCACTCCGTGGCCGAGCTCTCCAAGTTCGCAGACGTCATGGACCAGGACCGGATGCGCACAGACGCCATAACCGACGCCCTCAAGGCTCAGGGCATACGCCTGGAAGACATAGACATAGTGATGTGCCGCGGCGGACTTTTCACCCCCTGCATCACCGGCGTATATAACGTAAACGCCGATATGCGCGAGGTGCTGTCCACCAGCCGCGAGGGCAACCACGCCTGCAACCTCAGCGCCCTCATAGGCGACAACATCGCCCAGCGCATAAACGAGCTGCGCGACGGCGAGGGCCTCAAGCCCGCCTTCGGCCCCTGCGTCGCATACGTGGCAGACCCTCCGATGGCAGACGAAATGCTCCCAGAGTGCCACGTGGGCGGCATCCCCGAGTTCCCGCGCAGGACTCTCTTCCACGCCCTCAACACCCGCGCCATCATGCGCCGTTACCTCAGGGACACCGGCCGCAAGGCGGAAGACACCACTGCCATCATCTGCCATATGGGCGGCGGCGTAACCATCTCCACCCACCGCGGAGGCAAGGTCATCGATACGTCCCACGGCCTCGGCGGCGACGGCCCCATCACCCCGGAGCGCGCCGGCTGCTGCCCGCCGTATCCCCTCATCGACATGTGCTTCAGCGGAAAGTACACCAAACAGGAAATCAAGAAGAAGCTCATCGGACAGGGAGGCGCCGTCGCATACTTCGGCACCAACGACATGCGCGTGGTGGTGGACAGGGCCAAGCAGGGCATCCCTGAGTACGTGGTGTTCATGAAGGCCTTCGTGCTCAACATAGCCAAGTACATAGTGGCCCAGGGCGCCCTCGTGGAGGGCAAGGTAGACGTCATCATCCTCACCGGAGGCGTGGCCTACAGCAAAGACATCACCGACGCCATCACCCAGAAAGTAAGCTGGGTAGCCCCAGTGGTGGTATATCCCGGAGAGAACGAGCTCGCCTCGCTGGCCGAGAACGGCTACATCATCCTGGCCGGAGAAACCAAGATACACACTTATAACAAAGACCGCATAATAGAAGACTAAAACTGAAGACTATGCCCGAAATCGATTACACTAAACGATCATTCAACTACTATCCTACAGATTCGATAGTTTTTGCCAAATGCATCGACGGCAGGTGGACCAAACCCGAGGTCACCAACGACTTCAACTTCTCTGTCCACTGCTTTGCCGGAGTATTCCACTATGCGCCGAGCTGCTTCGAGGGCCTCAAGGCCTACCGCGGAGCAGACGACCGCGTGCGCCTCTTCCGCCCGGACGAGAACGCAAAACGTATGGAATCCAGCGCCCGTTACCTCGATATGCCCTGCCCCTCTATGGAGCTCTTTATCGATATGTGCGTAATGTGCGTCCAGGAGAACTGGGACTATATCCCTCCTTACGAGAGCGGAGCGTCCCTGTACCTGCGTCCCGTGCTCTTCGGCATCAACCCCCAGCTGGGCATCAAGAGTGCAAATGACGTGATGTTTGCCGTTATGGCATCCGCAGTCGGCACCTATGGAGGCGGCAAGAGCCTCACTCCCGGCACCGCCGTGCTGTCCCGCAACTACGACCGCGCGGCTACCTACGGCTCCGGCGGATACAAGCTCGGCGCCAATTACGCCCAGTCGCTGCACGCCTACAACCTGGCCCACAGGATGGGCTACCGCGAGCTCCTCTTCCTGGACAGCGCAACCCACACTCACATCGAGGAGTTCGGTTCCTCCAACTTCTTCGGAATCAAGCACGGCTGCTATGTTACCCCCAACTCGCCGAGCGTGCTGCCGTCCATCACCAACAAGAGCCTGCGCAAGGTTGCGGAGGAATTCGGCCTCAAGGTAGAGCGCCGCACCATCTTCATCGACGAGCTGGAGACCTTCGAGGAAGTCAACTCCTGCGGCACCGCGGTGGTCATCACCCCCATCTGCCGCATAGACGACAAGGTTACCCTGGAGAGCGGCACCATCACCCGCGAGTACAAGTATCCCGAGGTCTGCGGCCCCACCAGCGAGAAGCTGTACAACCGTCTCGTGGGCATCCAGAGGGGTACTGAAGAAGACACCTACGGCTGGTGTATGTTCGTAGACACTCCGCAGAACTGATGAAAGAAAGGATCCAGGCCCTGCTCGACGCCAACGACGCAGACGAGGCCATCACCGTGCTCGACGGCTACAGGGCCGCCGGCGGCCCGATGGACGACACCCTGTTTTACCTACAGGGCAACGCGTGGCGCAAGAAAGGCAACTGGCAGATGGCCATGAACAACTATCTGGAGGCGCTGAGCATAAATCCGGAAAGCCCTGCAAGGCAGGCTCTGGAAATAGCCAACGAGATTCTGGATTTCTACAACAAGGATATGTATAACCAATAATAACACTTACAGTATGGCAAAAATGAAAGGTGCGACTGTAGTCGACATCGAGCGTTGCAAGGGCTGCGGCCTTTGCGTTGTCGCCTGCCCGCTGAAGGTTCTCGCGCTTACCACAAAGAGCGTCAACCAGAAGGGGTATAATTATGCTGAAGCCGTCCTGGAAGACACCTGCACGGGATGTACGTCCTGCGCGATTGTCTGCCCCGACGGATGTATCACGGTTTATCGTAAAAAGGAGGACTAGTTATGGCAGACAAAGAAGTAACCCTGATGAAAGGCAATGAGGCCATTGCCCACGCCGCCATCCGTTGCGGTTGCGACGGCTATTTCGGCTATCCCATCACTCCCCAGTCCGAGGTCCTGGAGACCCTCGCCGCAGAAAAGCCCTGGGAGACCACGGGAATGGTAGTCCTCCAGGCAGAGAGCGAGGTCGCATCCATCAATATGGTATACGGCGGCGCCGCAACCGGCAAAAGGGTGATGACATCCTCCTCCAGCCCGGGCATCAGCCTCATGCAGGAGGGCATCTCCTATATGGCAGGAGCCGAGCTCCCCGCCCTCATAGTCAACGTGTCCCGCGGCGGCCCCGGCCTCGGCACAATCCAGCCCAGCCAGGCAGACTACTTCCAGACCGTCAAGGGCGGCGGCCACGGAGACTATCGCCTCATCACCCTCGCCCCCGCATCGGTGCAGGAGATGGCAGACTTCGTAGACCTCGCCTTCGAGCTTGCGTTCAAGTACCGCAACCCCGCCATGATCCTGAGCGACGGCGCCATAGGCCAGATGATGGAAAAGGTGGTGCTGCCTCCGTTCAAGCCCCGTCGCACCGAGGAGCAGATCGCCAAGGAATGCCCCTGGGCCACCACCGGACGCATCGGAATGCGCAAGCCCAACATCATTACCTCCCTTGAGCTCCGCTCGGAGGAGATGGAGCAGAACAACCTCCGCATCCAGGCCAAGTACCGCGAGTGCGAGAAGAACGAAGTCCGCTACGAGGACTATATGACCGCCGACGCCGAGTACCTCATCGTGGCCTTCGGCAGCGCCGCCCGTATTGCCAAGAAGGTCATCGCCATCGCCCGCGAGCAGGGCATCAAGGTCGGCCTCCTGCGCCCCATCACCCTGTGGCCGTTCCCTTCAAAGCGCATAGCAGAGCTCGGCAAGCAGGTCAAGGGCATCCTCTCGCTTGAGATCAACGCCGGCCAGATGGTGGAAGACATCCGCCTTGCGGTGGAATGCAACGTGCCCGTCAAGTGGTACGGACGCCTCGGCGGCATCATCCCCGAGCCCGAAGAGGTTGTGGAAGAAA
The DNA here is from genome assembly GCA_017616595.1 of Bacteroidales bacterium. Taxonomy (GTDB): domain Bacteria; phylum Bacteroidota; class Bacteroidia; order Bacteroidales; family UBA932; genus Cryptobacteroides. The sequence continues at coordinate 24,263 of JAFZXV010000132.1, forward strand.
TCAAGAAAATGACCCGTTAAAGCGCTTGAGATATGACAAAACAAGAAATCATCGCTCCGGAGAACCTGGTATATAAAAAACCGGAACTGCTAAACGACACTCCCATGCACTACTGCCCCGGTTGCAGCCACGGCGTAGTCCACAAGCTGGTGTCCGAGGTCATTGCCGAAATGGGTATGGCCGACAAGACCATCGCCATCTCTCCCGTGGGATGCGCAGTGTTCGCATACAAATACATCGATGTAGACTGGCAGGAAGCAGCCCACGGCCGTGCGCCGGCACTCGCATCCGCCGTCAAGCGCCTGTGGCCCGACCGCCTCGTCTTTACCTATCAGGGCGACGGCGACCTCGCCTGCATCGGCACCGCAGAGACCATCCACGCCCTCAACCGCGGAGAGAACATCACCATCATCTTCATCAATAACGCAATCTACGGCATGACCGGCGGCCAGATGGCTCCCACCACGCTGCTGGGCATGAAGACCGTCACCTGCCCCTACGGCCGCGATCCCAAGCTCCACGGCTACCCCCTCAAGATGGCCGATATAGCCGCCCAGCTGGAGGGCACCTGCTATGTGACCCGCCAGAGCGTGCAGAACGTGGCCTCCATCCTCAAGGCCAAGAAGGCCCTCCGCAAGGCATTCGAATATTCGATGCAGGGCAAGGGTTCCAACCTCGTGGAGATAGTGTCCACCTGCAACACCAACTGGAGGATGAGCCCGGACAAGGCCAACAAGTGGATGGAAGAGAATATGGTTCCCTTCTATCCTCTCGGAGATTTGAAAGATAAAGGTTAATTGCTTATGACACACGAAATTATCATATCCGGATTTGGAGGACAGGGTGTCCTCTCCATGGGCAAGATCCTTGCCTACTCCGGCCTAATGGAAGACAAGGAAGTAACGTGGATGCCCGCATACGGCCCCGAGCAGCGCGGCGGTACGGCCAATGTTACCGTCATCGTGAGCGACGAGCCCGTATCTTCCCCCATCCTCAGTTCCTACGACACCGCCATAGTGCTCAACCAGCCCTCGCTCGAGAAGTTCGAGAGCAAGGTCAAGCCGGGCGGCACCCTCATCTACGACGGCTACGGCATCAACACTCCGCCCACCCGCAAGGATATCCACGTTTACAGGATAGACGCAATGGACAAAGCCGCAGAGATGAATATGATCAAGGTGTTCAACATGATCATCCTCGGCGGTTTCCTCAAGGTACATCCCATAGTGTCCATCGACGGCGTGCTAAAGGCACTCCGCAAGACGCTGCCCGAGAGGCATCACCACCTCATCCCGATGAACGAAGAAGCCATCCGCCTCGGAATGGAGATTATCAAGGAAATGTAATGAGATCTATTTAAGTCTTAGGAACGAGTAGCCGAAGCGCTCGCACGCGGCTTTCTCAAGCTCTTCCCGGTCGTCGGGATGGGCGATGGAAATAAGGAGCTTGGCCCTTTCGGCCAGGCTCTTTCCGCGCAGGTACACTATGCCGTGCTCGGTTGCCACGAACTGGGTCTGGAAGCGGGTCGTCACCACTCCCGCGCCGGGAGCGAGATGAGCCACTATCTTGCCTTTCCCCTTTGCCGTGCGTGAAGGCAGGGCGATGAAGGTGCGTCCACCCTCTGCAAGCGAGCAGCCGTACATGAAGTCGTGCTGGCCGCCGACGCTGGAGAAGATCCGGTCGCCTATGGAATCGGCGCAGATCTGGCCTGTCAGGTCTACCTCTATGGCGGAATTGATGGCGCAGGCCCGCGGATTCTGGGCGATGAGGAAAGGATCGTTGGTGTAGGCGACGTCAAAGAACTCCATCGTGCGGTTATGGTCGATGTATTTGTACATCTCCTTGGAACCTATGGCCAGTGCGGCCACACTTACGCCGGGGCGGACTTTCTTGAGCGAATTGTCTATGACGCCTTCCTTCATAAGGCGGATGACGCCGTCGGTCATGGCCTCCGTATGCAGGCCGAGGTGCTTGTGGTGCTTGATGCCGTTGAGGACTGCGTTGGGGATGCCTCCCACGCCGATCTGCAGGCACGCGCCGTCGGGAATCTCCGACGCCACGTTGGCTCCGATGGCGGCCTCTATCTCTGTGGGCTCGCCGAATGTCATGGCAAAGGGGGCCACATCGCAATGCACCGCGGCGGTAATCTTGCTCTCGTGGATGAGGCAGTCTCCGTAGAGATAGGGGATGTTGGGACTGACCTCGGCGATCACGACACTTGCGACCTCCGCAGCCGCAACGGCTATGTCGGCGGAAATGCCAAAGCTGCAGTAGCCGTTTTCGTCGGGCTCTGAGCACACGATGAACGCCACGTCCACCGGGAATTCCCCGCGGCGGAACATGCCGGGCACCTCGCCCAGGAAGGCGGGAGTCATGGATCCGTAACCGGCGGCCACGTGGGCGCGCTGGTCTGCGCTGAGGAAGATGCTGTTAACCAGGAAGGAATCTTTGTACTCGGGCTTGCAGAAGGGCGCGGGATCCTTGTGCACGTTGAATCCGGAGGTGATGACCACGTCGCGCAATTCGGCATGGCGCCGGGCAAGGGCCTCCTGAAGGAGAACGGGCACGGATGCGCCGCCCTGGCAGGCTATGGTGTCGCCGCTGCGTACCAGCTTGACGGCTTCGTCTGCGGTTACATACTTCATATCTCTTCGTTTACCAGTCGTACGAACATCCTGAGGTGGTTGTTCAAATCATCAAAATCTTCCTGAGACATCAGCCTCGAAACGCATACCCTGATGCCGCTCTGGCCGCTGCCGGTTGTGTTGAGGGGGATGGCGATTACGCCGCAGCGGAAAAGGGACTCGAGCAGCTGGCTGTTGCTCATGTCTTTGTAGCCCACGGTGTAGAAGAATCCGTCGCTGATGGTCTGCTCCATATCCTTGTCGTACACCAGATGGAAGCCGTTATAGTCGAATATCTCGCGTGAACGGTGTGCGCGGAAGCCGTAATTGCGCAACTCCTTGACGAAGTTGTACCTTCCGTCCACCGCCGCCTCGAACATGGCAGACAAGGCGTACTGGGCCGAGTGCGACACGCCTGAGGTGTTGACATACAGGTAGTTGAGTATGTAGTTGTCTCCAAACGTGGCGATGCTCCATTTCTCCTTGAGCGCAGGATACTCCCGGTTGAACAGCTTGTCCGAGATGCATACCACCGCTATCCTCTCTCCTGCATAGCTGAATATCTTGGAACCAGACAGCAGGATAACATAGTTGTCTGTATACTTTGCAACCGTATCCTGGAAAGGCGGCTCGAACGGCACCGACATGTCCTTGCGGAAGTCCATGCACAGGTATGCCATGTCTTCCAGCACTATTACATCGTATTTGTTTGCCAGTTCGCCGATTATCTGCAGCTCCTCTTCCGTGAGGCAAATCCACGCCGGGTTGTTGGGGTTGGAGTAGAGGATTGCGGCTATGTTGCCCTGGGAGAAGTAAGACTCCAGCTTGTCCCGGAGCTTCTCTGCGCGGTATTCGTATATGTCAAAGAAGATGTTCTTGATGCCCAGCAGGTCCGGCTGGCGGCCATGTGCGGAGAAGCCGGGGCAGATGTACAGGATGGTATCCTTGCCCGGCTGCAGCTGTGAGCACTCGAGGATGCTGGTCATGCTGCCCTGCATGGAGCCCACGGTAGGCACTATGCCCTTGGGGTCTATGTCTATGTCGATGAAGGCCTTCACAAAGCGGGCGGCGTTGCGCTTGAGCTCCGGGATGCCCTGCACCGACGGGTATATGGACGGCACACCCGCGTCCAGCGCCTTTGTCTGGGCTTCTATGCCTATCCTGCAGGCAGGGATGCCGGGCACTCCGAACTCGAGGTGGGAGAACTTCTCTCCGGTTCTCTCTTCCAGCACGTTGCCGAGCAGCGAGCATTGGCGTATTGTGGTGCGGGACAGGTCTGAGATGCCCATTCCGCGCATCGCCTCATAAAGGACTTCCTTGGAAATGGGTTGTTTCATTTCAGCGTGCTTTGTTGGATAAACTGAGTCCGGCATCGAATGCCTTGATGTTGGCTTCCACTATTGCATCTCCCTTGCGGGCGAAAATGCGGCGGATGCCGTCCCGTAGGGTCTGGGGCTCAAGTATGCTCATGACTCCGGCGGACGCACCGAGGAGCACCATATTGGCGCTGCGGGGCGAGCCGTTCTCACGCGCCACGGCGTCTACATCCAGGGCGATGCGCCTCGGGAAGCTGCGCAGTTCCTCGAGCACGTCTTCAATAGGCGGATAGTTGGGGATGTTCTGGAACGGAACCGTATTGGTGATGATCCAGCCGTCCTCCGCAAGGTACGGCAGGTAGCGCAGGGCCTCCATCGGCTCCAGGGAGACAATCAGGTCTGCTCCTCCGTGGGGGATGAGGTCAGAGTGCACCGGCACGGAACTCAGACGCAGGTGGGACTGCACGTCGCCGCCCCTCTGGCTCATCCCGTGAACCTCCGCCTGCTTGATGTAAAGGCCCTGCTCCAGGGCTGCCGACCCTATAACGGTGGCGATGGACAGTATTCCCTGTCCTCCAACGCCTGCAAGTATTATATCCTGTTTCATAGCTTATTTCTTTGCGTGCCTTCTGGCTGTTTGGATGCATTCGCGGCGGCTGATTATCACAGACACGCCGTGGTACTCTATTTCTTCCCTGAGGATGCGCTCCATCTCGGGATAGTTCTTAGGCAGTGGCTCGAACGTGCGGATGTGGGCGGGATCCACTCCCATTGCGGCGCAGATGGCCTCCAGGCGGCCCGTGCCGGCGGAATCCTGCCCTCCGGTCATTCCTGTGGTGAGGTTGTCCGATATGCAGATGGTTACGTCTGCGTTCTCGTTTACGGCGTCCAGCAGGCCGGTCATTCCGCTGTGCGTGAAGGTGGAGTCTCCGATTACGGCAACGGCGGGCCAGAGTCCGCTGTAGGCGGCACCCTGCGCCATTGTTACGGAGGCGCCCATCTCTACGCAGGTCTGGATTGCCTCGAACGGAGGCAGCCAGCCGAGGGTGTAGCAGCCGATGTCGCTGAAGGCGCGCCCCTGCGGGTAGTCTTTCTTGAGTACGTTGTTGAGGGCGGTAAAGAGGTCTCTGTGCCCGCAGCCCTGGCAGAGTGCCGGCGGCCTGGGGGCGAGAGCCTTGGCCGCAGGGTGCTGCCTGAGGGCGGGCAGGCCGAGCGCCTCGCGCACGCAGTC
>JAFZXV010000133.1 GCA_017616595.1 Bacteroidales bacterium
AACATCAGTATGAGGTAGAGCACCAGCAGGGCTACGTTTATGACCTGCGGTGCGAGTACCTCAACCAGCGCGTGGGTGATGCTCTGGTTAAGGTGCATGCGCTGCTGGAGGTCGCCCACGTTGCGCATGGCAAAGAACGGCATCGGCAGCCGGAGGAGGTGGTGAAGGTATTCCTTGTTGCCTTTCAAAGCCAGCGCTCCTGCCACCCGCTTGGAGTAGAGAGACTGGAACAGTATCAGCACAAACTGGAATACGGCCAGCGCCCCCATGCCGATGAACAGCCATTTTGCCCAGTCGGGGTTCTTGCCGGACAGCACCTCATCCAGGAAGATGCGGGTGAACAGCGGAAAGAGCAACGCCACGAACGCGCCCATCAGGGCAAAGATGAACGAGAGCCAGAATGCCTCTCCGGCGCCCTTCATGTTTTTCTTGATGTAAGACAGGATGCTGGTCTGCTGGCCTCCGGGCTGGAACCTTTCCGTGGGCTCGAAAGTCAGGCAAATACCCGTATAGTGTTTTCGGAACTCTTCCATCGGCCACTTTACCGGACCGGAGCCCGGGTCGTTCAGGCAGGCGCGCCCTTTTCTGTCGAAGCCCCTGAACACCACAAAATGCTCGAAGTTCCAGTGGATTATGGCCGGCTGCCTGCCTTCCAGCCCTTCCGGCGTGGTGCGGAAACCTTTAGCGTCGAGGCCGTAATTGCGGGCTGCTCGCAGGATATCCTTTGCGCTGGAGCCGTCCCTGGACACGCCGCAGGCTGCACGCACCTCCTCCAGAGGTATCCACTTGCCAAAGTGGGCAAGTATCATGGTCAGCGATGCGGCGCCGCATTCCACGGCCTCCATCTGCATCACCTGCGGCACTTTTACCGGTTTACTCCTGCGCATACTATTTTCCTGCTAATGAAGCGACGGTGTTGTCTACGGTTCCCACGAGCACGCGCCATACAGGCTTCTTTTCCGTAATGACCTGAATGTTGCACAGGGCTCCGTTGTTTACGGCCACGTTGCGGCTTTTAGAGCGGCTCCAGACCAGGTTGCCGTCGCGCTCGTCGAGCACCACGCGCACCTCGTACATTGCCTGGCCGTCGCTGATGAAGGCTGCAAGAGGGTCCAGTTTAACACGGCTCGTTATCTCCTGGCGCGTCGTGGGATACTGTTCGATGCCCACCACCCTGGCGTAGGCGTAGCCCCAATTCTCGCGCTCAAGGTTGGCCGGAGTGACCTGCACCTGCTGGCCGATCTTCAATTTGCGGAGGTCGTTGTAGGTTACGTAGCAGAGCATCTCCCGGCCTGCCATCTGCTGCTCCTGGGGCAGCAGCCATGCAACCGGCTCTCCGGCCTTGAACGGCGTGCCTGCCGGCAAGGTCTGTATGACCACTCCGTCACGCGGGGCGGCCACGGTGGAGGCTGAAAGGACGTTGCGGATTTCTACAATGCCTGCGCCCCTTTCTACGGCAGAGCCGTGCGAGACCAGGATGCGGCTGACGGTGCCGTCGTACGGTACGCTGATGGGGGATGCCTCGCCGAACGGGAACACCACGCCCTGTGCCGTTACCTTGTAGTTGATGGTCCCGAAGATGCACCAGTACAAGACCACGGCCATCATGGTCACCATGGCGGAGAGCACTATCCACAGGCTGGGCGACGCCACGCGGGCCATTTCTTCAGCCTCGCTGTGGTCGTCCAGTGCCGCCAGCGCCTCTTTGTTGAAGATGTCGGCCATATACTATGCGCGTTCTACAGTGATGTGCCGGGTGAATCCGGTCATCTTGAGGATCTCGAAGATGTCGTCGTTAACGTGAGTGAGCTTCATCTGTCCGCCGAGGGTGCGAACCACTGTGCGCATTGTGGACTGGAAAACGCGGAGGCCGGAACTGGCCATGTAAGCCAGGTCTGTGCAATCTATCTCCAGGTTCACGCCCTGTTCCAATGCGGGCTGGATTTCTGATTCGAACTGTGCGGCGTTAAGCGTGTCTATACGTGTGCCGGTCTTGATGACTGTCTTGCCATCTTCTTTGATTATCTGAGTCATATCTTACAGTTTTTTCTTCATTGTGAGTTGGTTGGTATCTCCCAGGCGCTGGTAGCTCACCTCGTTCATTATATTCTTGACGATGAGTATGCCCATGCCGCCCTGGTCGCGGTCCATCGGATCCACGTCCAGGTCCGGGTCGTCTTTTGCCGTGGGGTCGAAGGGCTTGCCGCCGTCCGAGAGTACGAACGTCAGCTCCTTGCCGTCACTCTCGGCGGAAAGGGTTATATCGGCGGAAACGCCCTCGGGATAGGCATAGAAGATTACATTCGTAACCATCTCCTCGATGGCCAGCTGGAGTTTCATAGCCACGTGCATGTCAAGCTGCAGCTCGTCGCATACTTCCTCCATGAACCCGGCTACGTGGGCGAGTTCCTGTTCTTCGTTCTTGAACGTCAATTCCCGTTTCATGCAAAATACAATTAAGGTTTTTGGTGGGGAGTCTTGGGGTCGGGCCGCCCTCCGCTGTGGGTGACAGGGTTATGGGTGGGCAACCCTGTGATAAGCCTTCCGTCGCTGGTGTAGTACCCGCCGCCGGCAACCTGATTGAGATCTTCTTCAGACAGTTCGTTTGGATTTACTTCTTGGCTTTTTTTCTCGATTGTTTCCATAAGCTGTATTTGTATTTGATTATGAGATACTGAGAACGGATCGTGTCCAACGTGTGCGCCCAAAGGAAAGAGGGGCTCTCGCCGCACTGTTTAAGATACCAGAAAAACAGCTTCTGGCTGAATCCGCGTGGAGGTTGCGACTCTTCATAGGGACGGAACAGCGGTGAATCCTTCCAGGGCGACAAGGCCTTGTACCGGAAGTATTCGGCACTGTGTGAAGACCGGCAGTGCTCATGCCAGGGACGCGCCAGCACCCATCCTCCCAGATAATGTATGATGGCCGGAGCCGAAATGCATTCTTCGATCTCCGCCTCTGTGTAGGAATGACCGACCCGCAACCATTGCCGCTCCTGTCTGGGGTGGTAATAATGGGTGATATAGTTGAACTTTGGCGGCAATCTTTTGATGATCCGTTCCGGGATGGCGTTGTTGAGCAGCGACTGGTCGGGGAACCCCAGGTCTATCTTATGCTTCAATGTGTCGATGATCATCCCGGGACAGCCTTCGCGCCGCCATGCGGGAAGGTCGAACAGCAAAACGCCGGAGTTGAAGTATATCTTGTTGCCGTTCAATAACTTGACCGACCCTTTACGGATCATTTCCTCTGCCAGGTTTACGGGAACCACTGCAAGAGCGGCGCCGCCCATGTCCAGATGCTGCAACTCGGCAAGCGATCCGGCCACTACCGTATCTGCATCTATGAAGAGCAGGCGCTCCACGTAGTCCGGCATTATCTGCTCCACGAATGCCTTGGCGTTGGGGGCCATAGAGCCGCGCCATCCCTTCAGGTCCGGGAATTCCTGCCTGATGCGGTCCGTCACCGGTTTGGCGTTGAGGAACGTGATGCGTCTGCCATATCCTGCCGCTATGTCTTGCAGCCGCTCCCTGTTCCGGGGATGGATGCCATAGTCCAGGATAAAGATCTCTTCCGGCTCATACCCCGGGTTGTTCTCCAGCAGGCCGATAATGGAAATCCCAGCCTCGCGGGCAAAGAAATCGTTGATGGAATAGCAGACGTACAGTGCGGGCGTGTTGACCCTGCCCTTGTCCGAGAGATATTCAAGCTCAGGCAGCATGCGTGTCAGGCGGTCCAGTTCCTCTCGGTCGGGGTCGGACTCCGGACTCAACTGATAGAAAACGTTTACGTAATTGTAGATGATTTCCAGCAGGATGCGGCGCCGGTTGGCCCCCAGGGAATCCTGAACGGGGATAAAGTCGTCCAGCAGCCTTTTTGAGACCAGGAAGAGGTCGTGCCTGTGCCCTGAGAGGTTGCCGGGCGCGACCGACTGCCCGTCCCTGCCTTCCGAGTATTGATAGACGCAGAGCCTGCTGAACCAGATGTCCCGTGCGGCCTTGAGCGGAAAGTAGCACAATACCATATCCGTATAGAAGATGCCTTCCGTCTGCCTGTAGCCTATAGACCGGAGGAAGTCTGTACGGAAGCTGAGGGCGTGCATGGTAAAGTGGACCTTGTCTTTGGGGTGACGGAAGCGGAAGTCGTCTATTAGGCAGGTCTTGTCGTAACCTACGAGCAATCCTTCGTACGACTCTGCATGTCCGTCCGGGAAGATATTGGTCTTTAGGGTGCTCACCAAATCTTCTCCCCGCCCGTCCAGAAGCCCGATCAAGGCCTCCAGGGCATCGGTGTCGAAGCTGTCGTCGGCGTCCAGCTCCCGGAAATACTTGCCGGTGGCTATGGCAAGGGCTGCGTTTATGCATGATCCGCTGTTGCCGTTAGCCTTGTCTATGACCCGGAACACCTGGGGGTAGAGGGTCTCGTATCTGTGGGCGATAGCGGATGTGCCGTCTGTGCTGCCGTCGTTCACCACAATGACCTCCAGCGCCAGGAAACGCTGCCGATCTTTGATCAGGAGCGAATCCAGGCACCTGCCCAGGAAGTCCTGTGCGTTGTACGCCGGTACTGCGACTGTCAGCGCTTTGCCCATTTGCTTCTAACTGCTAAAAGAAACCGAGGCGGTCTGTTATGAGCTTGACGCCGCCGGACACGAGGTCGAGCTCGTCTTCGTCGATGGGGAATGCGCCGGCCTC
>JAFZXV010000134.1 GCA_017616595.1 Bacteroidales bacterium
CCTGCGGCCCTCTCCGTATTTGCGTTTTGTATGTTTGAACCAGCTGCGCTGGATTATTACGGACAGGCTCTCGGCTACAAAGATGCCGCAGAGCAGCGGGAGGAGGAGCTCCTTGCGGATGAGCACCGCGCTCACGCCTATGATGCCGCCTATGGTGAGGCTGCCGCTGTCGCCCATGAAGACCTGGGCGGGGAATGTGTTATACCACAGGAACCCGATGAGCGCCCCTACGAACGCAGCCATAAATATGGCAACCTCGCCGGACCCCGGTATGTACATGATGTTGAGGTAGTTGGCATCGATTACGTCGCCGCTCAGCCAGGCCATCACACCAATGGTCACGCCTACTATTGCTGAGGTTCCGCTTGCCAGACCGTCCATTCCGTCCGTAAGGTTGGTGCCGTTGGAGCAGGCCAGGGTGACGAGGATTATCATTATCATGTATATGCCCCAGGAGCAATAGACGCCAAGCTGCCCCTTGAACGGAGAGAGCCAGGAGTAATCGAACTCGTGCGCCTTTACGAACGGAATGGTGGTTACGAGCTTGTCCGTGGGGATATCGGGGCTGATGCAGACGATGAGTGCGATGAAGAGGCCGAGCGCAAACTGGAGCACCAGCTTGCCTTTCTCGCTCAGTCCTTCCTTGTTATGCTTGAAAACCTTGATATAATCGTCCAGAAAGCCGATTCCGCCGCACCAGAGGGTGGTTATGAGTAGAAGGATGGTGTAGATGCTGTCCAGCCTGCAGACGAGCAGCGCCGAGCCCACGAGTGCGGCTATGATGATGAGGCCGCCCATGGTGGGTGTGCCCTTCTTCTGCATTTGACCCTCAAGGCCGAGGTCGCGTATGGTCTCTCCTATCTGGTGTTTCTGCAGCCAGCGGATTATCTTGCCGCCCGCCAGGAAGGCGATCAGCATACTTATTACGGCGGCCAGCATTGCCCTGAAAGAAAGGTAATGCATCAGTCCCATGCCGGGAAAATCGATTCCGAGGCTCTTGAGCCAGTCTACAAGGTGGTAGAGCATTGCTTGAATATCTCTGTTACTATTTCTTTTTCGTCAAAGTGCAGTTTCTCGCGGCCGATTATCTGGTAGGTCTCGTGACCTTTGCCGGCGAGCAGCACCGTGCTGCCGTCCGGAGACAGCATGAGCGCGGTGCGTATGGCTTCGCGGCGGTCGGCAATGAAGATTGCCTTGGCCAGTCCTTCGGGGCTGAAGCCTTTGCGTATGTCTTCCATAATGTCCTCCGTGCGCTCCGTGCGGGAGTTGTCGGAGGTTACGAATATGCGGTCTGCCCACTTCTGGGCCACTGCGGCCATCTCCGGGCGCTTGGTGCGGTCCCTGTCGCCCCCGCAGCCGAAGAGGCACACAAGATGTTTGCAAGGGGCTACCTCGCGCAGCGTCTTGAGTACGTTCTCCAGGGCGTCTGGCGTGTGGGCGTAGTCGATTACGGCGCAGAGTCCGCGGGGGCCGTGCACGGTCTCGAGTCTGCCGGGAGCCGATTCCAGGCTGGACAGGGCCACGAGCAACTCGTCTTTGTCTGCCCCAAGGGCGATGGCGGTGCAGTAGATGGCCATCAGGTTATATGCGTTGTGCGTACCTACGAGGCGGGTCCAGACCTCGCTTCCGTCTATGCGGAGGAGCATTCCCTCGAAGCTCTTCTCAAGGATGCGGCAGCTGTGGTCTGCGATGCTGCGGCAGGAATAGGTTACGCGGCGGGCCGCGGTGTTCTGGAGCATCACGTCGCCGTGCTTGTCGTCTATGTTGGTGATGGCGACGGCCGCCGGGCCAAGCTCGTCAAAGAAACGTTTCTTGCAGCGGAGGTACTCGGCAAATGTGCCGTGGTAATCCAGGTGGTCGTGGGTGAGGTTGGAGAAGATGCCTACGGCAAACTCCAGCCCCGTCACGCGCTCCTGCTCCACGCCTATGGAGCTTACTTCCATGAAGCAGTACTCGCAGCCTGCAGCTACCATCTCGGCAATGAGCCCGTTGGTGGTAAGGGGGTCGGAGGTCGTGTTGGCGGTCTCTATGCGCTTGTCTCCCACATAGTTGGCTATGGTGGAGAGCAGGCCGCATTCGTATCCCAGGGCCTTGAACAGGCGGTACAGCAGCGTTACGGTGGTTGTCTTTCCGTTGGTGCCGGTTATTCCCACCAGCTTGAGCTTCCCGCTCGGGTGCCCGTAGAACGCATCCGCCGCATACGCGATTGCCTTGCGGGAATCGGAGACGACGATGGTGGTCAAGGGATACCCGATCGTTGCCGGGTATGACGCTGTTACGTCATGCCCGACCTGATCGGGCATCTCTTCATACATCACGGCAACGGCGCCGGCCTCGATGGCCTTGCCGATATACTCCCGCCCGTCGTTGCCGCAGCCGTTTACGGCCACAAAGAGGCTGCCGGGCGCCACTTTGCGGGAATCGTTGCACACTGCGCCGATCTCGATATCGGTGCTGCCGTTGCAGGAGATGACTCCGCAGTTGCGTATGATGTCGCTCAGTTTCATTTTGCTGCCTCTAAACGTGGTTGGAAACAAGGGTCTATAGC
>JAFZXV010000013.1 GCA_017616595.1 Bacteroidales bacterium
GGCCTCGGAGTAGCGGCCACGGTCGAACAGCACGAGGGCGTATTCGTAATCTATCAGATTGGATATGCTGGATTTGCGCCAGTCTTTCTCGTATTGTGCGAGCCTTTTCTCGAAGCCGGGGCTCTGCATCTTGATGGCGCAAAGGAGGGCGTAACCGTCGGACATCGGGTCGCCCGGGATTTTGTCGAGCAGCGTGGCGGCACGTTCGTACATACCGTGATTGTAGAGATTCACCGCCTGGCGATATATCTCCGTGCGCTCGTCTGGCGCCGCGTAAACCGTAAACGACAGCAATACGGCAGCCATAATAAGTCTCACTCGCATAAAATTACTGTTTTAACTTACAAATTTACTCAAAAAAAGTTATATTTGCAGAATACAAAGGCGGTTTTTATGAAAAATGTCATCTTTTTCAAAGATGCCGACATAACCGGCGGAGAAAACACAGTCGTTTACGGCCTCAATCTCGAGGTCCGGGAAGGCGACCTTGTGTACATCGTAGGCAAAGTCGGTACCGGAAAGACCTCTATCATCCGCACGATCATAGCAGAGAACCCCCTCCGCAAGGGGGAAGGCGAGGTTTGCGGCTACGACCTGCGCAAGCTCCGCCAGCGGGATATCCCCTCGCTCCGCAGGCGCCTCGGCGTCGTTTTCCAGGACTTCCAGCTCCTTATGGACCGCTCTGTAGAGGCTAATCTGGAATTCGTGCTCAAATCCACCGGCTGGAAAGACCGCAACGCAATAGACAAACGCATCCTTGAGGTGCTTGAAGCCGTCGGGATGCAGACAAAGGCGCACAAGATGCCCCATCAGCTGTCCGGCGGCGAGCAGCAGCGCATCGCCATAGCCCGCGCCATCCTCAACGAGCCAGAGGTCATCATCGCAGACGAGCCCACAGGCAACCTGGACGCAGAAACCGCCACCGGAATACTCGACCTCCTTACCGGCATCAACCGCGAGCGCGGCACCGCCATCGTAATGGTAACCCACAACCGCGGCATCATAGACCGCTACCCCGGAAGGGTATTCGAAACCCGCAACGAAACTTGCACAGAGATATGAAAACACACGAACTAAAAGCCCAAAGCTGGCTCGACGGAGATTTCGACCAGTCAACCAAGATGCAGATCCTCAAACTTCGCGCGGAAGACCCGGCGGGTTTTGAGGATGCTTTTTACAAAAACCTCGAATTCGGCACCGGCGGCCTCCGCGGCATCATGGGCGTCGGCACCAACAGGATGAACCGTTACACGGTCGGTATGGCCACCCAGGGCCTTGCCAACTACATCCTCAGCCACTGCGAGGGAGACGACCTGCGCGTTGTCATCTCCTACGACTCACGCAACAACAGCAAGGAGTTCGCCAAGATTGCGGCCCAGGTGCTTTCCGCCAACGGCATCCACGTTTTCATCTTCGACAACATCCGTCCTACGCCCGAGATGAGCTACGCCGTACGCCTCAAGAAGGCCGTGGCCGGCATCATGATCACCGCATCCCACAACCCCAAGGAGTACAACGGATACAAGGTCTCCTGGTCCGACGGCGGTCAGGTCACCTCTCCGGTAGACAAAGAGATAGTTGCCGAGGTTGCCAAGATTACCGACCCTTCCATGGTCAAGTTCGAGGCCGGCCTGCGCTGCGGAGAGATCGAATCGATGGGAGCAGACGTGGACGAGCAGTACCTGAACGACCTGCTGTCCCTGCGCCTCAGCCCCGAGGCCGTGGCCAAGCACAACGACTTCAAGATAGTCTATACTCCCCTGCACGGCTGCGGCGTGCGCCTGGTACCCGAGATACTCAAGCGCTCCGGCTTCAACAACGTAATCCATGTGCCCGAGCAGGACGTATCCGACGGCAACTTCCCCACCTGCGTTTCTCCCAACCCCGAGGAGCCCGCAGCCCTCAAGCTCGCCCTTGAGAAAGCAGAAGAAACCGGCGCCGACCTCGTCATCGGCACAGACCCCGATGCAGACCGCGTAGGAATCGCAGTACGGGATAACGACGGCAAGCTTGTGCTCTTCAACGGCAACCAGACAGCCTCCATGCTTACCTACTACATCCTCACCCGCTGGAAGGAACTCGGCAAGCTCACCGGAGGCAAGTACGTAGTCAAGACAATAGTCACCACAGAGCTCATCACCGATATCTGCAAGAGCTTCGGAGTGCCTGTATACAACGTGCTTACGGGCTTCAAGTACATTGCCGAGGTAATCAAACGCAAAGAGGCCGAGGGCGGCGAGTTCATCTGCGGCGGAGAAGAAAGCTACGGCTTCAACATCGGCCAGTTCGTCAGGGATAAAGACGCCCCCGTAACCTGTATGATGATTGCGGAATGCGCCGCCTGGGCAGCCTCCAAGGGCCTCAGCCTCTATCAGCTCCTCCAGAAGATCTATGCCGAATTCGGCTATCGCAAGGAGGGTCTGGTAAGCCTCGTACGCAAGGGCATCGAGGGCACCCGCGAGATTGCCGCCATCATGGAAAAGATGCGCAACAATCCTCCGGCAGAGCTCTGCGGCTCGCCCGTAACCAAGGTTGTGGATTACCTCAAGCCCGAGCTTACCGGCCAGCCCAGTTCCAATGTGCTGCAGTTCTTCGACGAGGCAGGAGACGTTGTCTCCATACGTCCTTCCGGCACCGAACCTAAGATCAAGTTCTACTTCGGAGCCAAGGGAGCCGACGCCGACGCCAAGATTGCAGATCTCAAGAATCAATTCACAAGCTTATGATCAACAAGCAGATAGATATTAAGTTCGAGGAGTACGCAAACATTTCCGAGCTCAACGCCGAGGACCGCGAACTCGCCCACGCCGCCATTGAAGGCATGCAAGGGTCTTACGCTCCGTATTCTCACTTCAACGTGGGTGCCGCGGTGCGTATGTCCAACGGGCAGATAGTCCGCGGAGCCAATCAGGAGAACGCGGCGTTCCCCTCCGGCCTCTGTGCTGAGAGAACGGCCATGTTTGCCGCCGGGGCCAAATACCCAGACAAAGAAATGCGCAGCCTGGCGCTCGCCGGCGGCCTGTACGGCCGTCTTACAGACGAGCCCGCCACGCCTTGCGGAGCCTGCCGCCAGGTAATGGCGCAGTACCAGGCCAAGGCCGGCAAGCCCATGAGCGTGATAATGGTCGGCGCCAAGAAAATCTGGAAATTTGAAAGGGTGGACGATATCCTGCCGCTGATTTTCGACAGCATTTAGTATCGTCCGGATAAAAAAGATTGCCCTTTTTCGCGAAAGGGCAATCTTTTTATTATATTTGCAGCGGGAAAGTCCTGTACGACCAGCTCCCTCAAAACTCCCCCAGGGCCGGAAGGCAGCAAGGGTATGAGGTCGTAGCGGTGCGATATAGTAAGCTTTCCCTTTTTTTGTGCCTTGGTCGCTACGCTCCAAAACTCTAATCAAAAGAGTATTTCAGGATAGGCTGGCGGGCGGCGGCGGTTTCGTCGGGACGGCCTATGGGAGTGTTGTGGGGAGCGGTATGGAGGAGCTCCGGATTCTCCGAGGCCTCGCGGGCGATCAGGTGCATAACGTCTATGAAGGCGTCCAGCGTCTCTTTGGATTCCGTTTCCGTGGGCTCTATCATCAGGGCCTGATGGAAGAGGAGCGGGAAGTAAATCGTGGGAGCGTGGAAGCCGTAGTCCAGCAGACGCTTGGCCACGTCCAGCGTGGTGACGTCTCCGCCATCGGCCAGGCCGTCGAACACGAACTCGTGCTTGCATACCGTGGGTATGGGAAGCTTGTAGCTGTCTTTGAGGGACTCCTTGATGTAGTTGGCCGCAAGCGTTGCCAGAGGGCCGGCCATCTTGAGGTTCTCCCGTCCGATGGTAAGGATGTACGCGCAGGCACGCAGGATAACTCCAAAGTTGCCGTGGAACCCGCTGGTCTTGGGCACGTCCACTATAGGCACGAGGCGTTCTGCAACGCCTACAGGGCCGCTGCCGGGGCCGCCTCCGCCGTGAGGCGTGCTGAAAGTCTTGTGCAGGTTGAGATGCATGATGTCGAAGCCCATATCGCCGGGGCGCACCACTCCGAGGAGCGGATTCATGTTGGCGCCGTCGTAATAGAGCAGACCACCGCAGCCGTGCACAAGGGAGGCTATCTCTTTGATGTCCCGCTCGAAGAGTCCGAGGGTGTTGGGATTGGTCATCATGATGCCTGCGATGTCGGGGCCGAGAAGCGGTTTGAGGTCTTCTACGTCCACGAGGCCGTCGGGACGGGATTTGACCACCACTATGTCAAAGCCGCAGACCGCAGCGCTGGCAGGGTTGGTGCCGTGGGCGCTGTCCGGTACGATGACCTTGGTGCGGGCGGTGTCTCCCCTTCTGAGGTGATATTCCTTCATCAGCATCAGGCCGGTGAGCTCGCCGTGGGCGCCAGCGCAAGGAAGGAAGGTAAAGCGCTTCATTCCCGTTATCTCGGCAAGTGCCTTGTCCATAAAGTCATAGACTGCCTGGACGCCCTGTACGGTCTGTGCGGGTTGCAGGGGATGTATGCCGTTGAACTGGGGAACTATCTCCTCGTTGATCTTGGGGTTGTACTTCATGGTGCACGACCCGAGCGGATAGAACCCGGTGTCTACACCGAAGTTCATCTGGCTCAGATTCGTATAGTGGCGCACCACATCAGGTTCGCTGACCTCCGGAAGGTTCAGGGGCGTACTGCGCCAAAGGCTCTGCTGTACGTCCTTCGTGGAGTCACAAGAATCGAACATTTTTGCAGGATCGCAAAAATCTTCGATTTCTTCTGACCCCACCGCTGAAGCGGTCCCCCCTCTTCCGGGCCGAGGGCGGCACGTCCCCGAAGGACGTACAGCAGAGCCTAAGCTAGGAAGCGAGAATCCGGATCTGCCAGGACGGGAAAGTTCGAATATCAGTTTGTCGTAGTATCTCATAGCGCAGCCTCCTTTATGACTTTAACGAGTGCGTCGATTTCTTCGGGCGTGCGGCGCTCGGTGACGCAGAACGTAACATAACCCTCGGGAGTCGGCAAGGCGCCGAAGAATCCCGCGTCGAGCAGCGCCTGCTGCAGTTTTTCTGCGTTGCAGAGCGGCTTGAGGGCGAATTCCTTGAGGAAGGTGCGTCCCTCGAACGGATCTTCAAACTTGCCGGTGGCGAGGAGCTGCTCCTTGAGGTAGTGCGAACGCTCGTAGCAGATGGCGTTGAGCTTGCGCATGCCCTCGGGGCCCATGATGGAAAGGTACACCGTGCACCAGAGGGCCATCAGACTCTCGTTGGAGCAGATGTTGGAGGTTGCCTTCTCGCGGCGGATGTGCTGCTCGCGCGCCTGGAGCGTAAGCACGAAGGCGCGGCGGCCGGCGGCGTCTGCCGTCTGCCCCACGATGCGGCCGGGCAGCTTGCGCATCCACTGCTCGCGGCAGGCCATGAATCCTACATACGGACCCCCGTAGCACAGGGGTATGCCGAGGCTCTGGCCATCGCCCACCGCTATGTCTGCTCCCCACTCTGCGGGGGTCTTGACCACGGCGAGTGCGGACGGGTCGCAATACTCGACCAGCAAGCCGCCCATCTGATGGACGAGGTCTGCAAGGCCGAGGTGGCTTTCCACTATGCCGAAGCGGTTGATGGACGGGACGATTACGCCTGCAAGGTCGAGCGTACCCTCGGCCACGGCCTCCTGTACGTCGTCCGTAACCACCAGGTTGATGCCGGAGTAGCGGGAGTAAGTCTCAAGAACCGACAGGACGGCAGGCAGCAGGCGCGCGGACGCCACTACGGTGTTGCGCTTGCGGGTGCATGCGACGCACATCCTCATTGCCTCCGCAGCGGCGGTGGGGCCGTCGTACATAGAGGCGTTGGCAACGTCAAGCCCCGTGAGGGAGCATATCATCGTCTGCCACTCGAAGATGTAGCGGAGCGTACCCTGCGAAATCTCGCACTGGTAGGGCGTGTATGCGGTGATGAACTCGGAACGGGAGGTGATGTAAGGGATGACGGACGGCGTGTAATGGTCGTACGCACCTGCGCCGGCAAACACCACAAGGCGGGTGTCTTTGGCGGCCAGGTTCTCGAACCAGCGGCGCACCTCTTCCTCGGTCATTGCGGAAGGGAGGTCGTAATCTCCCTTGTGGATGAACTCGGGGGGTACGTCGGAATAGAGCTCACCAAGGGAGGAGAGCCCTACACGCTCGAGCATCACCTTTATATCCTCCTCTGTGTGAGGAAAATAGGCGAATGTGCTCATATTCTATTTTGCGACTTGTTCGTAAGCGGCGGCATCCAGGAGGGCGTCCAGCTCGGAAGCGTCGGACATACGCACCTTGATGAGCCAGGCGGCATAGGCGTCTTCGTTGACTTTCTCGGGAGCGGATTCAAGCTCCTCGTTTACGGCCTCGACGGTGCCGGACACGGGGCTGTACAGCTCGCTGGAAGCCTTGACGCTCTCGAGTGCGCCGAATTCTTCTCCTGCCGTTACCTCGTCTCCTTCTGCGGGGAGGTCTACGTAGGTGATGTCACCCATTTCTGACTGTGCAAAATCGGAAACTCCGATGATGGCAAGGCCGTCCTCGACCTTGACCCATTCGTGCGACTCGCTGTAGAGGAGTCCTTCAATTATTCTGCTCATTTCTTATAGTTTGTCTGATAAAAACGTTTCTTTACTGTGACGCCGGGGAATACTTTCTTGCGGATGCGTATCCACAGCGGTGTACCGAGGGCGGCGTGTGCGGAATCCACCAGGGCAAAGCAGATGCTCTTGTCCAGAGTGATGGAATGGTAGCCGGTGGTAACTACGCCAACCTCTGTGCCGTCTTCAAGCTCTACAGGATAGCCGGCGCGGGGGATGGCGGAGTCGGACAGTTCTATGCCCACGACCTTGCGGGCAACGCCGCCGGTCTTCTGGGCCATGAGGGCCTCCTTGCCGATGAATTCCGGCTTATCGAACTTGCAGAACATAGAGAATCCGGCCATTACGGGAGAGATGTCTGCACTCAGCTCGTCTCCGTAAAGGGGCAGGCCGGCCTCAAAGCGGAGGGTGTCCCGGCAGCCGAGGCCGCAGGGCTGGATGCCGTCTTCCAGCAGCATCGCCCATATATCGCGGATGTTGTCCGGCGAGGCGTAGATCTCAAAGCCGTCTTCTCCGGTGTAGCCGGTGCGGCTTACTATCACGCGGCCGCCGTCCTCGTCTTCAAGGTCGTAGAAGGTGTAGAACTCGAGGTCTCTGAGCTCTTCTATGCCCATGAGATTGACGAGGGCGTCTTCTGCCTTGGGCCCCTGGAGGGCTATCTGGCCCCAGGAATCGGAGTCGTTGAAGACCTCTACCTCGAAGCCCTCTTTGTTCTTGAGGATCCAGTCGAAGTCTTTCTCTATGTTGGCGGCGTTTACCACCAGCAGGAAACCGCTCTCGAACTCCTTGTAAACCAGAAGGTCGTCTACGGTTCCGCCGTCGGGATAGCACATCATACCATAGAGGATGTGACCGGGCTCAAGGCCGCGGACGTCGTTTGTAAAGATGTGATTTACAAACTTTTCTGCATCCGGGCCGTCTACTACGATTTCTCCCATGTGGGAAACGTCGAACATTCCGGCCGCGGTGCGGACGGCATTGTGCTCCTGGATTATGCCGGCATACTGGATGGGCATATCAAAGCCTGCGAACGGACTCATCTTGGCCCCTAGGGCTATATGGTCTTCGTGCAGGCAGGTGGTTTTTAGTTCTTGATCCATATCTTAATTATGTGGAGTTCAAATATAGTGTTTTTATGGGGTTTTTCCAAGAATAAAGGCAGGATTGTCGTAGCCTGCCTGGATTGCCTGGATTGCGGCTGTATCCTGAGGCGTAAGCATGCGGCTGCCGTCGCAGAAAGCGTCCGCCAGCCGGAGGGCCAAGTCTTCCGCAGGGATGGTGAAGCCAAGGTCCACCAGATTGGCCACCCGCTGCCGCACAGATGCCACTCCGTGCTTGATCAGTTTGGCTGTCGGAGGCGTGATTGCAGCCTGAAGGGCTTCCTGATCTACGCTGTGAAGCAGCGTTCCGTGCACTATGCTGGCCCCGGGATGCACGAAGAACGCATTGCCGGAGACCTTACGGCCGCCCACAAGAACGTCGTTGTGCTCTGTCTTTACGGCATCCAGCCCGAGGCTCTGCAGGAAAGCTGCCAAACGGTCCAGGAACTCAGCAAAGACGTTTTCCACTCCCTTTTCCGGCGTAATGTAGGAGAGCATCAGGTTACCGCGGTCTGCATACACGCAGCCTCCCCCGCTCTTGCGCCTCACTATGTTGACGCCGTGGGTGCGGCAGTATTCCAGATTGACCTCTGCGGCAAGGTCCTGATTGCGGCCGATTATGACGGTAGGGGCCACGCGCCAAACGAAAAAGCCGCTGCCGATGGCCGCGGCGACGTATTCTTCCATAGCCAGATAGAAAGACAGGGGCCTTTCTTCCGCAGTAGGGAGAAGGATGTTGAGCATTGCTACTGTATGGTCTTGAGGTCTTTCTTGAGGATCATCTTGGGATCCATCATGGAGACTTTCTCGAAAAGCCGTATGCGATTGGGGAGCGACAGGTAGATCTTGTCTTCGTGCTTGCCCTTACGCCACCATTTGTAGAAACCTACAGGGTCGTTCTCGTAGGGGATCTTGGCTACGATGCCGGAACTGTAGCCCGGATAATCTATGATGAGATTGAGCCCCATGAAGCGGCGATAGTACTCCGGGTCTGCCCGGCGGAGCTTGCTCACGAGGGGGTTGAGCACCTCGAAATTGTCTACCTGAAGAACTTTTTCCTTGACTATCATCTGGTGTATGCGCACGGGATCCGTGTTCAACCAGGCTCCAAGACGGAGCGTCACCGGCCCCTCCGACGTATCGAGCGTGAGCTCGTCCATCGAATAGTAAATCTTCTCTGAATCCAGAGGGAACAGTTGCTCTTCAGTCATTGATTTACAGGTCAGCAGCCCACAAATATAAAAAAATATTTTTATTTTTGGAACGGAATGACCACTATACTGCATTTAAGCGCACTTTTTTCTGAAGAATGCTGGGCTCCCGAGGGTGCTCTCGCCCTTGATCTGCGCTCTTTGCAAGGCACAAACTGCTACTGCTCTCCAGAGTCTGAAAGCGCGCTGCGCAGCGCGGTCGAAGGCCTTCCGGCAGGCGGCATAAACTGGATAGATACCGGCGACTACCATTACCTCTCCAAACTATTCCTGGAGCGCATAGGAGAGCCATTTGTGCTGGCCCTCTACGACAACCATCCCGACGACCAGGACGGAGCCTTCGGCAAAGGTCTTCTGAGCTGCGGCAACTGGGTCAAAGCCGCCCGTGAGGAGTTGTGCCTCATGAAAGCCGATTACCTCAACACCCCGGACATCCCGGAAGACCTGCCGGTCTACATCTCCATAGACCTGGACGTGCTTTCAAAAAGATACGCCCGCACCGACTGGAGCCAGGGGGATATGGCGCTTTCCCGCCTGCAATCGGATATAGGGCGCATCTGTGCAGGGCACCGTCTGCTCGGAGTCGACATCTGCGGAGGCCTTACGGCCGGTAAGGGCGCGTCTGCCGAAGACTACCGCATCAACACCGGCACGCGGCGTGCACTGCAGGACTTCTTATCAGGGATACCCGGTATATAGCACAGCCTCTGCGGAAAGGCGCATGATGGGGTGGTAGTTCAGTTCCGCCCTGATGCGTTCCAGCTCCACTCCCGGATATAGATATGCAGACGGATTGCTTATCCTGAATGCATAAGACACGTGGTCTGTTCCGACATCCGCAACGGATACGTTGGGGTTTACCGGGCTTCTGGTCAGAGTGAATCCAAGATAGGTTTGGTACAGGCCAGGGTCGAAATCTTCATAATACAGGCGCGTTCCGTCCTTCCTGTAATAATACGGGCCCACTTCTACCGGGGAGCCGTCCAGCGGAAGGGAGATATCGTCGGAAACGAAGCTCATCACCGGTTGTGCTATATCCACCCTTATGTACTGGATTACATTATGGTCGTAACACACCGCCAGAGACTCTTCTCCCGGGCCGATTCCGGAAACCACCCAGGTGTCGCCGTATCCGTCTACGGAAGCGATATACCCGCCGGTATACAGCAGCAGATGGCCTTCCAACGGCATGTTAAGCCTGTCTGTGATATGGATGGTGCCGGTCTGGCCGACGTAGAGATTGTTTGCCCAGTCCACCGTGAACCGCGGCTCGTCCACCTTAACCCTGCATACAGACCTCAACGCGCCATCCCAGCTGACAACGGTAATGTCTATGTATTGCTTGTCCTCGGCCGTGCTGAGGGGCGTTACCCTGAAGCCGGACGATACGGGCACTACAGTAAAGCTTGCGGTGTTGCCGGACACGGAGTAAGAATAATCTCCCTGCGCAAGGCTCAGGTTGGTATTCAGCACCGCCGTCACGCTTTCCGTCCTTTTGGCTTCCAGCTCCGGCACTGCAAATTGCAGGCGCCTCCTGTCGTCCAGGTAACCGTTTATCTTCCAATCGGTTCTGAGGCAGCCGTTGTCCGTTATGGTTACGTCCACCTCGTATCTGTGATTCCGTTCCAGATCGAAGTTGCCAAGGGCGTCGCTGCCGAGGTACAGATGGGAAAGGAGGCTGTCGCTGGTAAGGTTGCCGGACCGGTCGGAATATGTGCCGCATATCTCCAGGTAAGTGCATAAGCCGGGGTCGTATCCCCTGCTGCTGAGCGATGCAGGCGTCTTGAGATCCGGGTTGGTGTTGCCCGCCAGCAGGTCTCCCTGCATGTTCTCGAGCAGGTAGAAAGTGGCCTTCTGCCCGGCGTTCATCACGGCAAGGTCCGAGGCGCTGGCGGCGTCGCCGTCGCATACACCACCATCCGGATCGGCGCTGGCCCTGTTGAAAAACGGACAGCGGCAATTCATCTGGCGCACCGCCACGGAAGTGAAATTGATGCTGCCGTGCTGCAGCGAAGACGTGTCTATGGTGAGGTCCAGTTTTGCGACGAGGCGCACAAGCTGCACTTCTACCGCAGGCATAGCATATCTGATTTTCAGTAACTTATACGCAGCCATAGGGATACCGCCGGACCATCCTGAAATGCCGTCGCAGTTGTAGCACAGGGCCCTGGCCTCCGCAAGTGTCTGCGGGGCCGGGGACACAGTGCAATTGGCAAACGACACTACATCGAACTCGTGTCCTATACCCAAAGACACGCCAAGTTCGAGACTGTCGACGCCGGCGGCGGAACGGCTGACCGTGAGTTCCGGCAGCAGCAGTCCGTCTTCGTAAAACAGTATGAGCAGATTGTTGATTCCGTCTTCGGCCGCCCCCACGCTGCTGCGCGTATGGGTGTCTCCTGCCGCCAGCACGCGGAGCTTCACGTTCTCCATATTCCCCTGCGGCCAGTTTTCATATTCTCCGTCTCCTCCCATGCAGGCCGCAAGGGACAGCACCGGAACCAATAATAACAGCAAGCGTCTCATAAGCTAATACTCTATGGTTGAATACTCTCCTTCTTCCCAGTCCGACAGGTGCACAACCGCCTCGGACTTGCTCAAATCCACCGTAACGGCAATATCAAGAAGGTCTTCGTCGTCGTAACGGTAACCTCCGGCGGCGATTATGGCACCCAGCGGGACCTGGCGCACGGCGCTGTCGCCAAACAGCACATCAAGGGTCAGGCTGTCGTCCAGCTGCCGCGGCAGACGCAGGAACCAATGGGTTCTGCTGCCGCCGTCCCGCGGGCCGCATCCGAAGCTGCCCTCGCAAGGGTCCAGGCTGAGCAGGTCGTAGCCGTGTACCTTCCCTTCTATGCGCATGAGCGCAATGTCCGGGAGGCCCACCACGGCCAGGTCGAGCCGGGCAAAGTTCTTGTGCGGGGTAACTATGCAGTCCGCCTCGTCGCCGGAAAGCTCGGCAAAGGCGCTGCAGCTGTACAGCTCGTCGCATTCGTATCCGGAGATTATGTCGAGCTGCCGGCCGCCGGCCGTGTTCATATCGGTAATACCGGTGAACACGGTTACGACGGAGGGCTTGCGAGGCACGGTAAGGACACATTTTCCGCCGTCGAAATCATCCTTGCCCAGCATTCCCTGCTTCACCACGATTCCATCCTGAATCACGCTCACAAGCACGCCGCCCTCGGTTCTGAGAGGTTCGCTGCCGGCTACGCGGAGCTCGCACGGGCACAGCCCGCGGTTTTCCTTGACCGAGCAGGCGCTCAGGAGCGCAAGCATTGTCAACAAGCGGAATAATCTGTCCATAGCGCATTAAAACTGTTCGGTATATGTGGCTCCTGTCTCCCAGTCGGAAACCTGGATGTTGAACGAGAAGTCCGAGTCGGAACTGACTTCCGGGTCTTTGCTGTCTTTTTCCGTAGACCCGGGGCGCTTGAGCGTGAGCTCGGTAATCTTATAGACCTTATTGCGCTGCAGGGTCGATACTCCCGCCGAGGATCCGGGTATGGTAACCGGATAGTAGCAGGTCTTTCCGTTATAGGTGCATTCCAGGATGAGCCTGGTCTTTCTGGCCCCCCATTCCCCGCCGTTCTTGTCTACGGTGATAGGATTGGGATAGACATAGAAAGTATGGCTGGTGTTGTAGCTGCCGTTCTCCGGAAGGCTTGCATCGATGCCGGAATCCACCAAAAGGTCGGCACAGGCGGGCGGAGAGGCCAATTCTCCCATCTTGCAGAGCCATTCCGTGGGATACGTCATGCACAGGATATCGCAGTCCGCAGCAACGTTGCTCATATAGATCCGGTTGATGGTCATCGGTATCTCGCTGTAATGGGTGTCTGTGAATTTCCTGCTTATCTTGTCTATTACTATCTTGCTCGCATAGTGCTTTACGTTGACCGTGAGGTTGCTGTTTGTAACGAGGTTGATAACCTGGGTGCCGCCCATGACCAGAGACGATGGGCTGTTGTCCGACAGATGGCTCCTGAACACCTGGAAATCGGCCAGTTTAGACGGAGCGGTAATCTCTTCAGGGGCGTTTACTATTGCCCATACGGTCTTGGTGCCCGGCACCAGAGAAAGGGAGATTCCGCTGCGTGTCGTCTTTACGCCGCTGGAGCGCTCCAGCTCCTGTGCAGAGTTGTATACGAACACCTGGACGTTGTTGAATTTCTTGTCCGACGTGTCGTTTGCGGCCACCAGGGCCTTTGTCCCGGGCTCGCATACATCGATTTTGAGTTCCACGGTCTCGGGAACGGCAGATACGGGTTCTGCATCTTTTGCGCAGGATGCGCAGAGGGCGGCGATTGCCGCAAAGAGGATGATCCTTGTTTTCATAGCGTTGTTACATTTCATATTGTATTTCTTCATCCTGGTCTTCGATGACCAGTTTATGGCATATTACGTCTACATAGGTTCGGTCCGTCCCGTCCGCTGCGGCTACCCTCTGGACCTGAAGATGGCCCCAGACGTGCACTGCCATCCCCTTTTCGATGTGTTCCAGGCACTGTACCTTCTTGCCCTCGAAGGCCGTAACATTGTGCCATTGGGTTTCGATGACCGGAGCCCCTTCTTTGTTCTTGTAGGCCCGGTTGGTCACCAATGTGAATTTTGCCATTCTTTTGCCGGCTACGTACTGTAGCCGCACACTGCCCACGATGCCGAGCAGTTCGATTCGATTGATTTGTTCCATCAGTCTTCCATAATTGAAGTTTGACATTCGGGCGTCCCGGCCGCAGATGGCCTTCGTCCCGATTGCAAAGGAAGCACATTTGACAATACGCAACACCGCCCCGGTGCATCCGGGGTGCAGATTTATACGATTCTTTAAGAAATCGGCGCCAAAGGAAAAGAATGTGAGCGGGATTCTTGAATGCAAAGAAAAATCCTTCAGCGCAAAAGGATTTGCGTTCCTTAAAGAAACAGCAAAAAGCGATTTACGATTCTTTCTGTTTCTTGGATTATTGGCAAAGGGCACTGATATTTGCCGTCCACGCAAAACTCACGACTATGTATAAACCCATCAATCCCGAACACCAAAACTCCCATTGTCTGGAATGCGGAGAGCCCATTTACGGGCGTGCAGACAAGAAATTCTGCAATTCCGGCTGCCGTAACTCATTCCATGCTCACCTGCGCTCCGAGGGCAGGCAAAAGAAGCACATCACCCTCAATCTCCTGGCCGCCAACTACGGCATCCTGGAGAACCTGCTGCGCATACAAAAGACAAGCTGTCCGATGGACAGCCTGCTGGACATGGGCTTCCGCCCGGAATATGTTACGCACACGGCAGAGAAAAGGGGCAGGCACACCGAATACCGGTGCTTCGACATTGCCTACTATATCTCAGCGGCTAAGATTTTCAACCTTCATAGAGTCTAGCCGAAGTATCTTAGCTGCGGCAGACTGTGTTCCCAGAGGCCAGAGA
>JAFZXV010000135.1 GCA_017616595.1 Bacteroidales bacterium
CACCCTCAAATCCTTCACCTGGGACCAGCAGCTTAACACGATAGTCGGAGTGGGATATACCTTCTCGTTCTAGCGGAAGAATGGAAGAGCGGCGGAGCAGTAGTGCCGCAAAACTATCTGCTTGATTACCAGCGTTTTAACTGATTCAGGGGCCCCTAAAACAGGGGCCCCTGAATTACTTAATCTACTGATTGTAAGGCTGTTGGCTTTGCGCTTAATACATCAGCACAAAGCAGAGGGCTGCGAGGGCGCCGCCAACGAGGGGGCCGGCGACGGGCACCCAGCTGTAGTACCAGCCGCTGCCTTTCTTGCCTTTGATGGGGAGGATGGCGTGGGCAAGGCGAGGGCCGAGGTCTCGGGCGGGGTTGATGGCGTAACCGGTGGCGCCGCCGAGCGACATACCTATGGCCATGATGAGCATGGTTACGGGGAAGGCTCCGAGGCTGCCCATACCCAGTACGGGAGTATTCTCTTCCGTTGCTACAACCAGGATCACGAACACGAGCAGCCAGGTGGCCACTATCTCGCAGAAGAGATTGCGTATAGGGTTGGGAATCGCAGGCATGGTGCAGAAGACTCCCAGGTTGGTGTGACGGTCTTCAGTAGCATCGAAGTGGTCTTTATAGAAAAGATACACGAGGATGGCGCCGAGGAAACCTCCCGCCATCTGGGCTACTGCATAAGGCAGTACGTCCGACCAGGGGAACTTGCCGGCAGCGGCAAGACCGAGGGTTACTGCAGGATTGAGATGGGCTCCCGAATAAGGGCCGGCGATGAACACGCCGCACATTACCGCCAAACCCCAGCCGAGGGTGATGACGACCCATCCGCCGCCGAAGCCCTTGGATTTGTTGAGTGTGGTGCAGGCTACCACGCCGTCACCCAGAAGGATCAGCACCAGGGTGCCGACGAGCTCGAAAATACACTTTGTTAAAAGGTCCATATCTTATTGAGTTAATGTACGTTTGATTGCCTCCTTCCAGCCGTCTACGGCCTTGGCTACCTCTGCGGTGGATGCGGCCGGGGTGAAGACCCGCTCCGCCTGCCACTGAGCCTTGAGCTCGTCCAGCGAGCCCCAGAAGCCGACGGCCAGACCGGCCAGGTAGGCGGCGCCGAGGGCGGTGGTTTCTGTAACCACGGGGCGGACTACGTCTGTATTGAGTATGTCTGCCTGGAACTGCATCATAAGGTTGTTGCGGGAGGCGCCGCCATCCACCTTGAGGGAACGGAGGGCTATGCCGGCGTCTCTCCTCATTGCGTCCACGACGTCGTATGTCTCGAAGGCGATGCCCTCAAGCGCGGCGCGTGCGATGTGGGCGGCCGTGGTGCCACGGGTGATGCCGGTAATGGAGCCCTTGGCGTACTGGTCCCAGTAAGGGGCGCCGAGGCCGGTGAGCGCAGGCACGAGATAGACGCCTCCGTTATCCGGCACTGAAGCCGCAAGTGCCTCTATGTCAGACGATTGTTTGATTAGGCCGAGGCCGTCGCGCAGCCACTGCACTATGCTGCCGGCCACAAAGACGCTGCCCTCGAGGGCGTAGTTTACGGTATCTCCTATCTTCCATGCTATGGTGGTGAGGAGCTGGTTGCGCGATGTGATGGCGTTGGTGCCGCTGTTCATCAGCAGGAAACAGCCGGTGCCGTAGGTATTCTTGACGTCTCCGGGCTCGGTGCACATCTGGCCGAAGAGGGCGGCCTGCTGGTCTCCGGCCGCTCCCGCCACGGGAACGCCGTCCAGCAGGTCGCAGGTGCCATAAACCTCGCTGCAGGAACGCACCTGGGGCATCATGGATGCGGGGATGCCCAAAAGGTCCAGCAACTCCTCGTCCCACTTGAGGGTATGGATGTTGAAGAGCATGGTGCGGGAGGCGTTTGTGGCGTCTGTGCAATGGACGCGGCCGCCGGTGAGCTTCCACACCAGCCAGCTGTCGACTGTGCCGAAGCGCAGGCGGCCCTGGCGGGCGAGGTCACGGGCGTCGTTGACGTTTTCCAGTATCCAGCGGATCTTGGTGCCGCTGAAGTATGCGTCGATGAGGAGGCCGGTCTTTTCCCGTATCTTCTCCGTGAGGCCGAGGGCTTTCAAGGAATCGCAGTACTCGGAGGTGCGGCGGTCTTGCCACACTATGGCGTTGTAGACGGGTTTGCCCGTTTGTGCGTCCCAGACAATGGTGGTCTCACGCTGGTTGGTGATGCCCACGGCGGCAATCTCTTCCGTCTTGACGCCGCTTTTCTTTACGACGTCCAGCATCACGGAGCTTTCCGAGTTCCAGATTTCTTCCGGGTCGTGCTCTACCCAACCGGGACGGGGGAAGTGCTGGGTGAACTCTTTTTGGCTGACGGCCAGGGGGTTGCCGTCGTGATCGAAGATGATGGCACGGGAACTGCTGGTTCCCTGATCGAGTGCGAGAATATACTTTTTCATAACAGTAGTCACAAATATAATTATATTTTGGTAAATTTGCAGGACTATACCGTTTATTATGAAACATCTCGGCATACTCCTTCTCCTGGCCGTCGCTGCCCTTATAGTTTACAGCTGCTCGGCCCCCAGGCAAAGCGCCGGCTCCACCGCCCAGAACCAGGCGTCGGCCGCCACAAAAGCATCAACCACAAGCTTCCCCGCCGTAGGGCAGGACGGCAAGATAGCGATAGTCGCCCACCGCGGATTCTGGAACTGCGAGGCCGGCGGAAAAAGCGAGAACTCCATTGCCTCACTCAAGGCCGCACAGGATGCTGGCGTCTGGGGCAGCGAGTGCGACGTACACATCACCTCGGACGACGTGGTGCTCGTCAACCATAACAACGACATCAACGGCAAAGTCATAGAGAACCACAAATACTCGGATTTTGCGGCAGACCGCCTGCCCAACGGAGAGAAGCACCCCACACTCGAGGAGTACCTCGACCAGGCGGCAAAGTGCTCCACCACCAAGCTCATCATCGAACTCAAGCCCCACAACGCAGAGGCCCGTGAAGATGCGCTCGTGGCCAAAACCATCGCCATTCTCAAATCAAAGGGCATGTACGACCCGTCCAGGGTGCTGTTCATCAGCTTCAGCCGCCACATCTGCGACCTTATTGCCCAGGATCACCCCAGGTTCGTCAACCAGTTCCTTTCCGCCAACTTCGTGAAGAACGAAAGCCCGATAGCATATGCCAAGAGGGGCATCAACGGAATCGACTATCACTACAAGATGTTCGTCGTCAACCCCACCTGGGTATCCGGCGCCCACGAGCTGGGCATGTCCGTAAACGCCTGGACGGTAGACAAGGAGGCTGACATCAAAGAAATGATCAATCTGGGCGTAGACGCCATCACGTCCAACGAGCCCCTGCTCGTACGCGAGCTGCTCGGAGATAAAGAATTCAAAAACAAGTAAAATATGGTAAAAGTCAATCTAAGCGGTTGCGCTTCCTTCGTCAAGGACGCAGATTTCAAGGAATATGTACAGAAGGCCCTCAAGGCCTGGGACGTGCTGGATGCAGAAACCGGCGCCGGCAACGATTTCCTCGGTTGGAAATCCCTTCCCGACGGCACCCCTGAATCGCTTCTGTGCGAGTTCGAGGCCGTACGCGACAGCTGGAAAGCCCTCGGCGTCAACCTTGTGATAGTCATAGGCATAGGCGGCTCTTACCTTGGCGCACGCTGCGCACTTGAGGCCCTCAACCATCAGTTCATCCTCCCCGAGGGCAAGCCCCGCGTGGTATTCGGAGGCAACAACCTCAGCGAGGAATATCTGGCGGAGATGATGGACCTGGCAGAACGCTCCAACGTTGCCTGCATCGTCATCTCAAAATCCGGCACCACCACCGAGCCGGCAGTTGCCTTCCGCATCGTAAAGGAGCATATTGAGAGCCGCTACGGCAAGGAGGAGGCAGCAACCCGCATCGTTGCCATTACAGACGCCGCCCGCGGCGCCCTCAAGACCCTTTCCACCCAGGAGGGCTACCGCAGCTTCATCGTTCCGGATAACGTGGGAGGCCGGTTCTCCGTGCTCACCCCCGTCGGTCTGCTGCCCATCTGCGTCGCCGGTTACGACGTGCGCGCAATGCTCGCCGGTGCCGCCGAGGCCAAGAAGGCCGTCAGCGTCCGCAACGAGTCCAACCCCGCCGTGCAGTACGCCGCAATGCGCAACCTCATATACGCCGGGCTCGGCAAGAAGGTGGAGATTCTGGTTACCTTCAATCCCCGCCTCACCTATCTGGCAGAGTGGTGGAAGCAGCTCTTCGGCGAGTCCGAGGGCAAGGACGGCAAGGGTATCTATCCCGCCTCCGCCACCTTCACCACCGACCTCCACTCCCTTGGCCAGTTCATCCAGGACGGAGACCGCACCCTCTTCGAGACCGTGCTCAAGGTAGAAAAGCCCAACCGCAGCGTCCTCATTGGTTCAGACCCCCAGAACCTGGACCAGCTCAACTACCTCGCCGGCCAGCACGTGGAGCATTGCAACGCCATGGCGGCCCTCGGCACCAAGCTCGCCCACATCGACGGCGGCGTGCCCCAGCTGGAACTCAGCATAGAGAAGATAGACGAGCGCACCCTCGGAGAACTCTTCTACTTCTTTGAGGCAGCTTGCGGCATCAGTGCCTATCAGCTCGGCGTGAATCCTTTCAACCAGCCTGGAGTAGAGGCTTATAAAAAGAACATGTTCGCCCTCCTGCGCAAGCCGGGTTACGAGGCGGCTACAGAAGAAATCCTTAAGAGACTTTAACTTGTCCAATACATTCAAACATCTGATTACCGGGCTCTTATGCATCCCGGTCCTGGTTTCTTGCGATACTCTCGAGCCCTTTTTCGAGACATTGTTCGAGCCCAGCGAGCCTTCCGTCCTGAAAATCGACGGCAGAACCCTGAGCGATGCCTTTGACACCGCCCTTACATTCGACATCAGCTGCGACATAAGCTTTACCGCAGAACTCGAGGGAGGAGAATGGGCAACCATAACTTCCACCGAGCGCAATAAAGACAAGACCGGCGGCAGCGTGGCAATCCGCTTCGACTACAACACGTCGGAAGACCCGCGCACCTGTACGCTGGTGGTAAAGGCCGGCTCCGAGGTAACAAAGAAGGAATTCAAGCAGTTCGGCATCTCCAATTTCTTCTCTCCCCGCAGCATCAACCTTTACGGCACGGACATGGCCATCCTGGAGTTCAATACTCCCAAATCCTGGACGGCTAAGATAGTCAAGGGGCAGGACTGGTTCAACATCAACGACTCGTCCGGCCAGACGGGCAAAGCATTCATCCACTTCATAGCAAAAGACGCCAACGAGAACGTAGGCCCGCGTGACGGCCTCATTGTGGTTACGATAGACGGCAAAGACCTCGAGGTCCCCGTTACACAGGTACAGAAAGACGTCATCTACGCCGGAGACGCACCTGAGTATACTCTGGACTGGCATGGCGGCGAATTACAGATTCTGGCGCGGTTCAACGTAGATTACAATGTTTCCGTGGCCGCGGACTGGATACACCACATATCCACAAAGGCCCTGAACGAGGACGTTGAACTGTTTACCATAGATGAACACCCCGGCGAGGAAACCCGCTCAGTATCGATCTTCTTTACCGGCAAGGACAATCACAATGTCAGCGCGTCCGTCAGCATAACCCAGACGGGTCTTGACAACGTGCTGCGCCATAGCACTCCCGGACTGTATGGCATCGAGGGCGGTACTTTCCTGCTCGGCTCCGGAGGATGGAACCACAGCAGCCGCGTATCCCGCTCCGACGGCACCATCGACTACCGTCTGATGAACCCGTCGTCCCTCAGCGTCCTCACCGTATCGGATATCAAGACATCTGCAGAGGTAGGCGACGAGTGTTATATCCACATAGTCCGCAAAGACAAGACGGACATCACGGCCGTGGTCGAGTATCCTGCCGTGCTGATCGGTTCCAGCGAGGAGCTCCTCTGGTTCAAGAATTCCAAAGACACTTATTTCATAATCCAAAAGTAAGGAGGGCAGGAGATGATGTACAGAAAACTTTTGGCCGTTGCGGCTGCCGCCATGTTTGCGGCTTCCCTTTTTGCGATGCCCGCCAAACGGGGTCCATACACTTACACCCAGCCGGACGGGACCCAGGTACTGATAGAACTCCACGGAGACGAATTCTTCCGGTGGAATACATACGCAGGCACGAACACGGTGGTCGAACAGGGCAAAGACGGATTCTGGCGCCCGTCGACCATCGACGTGGTACGCAGAAGGGCCGCGCAGAAACGCAGCTCGGAAGAGAACGGAAGGCGCATGGCCTTCCGGGCGAGGGGCGGATATGAAATGACTCACGGCGAGCACCATATTCCCGTGATACTCGTCAACTTTTCCGACGTCTCCTTCTCCATAGAGAATCCCCGGGAAGAATTCTACGCACTTCTTAACGAAGAGGGATATTCCAAGAACAGGGGCACCGGGTCTGCAAGAGACTACTTCCTGGATAATTCCCACGGGGTTTACAGACCGGAGTTCGACGTATACGGTCCGGTTACTCTCCCTCACGAAATGAAGTATTACGGAGAAGACGTCCAAGGTTCCGACCGCCAGCCGGAACTTGCCCTGTTCCACGCTGCACAGGCCCTCAACGACCAGATCGACTTCTCCAAATACGATTTCGACTCCGACGGAAAAGTGGATATGATTCTTCTCTACTACGCCGGTTACAGTCAGGCGGAGGGGGCAAGCAGCAACGCCATCTGGCCGCATCAATGGAACCTTCAGTTCTCTTCCAGCAGCGAAGCCAGGAACGCCACGTTCGACGGCAAGAAACTGGCAAACTATTTCTGCACCGCGGAGCTGAGCGGCCGCTCTGGCACCAATATGTGCGGAATTGGTCCTACCTGCCACGAATTCTCCCATTCCATAGGCCTGCCGGACTTCTACGACACTGATTACGAAGAGAATGGCCGTGCCGGAGGTTTGTACGATTTCTCCATCATGTGCAGCGGAGGCTATAACAACAACTCGCGCACACCGCCCTATTACAATGCTGAAGAAAGGGTTTTGCTCTTCTGGATGGACGCATCGGACATTCAGGAGCTGCCTGCAGGAGACGTGTCGTTTGAGGCCATCAACAACAACGTTGCTTACAAATCGCTCACAGATATAGAAGGAGAATACTTCCTTTATGAGTGCCGGGACGCCACCGGTTGGGACACTCCCCTCCCGGGCGGTATGGTGGTTTACCACGTAGACAAGTCAAAAGTCCGCCGCGTACTGGGCAGAACCCCTTATGAGCACTGGAAATACTGGGAGTCGTACAACAGTATCAACGCCGACGGCAGTCACCCTTGTTTCTACGTTATCCCGGCAGCCAACGCCAAGGCCCTCAATTTCAAAGGAAGCCTCTGGGAGATGGTTTTCCCGGGCACAAAGAGCAGGACCGAGTACTCTCCCGTAGATTGGGACGGTAACAAGACGGGGATTTCCCTGTCCAAGATTAAATACAATTCAGGCACCGTCAGCCTCACTGCGGAATACAACATAGAAAGAAGGATAGCCGGTACGGTTTCAGACCAATACGGCAGACCCGTCCAGGGCGTGTATGTGGTTGTATCCCAGCCTGCATCCGGCAGCTCTTCAATCATGCGCAAGGCGCCAAGGAAAGAAAAGTCTTACGAGGCCGTCACAGACAGTGAAGGTTCGTTCCTGATAAGCCTCTCCGGATATCAGGGCGAGGCCGCACACCTCAGCTTCTCCAAGAGCGGATACAGGGCCACAGGACAAGACGTCGACCTCGAGCCCCGCATAACCCGCGTTTCTGCAGTGCTGTACAAGGAAGGAGAGTCCGAAGTGATAGAGTACTCATACTTCGACCCTAGCGCAACCAGCCTTTTATTAGGTGACGCCGAGCATAATTCTCTCATGGCCGCCATCAAGATTCCTGTTGATGCGCTTCCAGACAAGGGAGGCAAGCTCAAGTCTGTCACCTACTATCCTGCCTGGAGAGCAAAGGCTTATTATCTTATAGTCGATTCCGGAGAGGAACGCATCCTTACAAAGCAGCTTCCTTCCTCCAACAGTTCCAAGGTCAAATACGAGCTTGGAAACGACGAGCTGGACTTCACCGCAGACAAACCTCTCTACATCGGATTAGCCATAGAACAGGCCAGCGTATCCACCGGTTATACTGGTTACCTTTTCAGTGTTACGGAAGGTGCAGACAATTGCTATCTGGACGATTTCAACCTGGAGCAAAGCAATTGGGGCGGGAGCGGAGGCTATGCCCTTAAGCTTTCAGCTGCAATCGCGCCCAAGAAGGATGACGGTGGAGTTCCCCAGGAACCCGAGGTCAAGACCCTGGCCGATATGGGATTCAATTCCATCTCCGATCCGGGCAACGGCAAGTACGAGCCCGGCACTGCGTTCGCCCTGGATATAGACCTCGCGCCCGGAGTCGTGTCTGAATCCGTAACCTGGACATTCGACGGCAAAGACGTCACCGGAGCCAAATCCGTTACGCTGGAGAAAGGCCACCATACGATTACAGCAAACCTCAAAACCGCAGACGGCGGTTCCGAGGTACTGCAATTGGTGCTGGATATCTAAAGGGCGTTATTGGCAATAAGGTATTCCGCTATCTGCACTGCGTTGAGAGCGGCGCCTTTCTTGATCTGGTCTCCTGAAAGCCAGAGGGTTATGCCGTTGTCGCACGCCAGGTCCTTACGTACGCGGCCAACATACACATCGTCCTTGCCTCCGGTGAACAGCGGCATGGGATAGGTCTTGGTGGCAGGGTCGTCCTGGAGCGTGACGCCGGGAGCGGCGGCAAGTGCCGCCTGCACGTCCGCCACCTCGAGGGGCTTCTCGGTTTCTATCCACACGGCCTCGGAATGGGAACGGAGGGCGGAGATGCGTACGCACATCGCGCTGCAGCGCACGTCGGAATGGAGGATCTTGCGGGTCTCCGCGAACATCTTCATCTCTTCTTTGGTGTAGCCGTTATCTGTGAACACATCTATCTGAGGGATGACGTTATACGCCAGCTGATAGGCAAACTTCTCTACAGTAACAGGCTTGCCTTCAACGAGTTGCGCATACTGCTGCTGAAGCTCGGCCATAGCCTGGGCGCCGGCGCCCGAGGCGGACTGGTAGCTGGCCACGTGAACGCGTACGATGTGGGAGAGTTTCTCTATGGGCTGCAGTACCACAACCATCATGATTGTGGTGCAGTTGGGGTTGGCGATGATGCCCCGCGGGCGCACCAGCGCGTCTGCAGCGTTGCACTCGGGGACCACCAGCGGCACGTCGGGCTCCATACGGAAGGCGCTTGAATTGTCTATCATTACGGCACCGTGTTTGGTAATGGTGGAGGCGAACTCCCTGGATGTTCCGGCACCGGCAGACGTAAACGCTATATCTACATCCTTAAAGTCGTCGTTATGTTGTAACAGTTTAACGGTTAGCTCCTTACCCCTGAACTTATAAGTCCTTCCGGCACTCCTTTCAGAGCCGAACAACAATAATTCGTCTACCGGAAAGTTCCGTTCTTCCAGTACCTTGATAAACTCCTGACCAACTGCGCCGCTGGCGCCAACGATTGCTACTTTCATATACAATTGATTATTTTAATCATTAAAGCCCCGTTAAGGTATTCCTCTCAGAAAACCTCCGCTTCGCTCCGTCCCCCCCACTGCGCTCCGCTTGTGGGTCCCCCCCGTTCATGTGGCCACGGGCGGCCACAGTTTTCTGAGAGGAATACCTTACGGAGCTATCAATTATAACGCCATAAAGGCTTTGTTTGTTTTGCCGTCTATGCAGATACGGAGCGGCTTCTCCGGACGGACGTGGCGGAGAAACTCCGTTTCCCGCACTGCGGGAAGGGCGTCGAGGGCGGCAAAGTCCAGCTTCTCTCCCGGGCGGGCGTAGCCGTTGACGTTGACGTATCCGACGTTGAATGAAGTGAGGTTCTGGAAGAA
>JAFZXV010000136.1 GCA_017616595.1 Bacteroidales bacterium
CATCTTCTAACGGTTCTTCACTGGTCGTCAATTACTCCATGAGTACTGAGGACTACGACCTGATGGTCGCCAACTCAAGCAAGAGAGACATCTCTACCGGAAACACAGATCCCGTACCCATGAGCTTTCGCCACGCACTGGTTGCGGTGCGATTCATTTTCCAGAAAGGAAGCCAGACCACGGTAGACTATCACTTGATGAGCTTTGATCTCCAGTACCTGTTGAGCGTGGGCACGCTTGTATTCAACAGCATAGCTCAGGATGCCAGCCTGGATTCCCAGTGGTGGGTAGCCGATGATTTCCGTCCGGCCAGTCTCTATCCCTGGAGCGGAGACATCCAGGTTCCCAGTGCCTATGCCGACTGGCCCGGCACCGGCTCCCCAGAGTGGGAGGAGTGGCACTGCGTCCTTCCTCAGAAGTTACGCAACACAAGTACGGAAGAGAAACCGTCCGTGCGTTTCTCATCATCCATCAAGACAGGAAGCGACTATAGCGATCCTGCCTTCACAATCATTGAATTACCGGAAACCTATACCTACATAGACGGAGAGAGTGTGCAGCACACAGTGGATGCGGTATGGGAAGCCGGAAAAAAGTATACATACTATATCCAGATACAGCCGAGCGGCGCGTCCATAAAAGTATATGCTACAGACTGGGATTCGTACAAAGTAGCTGTTGAAGACCTGATGTTCTGATATGAGAAAACTGTACTCCATATCGTTGGCTTTCTGCCTGTCCGTCCTGCTGTTGCCGGGATGCAGGCAGGATGTGATGAAGGGAAATACCGAGGCAGAGTACGGCAACCTCAGCCTCACATTCTCTACAAAATCCACAGCTGCAGATTCCTACGACGGCCATGCGTTCCATAACCTGCTGGTAATCCTTACAGACAAATCAAATAAAGTATACGCCAGCAAGTGGATAGACAAAGTGTCCACCGGAGCCACCACGCACGAGCACTGGGACGAGAAGACCGTCAACTTTGAACTCGTCCAGATCGGGTCATATAACATATATGCGTACGCCAACATAGACAACACAGATTATCCGGTAAACGGATCACCGATCGAATCCGTTGAAAAGCTATATACTAAAGGGGACGACCTTGATCCGGACAGAGAGCTGGCCGTGCTGTCCAGCTCTGCAGTTCCAGGGGCCGCCCGCTTTGACGGACAAAAAAGCGAGCCCAGTTACGGAATGATTCTGGCGGGAAAGGGAACCGTTGACGTAGGAGTTATATCTTCCGCCGATTCTGTTGCCCTGCTGCGCCCTTTCTGCAGGTTAAACGTATATGTGAATAATCACGCGGACATGCCGGTAACTCTCAAGAGCTTAAGTTTTTCAAAATTCAACGCTTCCAGAACTTATTTGTTCGACCACAGCGAAAACGGCCATCCCGGCATTCCTACCGGTAATTCATATCGCAATCTTCCTGAATTCAACGGTAGCATTGTGGTACTTGCAAACGGACGTGACAGCCTTGTTTATTCCACGCTCCTTTATGAGAACGAGAATACCGCCACAGGTTTCGAATACCGCCTTTTCGGTTCTGCCGAGATGGACGGCGTGACCAAAAGCATTGAAGTCAAGAACGTTAACTTGAAGACGTACAGCAACATCAATAGCATGTCTACTGGGTCTTCTATGCCTATTTTGCTGGTAAATCCCTTGACTAATAACGGAAAGATTGTTGGCAACACCTCGGTAAAGAGCGCCAATTTCAAAGGCGGCAACAAGAATTATGTCACCAATTTTGTTAAGTCATATTCAGACGATTCCGACTTCATCTTCTACTTGAAAAAGACCGATTCTTCGCACTATTCCTTCTACCGGGATGAAGATTGCACCAATGTCTGCACATGGGGCGGAGTAACGAGTTTCACCCTTGCCCAAGGCACCTTCACCTCTGGTAATTCTTATGATTTTGCGAACAGTGATTTGTGCAATTTCAAAGCATCGAACGGATATTATCTTTACAATACCGGTACTACAACTCTGAATACGAGATCCGGAGCCAACAAAGAATGTCAATGGGCTATCTATGAGCCCTCGATTGTTGACGGCTCTCCCCTTAGGGTTGTAGACAACAAAACCGGACAGGTATCCGTTCTGAACAAGATGTTCCGCAACCAGGAACTGAATATCATAATTAACGTTTACCACAACCAGGCCGCCGGACACTTTGACTTTGATGTGGATAATGCATATTGGACCGGAGGGCATACTATGACTCATATTTTCAGATAGCCATGAAACGCATCTTTCATTATATTGCATTAGCATTCCTTTTCATAGCATCGGCCTGTACTAATGAAACCACGCCGGATGGCTCAGGGTGGTACCTGGAAGGGAAAGAAGTGGACTGGGTGGTTCCTTTCGGGGCGTCTGAATCAGATTCTTTTGAGATTGGAACGAAGGCTACATTGAGCGTTGAAAAGGAGACTAAAGTGTGGAATCTGTATGTTTTTATTTTCGACAGCAGCGGCAAAAAGATTTACAATCACTTCTTCGACGAGAACAATCTGGACGCCGGTACAGGCTCCGACTGGTGGGAGGTGAACAATTCTGAGAGCACTACGGGTACCATTCACATCCACACCGTTTCCAGGGCTGGAAGCCGTATTTACGGCATTGCCAATATCGATGCTGATATGGTCAATATCTCTCCGGAGCTTCTGTCAACTGTGCAGAATCGCTCTGATCTGGAGAATATGGTTGCAACTTTAAATCAGCCAATTACATCCAGGAACGGTTATTTCCCTATGAGCGGTACCATTGTCGACCGCAGCACCCAGATTCAGCAAACGGTCAATCCGGGGGAAGATCTTAGTAACACAAATTATGTTTTGCGTCTCAAGCGCCTTGATGCCAAGATAATTTTCAATGTACGCGTAGCATCTCAGAATGAAGACAGGGATGGTAACGTAATGACTTCGTCCAATTACAGTACTTTGCACCCGGATTGTGCAAACCTGACCGAAGCCATCGCCAAATATGGTTGCAAGATTGCCTCCTTTACCCCCGGCAAGTGGCAGGTCATAAACGTGCCTATGAAAGCCTATGTATTGGAAATTGCGGATCACGGTGAATATAGCGAAACCAGCAGGAGCAATAAGATAAAGAACGCATCTTCCGACCCGGCCGATTATTTCAACTCCATCCCGACCAACTACGACCAGGCAAAACGTCAGGATGGTCATCCAACCTATTCCGGAAGTTCCCTTGACGAGATTTTCATACACCCCTTCTCGTTCTATATGATGGAAAACCGGCAGAAAGGCAGCAAGAGCAGCGGTTGGACTTATGCAGACAGGGAGAAGCAGAATAAGACCCCGCTCGGGGCGGGAGTGTATGAAAATGGAGACTTCACGTATGCCCCTGCACTGGGAACATACGTGGTGTTTTCCGGACGTGTAGTTATGGACAATATTACTTACCACGACTCAGACACCGGAGAAGACTTTACCGGAGCCACCCTCAACGGAGAGCCGACATATATGGTTCATCTGGGTGATTTCTCAAGCACTTACGGCACCAGTGGTTATGGGAATTTCGACATATTCCGCAACCATACATACACTTATAACATAACCATATTCGACGTAAACGACATACGTACCGAGGTGGAAATCAACTACGACCCCGGCGTCAGCGACAAAACTGCCGAAAATGAACCCGGGGCGGAAGGCAGGGTTACCGTATCTCTTGAAGAGATTTATACGAGCGACTGCCATTATTCGTCTCACGTGATTACTTTCCATCAAAAGAACATCAAGGCGGATAACGTAACCTGGTACGTAAAGACGCCTTTCAACCCGGAGGGAAAGATGCCGCTGCGCGTACCGGACGAGAATGGAGTAGAACACGATGTGACCGCCGGTATGGACTACGAATGGGTTGAATTCAGGGTCAACGATAGGCATTATGATTCAGGCACAGGTTCTTTTGCCTATTGGAAAAACGAAAGGCAGATTTACAAACCCCGGACGGGAGCATACTCTGACGGCAAAACAATGAACGTGAGCGAGTTAGTAGAGTATTTGAAGCTTCAGAAAAAACGTTTTGACGCAGGAATCTCAAACGATTTTGACAATGGTGATAATCCTGATGAAGCGAAAATATGCGTTACCGCCTTTGTAAATGAGTATTACTACGAAAAAGACCCCCGCGACGGTTCATATAGCCGTAACCTCTGGAAAAAGAGCATAAACCAGCCTATGCGCGAGATGCACATCCTTTCAGACACAAAAGCATCCGCCGACCAGGACAGTCAGTCAATAGGTGCATCATTTACAATCCAGCAACTTTCCATACAGAGCATTTACAATATGGAGAATCCAGATCTGGAATCTGCATGGGGCTCTGAGCACATGGATGACCCGATGGAATCAAACGACGGAAGCCAAGCTCAGTCCCTTGGAACAAGGAGTTACAGCCCAGGTGATGTTTTATCTGGCAAGAAAAGAGGAAATACCAGTATGACGAACGGGCGATATAATACTGCTATAGAATGGGGAATGATCGGCACCTACGCCAATACAGATTCAACATTCATAAGCTCTACCGGTGAGGGCAGAAGTCACTGGTGCACTTTCCTTAACCTCACAGCAGACAACGGAACCCCGCTTATGCAGCCCTCTTATCAGGCGCTCAGATATTCTTGCATGTCACGAAACCGGGACAATAACGGCAACGGGAAAATCGACCAGGACGAACTCCGCTGGTATATGGGTGCAACCAACCAGCTATACGGACTGTATCTTGGAGACTACGGCATAGAAGGTTCTGCAAAATTGTATCAAAGGAACGCAACGCAACAAGCCGCCGCTAAGCCACAATGGAACCAGCATGTGCTCAGCAGTACAATGAACTTGGAAAGCAATGAAAGTGACGGCAAGGCTGTCAGTGGTAGCGGGAAAAAAGGGCCACGTTGCATCTGGGCGGAAGAAGGTGTAACAGGTTCAGATATGGCCAGAAGCGCCCAATACAACGAGAAGGTGACTACTTTCTCTACACGTTGTCTTAGAAATCTTGGCTACGATCCAAACAGTCCCAATCCGGAAGGATATATGAAGGATTTCACCTATTCACCACTCACAAACGAGCCTGTCAACTATATTCAAGCAAAAAGAAAAAAGAAATCATTAAACGGAAACAGTTATGTCGATTATCCTATCGACAATAATAACACTAATGTCAATAAATACGCTACTGATGTGTATTTCGAATTCGACTGCACATTCTTGAACAAAGCTTCACGACGATTCTATACTTCAATCGAACTTGACTGCACGGACGAATTCGCAGAATCAGCCTGTCTCCCTGATTATCTTAGGATGGCCGCCTTAGTGGACCAACCTATTTCACCAAGTGAGTATACCGTTGACGTTATGAATGAGTACCTGGATGATCACATTGGCCAGAATCCTTACTGTCCTCCGGGATTCCGCGTTCCCAACGTTCGGGAATTGGTGTTAATACGTTACTTCTTGCCAGAGCGAACATCTACGACTGAAGGAACCATATGGACCCAAACGATGTGCGGCCTTGCAAGAACCTATTGGTCTTTTGGTGTAAAGGGAAGCAATAAAAGAGGAAACGAAGATGCCGGAGTATGGGGTTGGGCCGCAAATAAGGAAAAAATCCAGATGGCCCACAAAACAAACCAAAAGGTTACACAAATCCGCTGCGTAAAAGACATCAACCCCAACGACCCGGACGATATCTACTAACAAAGTTGAGCCGACCCGCAAGGGCCGGCTCTATTGTTCCAGTATGAAATAACAATTGACTAGAACCTGTCTTCGGAAGAAACGGTGAGCTTCTTCCTGCCGTGACGGCGGCGAGCCGCGAGGACGCGACGGCCGTTGGGCGTGCTCATGCGCTCACGGAAGCCGTGCTTGTTGACTCTCTTGCGGTTTGAGGGCTGATATGTACGTTTCATTATCTTATGTTTTTTAATTATTCAAATTTGGGAGGACAAAGGTACGATTTTCCAACCTCAATTACAAATTTTTCTTTAAAATAATTATCATTCAGCCAATCTTCTATCTTCCAGACCCTTATTTGCCCCGGATTCACCCCTCTGCGGCGGCAAAAATCGGAGATTTCCGCCAGCACGTCGCCCCCTTTGAGGCACAGCAGGCTCCGGCGGAACTTGCCGGCCACCCAGGGGTAAAGGTCGCTCAGCGTTGCAACGGCGCGCGTCACCACCCAGTCGTACGGCCCCGGCAGCGCCTCGGCCCTGGCGTTGACGCACTGCACATTCTTGAGCCCGAGCCCGTCGGCAACGGCCTGCGCGACCTTGAGCTTCTTGCCTATTGAATCGCACAGCGTAAACTGAGCATCGGGCCATTCAAGCGCAAGGGGGATGCCCGGGAAGCCGCCACCGGTGCCGAGGTCCAGCACCGAGGCTCCAGCCATCGCCCCGTCGCCATAGTGCAATTCCACATACTTTGCTATGGCAAGCGAATGCAGCACGTGATGCTCGTACAGATTGTCTATGTCTTTGCGGGACACTACGTTGATGCGCTCGTTCCACTCCCGGTAAAGGGCGGCGGCGGCGTCAAAATCGGAACGTTGCGTTCTCATATCAGGCCTGCGTTTTCATTTTGTCCAACAACATCTTGGCGCGGCGGATACGGGTGCGCACGGTGTTCAGCTCCAGCCCCGTCTCTTCCGCAATCTCTTTATACTGCATCCCCTCGATGAGGCGCTTGCGGGCAATGTCCCGGTAGATCTCGGGCAAACGGTCCACCAGCTGGCCGGTGCGCGAGCGCGTTTCCGTCT
This sequence comes from Bacteroidales bacterium, assembly GCA_017616595.1. Lineage (GTDB taxonomy): Bacteria > Bacteroidota > Bacteroidia > Bacteroidales > UBA932 > Cryptobacteroides. The sequence goes on from JAFZXV010000136.1 coordinate 6,793, forward strand.
TGATTACCTCGTCCAGCGGGTCTTCTGCGTCGGGGGTATCCGCCACCAGCAGCGAGCGGCCGTCTTCGTCTATGGACACGTAGCTGCGCTGCCTGCGGGCCTCCTGCTCTATTACGTCGAAGGCCGTATTGCGGGCTATTCGCTTGAGCCACACGTCAAAGCGCCCGAGGGCCGGGTCGTAGCTGCCTATCTGCCGGAACGCCTTCTCGAAGGTCTTGGAGCAGACGTCCTCTACGTAGAAGTGGTCCAGCTGCTTCATATTCTTGACCAGATAGGCGCGAAGGGCTCCGATGTTGGAGTCCCACAGGGCGGTGAATGCGGTGCCGTCGCCAATTATAGCGCGGCGCACCAGTTCGTCAATGGGCTTGGAGCCAGTCTGTGCCATAATTGCATTCTACGGTTAAAGGAACGTTAAGCGCGATTACGCCCTGCATCTCGCGGATGAGCATGTCGCGCACGGTATCTACTTCTGCCTCAGGCACTTCCAGCAGCAGCTCATCGTGGATCTGCAACACCATTCGGGAGCGGAGCCGCTGCCCGCGGAGGCGGCGGTCTACGGCAATCATCGCCAGTTTGATGATGTCTGCGCTCGTGCCCTGGATGGGGGCGTTTACGGCATTGCGCTCGGCGTACGCGCGCACCGTGGCGTTGCCGCTGGTGATGTCCGGCACGTACCTGCGGCGGCCCAGGAGCGTCTCTACGTAGCCGTTGCGGCGGGCGCCATCGAGCGTGCCGTCTATCCATGCGCGTATGCTGGGGAAGGAGGCGAAGTAATCTTCTATCAGGCGTTTGGCCTCGCTGCGGGGGCATCCGAGGTTCTGGCTGAGGCCGAATGCGGAGATGCCGTACATGATGCCGAAGTTGGCTGTTTTGGCGATGCGCCGCTGGTCGGAAGTCACGTCCTGGATGGGTATGCCGAAGATCTTGGCGGCCGTGGCGGCATGCACGTCCACACCGCTGCGGAAGGCCTCGGAGAGGTGCTCGTCGCCGCTGAGGTGGGCCATGATGCGCAGCTCTATCTGGCTGTAGTCTGCACTCATGATGACGCACCCCGGCTCCTGCGGCACAAAGGCGCGGCGGATCTCCCTCCCCTGCTCCGTGCGTATGGGGATGTTCTGCAGGTTGGGGTTGGAGCTCGACAGGCGTCCCGTAGCCGTAAGTGCCTGATTGAAAGTCGTATGCACGCGGCCGTCGCGGGGGCTGATGTAGCCGGGCAGCGGGTCGATGTAGGTACCGAGCAGCTTGCGGAGGCCGCGGTAATCGAGTATCATGCCTATGATGGGGCTGCGGTCTGCGAGCTCCTGGAGTGTCTTCTCGTCGGTGGGCCAATTGCCCTTGGATGGTTTCTTGGCGCGGGGGTCGAGCCGCATCTTCTCAAAGAGGACCTCCCCTATCTGCTTGGGAGAGTTGATGTTGAGATCGGGGGCGCCGGCAAGCTCGCGAATCTGCTTTTCCAGGGAGTCGGCGCCGGTGCGGAGGCCGTCGGCAAAGGAGCGAAGGGCAGCCGGGTCGATGCGAACGCCGGTCTGCTCCATGCGCGCCAGAACGCCCTCCAGGGGCTCCTCCACTTGCTCATAAAGCGTGCGGAGGCGCGGGTCGGTGGCGTCCATCCTGGCAAACAGGGCGTCTGCAAGGGGGATGAGGACGGCGGCGTCTTTGCTGCGGTCGGCCTCGGGGGCCTCGTCGAAGAGGGACATCTGAGCCTCGGGGGCGGCGTCTTCCAGTTCCACGCCGAGGAAGGTGCGGGCGAGGTCTTGCAGCTTGTGGGAGGCCTCGGGGTTCAGAAGGTAGTGAAGGAGTTCGATGTCCTGGACCTTCCCCGCCAGCGTTATCCCCTGCAACACCAATGCATTCATCTGCGCCTTCAGGCCAATGCCGGCTTTCGTTATCTCCGGATTCTCCAGAAAGCCTTTGAAGTCCTCTGGTTTGCCGGTCGCAACTCCGTGACTGTCTGCGATATACAACTTCTCATTATCCAGCAGAATTGCTATTCTGTTGTCTGTTATTTCTGATTTCGTGGCACTGCGCAGAAAGATGTCCCCGGAACTGGATTTTTCGAACCATCCACTGGATGCTTCAAAAAATCCATCCCCCCCAGACGCTCTCGCGCCCGGGTCCCCCCCACTCACGACTGCGTGGGCGCAGACGGTTCCGGGGACATCTTTCTGACTCCGTTTCACGACTTCAGAAGCCGCTCCACCCCCTCCGTTAGTCATTTCGAGCCCTCCGTTTGTCATTTCGAGCGAAGTCGAGAAATCTCGTCCCTGCCATATAGCATCGCTGATCTTCTTTGCAAGCCGTATGAGCGAGGGGAATTCGTACAACTTGAAGAGATTCTCGACGGCCTGGTTCCACTGGAGGTCGAGGATCATATCGGCGGCGGTGGTTTCCAGGGGGATGTCGGTCTTGATGGTTACGAGTTCGCGGCTGAGTGCGATGTGGCCGCGGGCGGCCTCGAAGAGCTGCTGCTGGCGGGGGGTGAGCTCGCCGAGGTGCTCGTACACGCCGTCGGTTGTGCCGTACTTGCCCAGCAGCTTGGAGGCGCCCACGGGGCCTACGCCCTGCACGCCGGGCACGTTGTCGGACGAATCGCCGCAAATCGTAAGTATATCAATTACTTGCGCCGTGTTCTGGATGCCCCATTTCTCGCATATCTGGGCCTCTCCGAGCACCTCGTTGTCGGCCCCGGACTTGCCGGGCTTGTACTGCCAGATGTGGGGAGCCACGAGCTGCCCGTAGTCTTTGTCTGGCGTTACCATATAGACGTCAAAGCCCTCGGCGGCGCTGCGCACGGCCATCGAGCCTATTACGTCGTCGGCCTCGAAACCAGGAATCATCAGCACAGGGATGTCCAGCGCCTTTACGATGGCCGTGAGGGGCTCCAGAGCGTCTATGACCAGCTGCGGCGTCTCGCTGCGGTTGGCCTTGTACTCCGGGTAGAGCTTGTTGCGGAAGGTGCCTCCCGGCGGGTCGAAGCTTACGGCGATGTGGGTGGGTTTCTCCCTGTCTATCAACTCCAGAAGGTATTTTGTAAAGCCAAAGAGGATGGATGTATCTACGCCCTTGGAATTGACCATGGGGCGGCCAAGGAAGGCGTAATACATTTTGAAGACGAGCGCGTGGCCGTCGAGCAGAAAAAGTTTCATATTGAAACACAAAGATGCAATATTTTTTGAAAGTTTCAAACATCTTGCATAACTTTGAGCGATTATGACAACCGACGAGCTTTTTATGAAGGAAGCGCTGCGCGAGGCCCAGGCCGCAGGCGCAGAGGGCGAGGTGCCCATCGGCGCCGTGGTGGTATGCCGCGGCCGCATCATAGCGCGCGGCCACAACATGACCGAGCGCCTGCACGACCCTACCGCCCATGCAGAGATGATAGCCCTCACCGCCGCAACCGAGGCAATGGGCGGCAAGTATCTGAACGACTGCGCCTTATACGTAACCGTAGAGCCCTGCCCCATGTGCGCCGCTGCCCTCTGCTGGGCCCAGGTGGGCCGCATAGTTTACGGCGCGCCCGACCCCAAGCGCGGCTATTCCCTATACTCCCCTTCCCTTCTTCACCCCAAGACAGAAGTAACCGCAGGCCCCCTTGCGGAAACCTGCGGTAAACTTGTTGCAGATTTCTTTAAGGAAAAGCGCTAGTCTTTCTTTGCAAAATAGCCCATCAGGGCCTTCTGGTACGCCAGAAGGGCCTTGGAGCCTTTATTTGTGATGCGGCAGACGGTGTGGGAGCCGCGGCCCTCGCCGCTGCGGGAGACCTTTATGTAGCCGGCCTCCTCGAGCTTTGAGATCTGGACACTGAGGTTGCCCGCCGTCGCCTTGGTGAGATCCCGCAGGTACACGAAGTCGGCGTCGTCCAACGAGTCGAGCGCCGCCATTACCTTGAGGCGCAACTCGTTGTGCAGCAACGGATCCAGATCTTTAAACTCCATCCTTAACTTTCTTTTCGAACATATAGCCGGGCACTATGAGCGCCACTATTGCGCACAGAGCTATTGCCAGCGTCTGCCAAACCCACAACTCTCCCTGCAGCAGGAAAGAGCATATGCCGATTGCCGCTCCTGTCAGCCCGCCGATTATCATAGGCCTGTAGCGTACCGTTTCTCCGGTAACGAAGGCTCCTATTCCCACCAGAAGGCAGATCAGAGGATTCTCAACAGTCTCGTAGATGCCGCAGAACCCGAACACAAAGCCGCCGATGCCTATGGCGCAGGCAGCGAATATCCAATAGTCCAGCACCAGCTTGGAGCCGTGGGTGCGCATGTGCAGGCGCTCGCGGTCTTTGCGGAGTATCGCAATCATCAGGGGGATACCTATCAGCGGTATTCCTACCCATAGCCAGATGCACCATTCCTGGCCCGTCAGATTCATCAGTACGAATTCCAACGCGTAGAAAAACGCCGTGAGCCAGCCCCACATGGGGAAAAGATTCTTGCCGGAGGGTAAACCGTCCATCTCTACCTTGCCCCTGGTACGGGCAATCACTTCGAGTGCGTCAAAGTTTTCTTCCATAACAGGGGCAAAGATAAGAAATTAATCGGACCAGTTGGCTTTGCGGGTGGCTTTCATCTTGAAGTAGCCCTCAGTGCCGTCTTTCTTCTTGAAATAGGCGAGACCCGTCAGGCTGCCGTCGCTGTTCTGCGTGAACTTGCATTTGGCCTCTACAATGTCCGGATTGCCGGGGGCGCTGAAACTGGTTTCAGGGTTGGTTTCGGAATAACCCTGGTTTACATCCTGCAAAGAGAAGAGGTTCATCCAGCATAGCCCGTTCGGGTCTTCCTTGAGCATGTCAATCTCCTTGCCTATCTGATCGGGACGGATATGTATTGTTCCACCGCCAACGGTATAATGAACAGGATGTTCTTTACAGAACTCCAGGAAGAGGACCTTGGTCTCGCCGTTATCCTTTTTCGCGCCATAGACAATGTAGTCGCGCGGTCCTTCACCGTCAGGAAGATCATCCACCGTAACCTCCTTCTTAGCGCCATCCTTTTCGATGACATATACATTGTCTTTCAGCTTGTTGGCCTTCTTGAGGGCTTCATCTTTAATCTCGTCGTAAGGTTCTACGATGCCGACCGCGGCGAGCTGCTTCTCTGCGCCGTTCACCTTATATTTGAAGAGTGCCTCTGCGGAGCCCTGGACTTTGAGGTCCGTAAGCTGGAAGGCTATGGTCGCTTTGCTGTCGTTGTTGGTTGTGACATCGGGAGGGCAACTGCCGTTGGATGGCGTGAGATAGATTACGCGCCCGGGAACGTTGTTGTAGGTCTTTCCATCGTGCCCGTTGACTCCGGTCAGCTGGTAGATGAGGCTCGCCGACCCGCTCTGGTCTGCCATCTGGGGGCTGTTGGTACAGACTATCGTATAGTCCATCGGCACAACCGGCACCTCGGGGGAATACGCGTAAACTACGCCGCCGTTCTCATTATGATACTCATGGTATGCTTTGATGATGCCGTTTGCGGTGGCGTCTTTTCCTTTAAAGACTACGGACACCTGTCCGTTAGCGTCGGTGGTCATCCAGTCTCCGGAAGCGTTGGTGCTGCCGTTGGTGGTCTGGAAGCGGATGACGCGGCCCGGAAGTTCCGTCCAGGTGACGCCGGTGGCTTCTTCCTTGCCGGACAGCTGGAAGGTAACGGTTGCCTCGCCATTCGGGTCGTATCCGTATTCAGCCTGGAGCGGCTCAATCTTGTACGTAAGGTCCAAAGGGTCGACCGTTGCCTGATGTGTGATTGGCATGATGGTCATCAAACCGCCTCCGGTATATGCCAATTCGGTAACGGTGCAGGTTATCTTGCCGCCGACCAGCAGGGATTTGACGTCCATCTCAAAGAAGCAGTCGATCTCTCCCTTGTCGTCGGATTCCGCTTCTTCCGTACACTTGCCGCCCTCGGCCTCGAACTGGGCCTTTACTTTAAGAGGGTTGCCGGTAAGATTGTCTTTGAAGCTGAATTTGACCGTACATCTGTTATTGTCGTCCACTTTGTTGGGGGAACTGCTGCTGATTACGAGCGCCGGCGAGAAGCGGTCTACTATGGCCTCGCCTACTGTGCCGCTCTCGGGGAGTTTTGGCATCTCCTTGAGCGACTGCACTTTGACGGTAATCTTGTCTCCGGGGTAATTGTAAGGATAGGTATTGGCATATTTCTGCTTGTCCATCCTGTACTTGATACTCATATTGTTGGAGAAATGGAATGAGCTTGCGCCCTCGGGAGAAATGATTTCTCCTTCTCCGCCGGTTTCTATGCTCACATCGCCCTCGGAGGCATACTGGAGCATAACTTCCTGGCCTTGCTCCTGTACAGTGTACTGGATAGACAGCATATAACTCGCCTCGCCGTCCGAGTAGCCAGGAGCCTGATGGTCGGGTTGCCAGTCAAACTTGAGACCTATATCCGCAGGCTCGACATCGATGAAGCCCTGCACGGAATTGTCTTCCACCGTGGCGGAGGCGGTTACCTTTCCGCCATCAAAAGTCAGCAGGTCCTGCACTCTGTAGAAGGTTCGTACAAGGCCGTCTGAATTGGTCGTGCCTTCTTGGAATGATGCGTCTATCTTGCCGTTCTCTGCCGTGAACGTGACCTTGGCATTGGCAAGAGGTTCGGGCACACCATCCGTGAGTTTTTCCAGCAGGAATACGCAGTCGTTGCCAAGGCGCTGAGCCTTCTGCGGAGATTCCTGGGCTGTAAGCCGGAAGCCGGTCTCTACTGGCTTCTGAATAGGAACCTTGGTTTCTACGTCAACCTCGCCGTCTGAGTATTTTACTGTGGCTTTGGCAGTTACGTCCACGCCCTCGAAGTTCTCGGGGTCTTTTGGCTCGAACTCTGCGCCAGCCTCACCCTTCTCGTCAGTTATGGCTTTTTCCGTAACCGTGCCCTTTTCCGGATCTGTCTCGAACCTGACTTCCCGGCCGGGCAGAGGGTCTTCCGTTACGCCGCCTTCTTCTCCTTCTGTAAGTTTGACAACGAACCGGGTCTTTCCGTCCTCGCCGGTAACAGGTTCATCAATCACCTTGATTTTGGGCTTGACTTTTGACTTGCTGGGACGCAGCAGCGGGAGCACCACGGCCTCGGCCGTAACATATCCGCCCAATTCGACGTCGCCCGATTCTGTGTTGTGGTTTATCGCCTTGGCCGATGCCTTGACAGAACCGCCATCGAAGTTGTAGGGATCGGGCGTCTTGAATATGCACACCACTTCTCCGTTGGCGTCAGTTTGTGCGCTGGCCGTGCAAGAGCCGTTTGTCGCGGTGAAGGTAACCGTCATATCCGTAATCGGCCTCTCATATGTTTTCTCGTTCCAATAAACGAAGAATCTGAGGGTTGCAGTTCCGCTTTCGTCTATTGCCTGTGGAGAATTCTGGGCAACGATATTGTTGAAAGTATCGATGCCCTCGCATTCTGAGCAGCCGACCAGGGCAAATGCCATCATCAGCATCGCCAGAAACGGCGGGTACTTGGTGTTTCGTGTTCGCATAATTATGGTGTTTTAAGTTTATATTCTAAACCATACAAAGCTAAATAAAGTTTATCAAATAAACAAATTGATTCTTAGCCACATACGAAACGACCTCTGGGAAAATCTCCCAGAGGTCGAAACGCAAGTGCTTGAGTATCAAGCAGTATCGATAGCACTAAACGCAGGGGCTACGGCAGCTGCGGCAGGCCGAGGTCGGGGAAGGTGCGGGGTGCAGGGACGGGCGGCAGGGGCACGCGGTCCTTGAGCTGCTCAAGCGCGACCTCCACGGCCTTGCGCAGCTGCTGGTCCTCGCCGGCCTGCTCGCGAAGAGGGTCGTTGTCTATGAGGATATCGGGATCCACTCCGTGGTTCTCCACAATCCACTGGCCGGTTGCGCGGTCGTAGTTGGTGAAGAACGGTACGCGCACGTCGGTGCCGTCCATATACGGCAGCGAGCCGCTGATGCCCACGATGCCGCCCCAGGTGCGGGTTCCGATGACGGTTCCGAGCTTGTTGGCCTTGAAGCTCCAAGGGAACAGATCGCCGTCGGAGGCGGAGTACTTGTTGATGAGCAACACCTTAGGACCTGTGTGGGCGCCGTCGGGCACCGTGCCGGTGAGGGTGGAGCCGCGGCTCATGGTCATACGGTACACATCCCTCTTTAGGCGCTCTATCAGCATCGGAGACACGTTGCCGCCGCCGTTGGCGCGGTCGTCGATGATCAGCGCCTCCTTGTCGAGCTGAGGATAGTAGTAGCGGGCAAACTCGCTCAGGCCCTCGGGCCCCATGTCGGGCACGTAGATGTAGCCTACCTTGCCGCCGGAGAGCTCGTCAACCGTCCTGATGTTCTTCTGCACCCACTCGTAGTGGTAGAGCGGATACTCGTCGGAGGTGGGCTTTACCACCACCTTCTTGCCGCCGGGGGCCGGTTTGTCGTTGATTGTGAGCTCGGTAAGCACTCCGGCCTTGCCAATGAGCAGCTGATAGATATTGCTCACGCCGGACACGCTCACTCCGTCTACGGCCGTAATGTACTGGCCGGCCTTGATGCCGATGCCGGGCTCTGCAAGCGGCGAGCGCAGCTTCTCGCTGTACGGGGCGCCCTCAAGGATGCGGTCTATGCGGAAGTAGCCCTTGGCGGCGGATATCTCCGCGCCCAGCAGGCCCATGGGGATCTTCTCCGGCTTGGGATACTCGCCGGGCGTCACATACGCGTGCCCGGAGGCGAGCTCGGAAATCATCTCACCGATTATATAATTGAGGTCCAGGCGCGTACGCACGTAAGGCAGCAGCACGGCGTATTTGTCTTTGATGGCCTTCCAGTTGCGTCCGTGCATGTTTTCAACGTAGTAGCCGTCGCGGAAGGCGCGCCAGACCTCGTCGAAGATCTGCGCCCACTCCTGACGGTAGTCTATTACGGCAACCACATCGCCCACTGGGACCTTCTCCCCCTTCATCTTGGCGTCCAGCTTGGCAACGGAGTAGCCGTCGCGGTCGCGTATCAGGGCCTTCTTGTCTCCAAAGCGGTACGACACCGAGCCGGAGACGCACTCCTCGTCTTTGCCGCTTGCGAGGTCGTAGACGCGGGTGGAGCCAAAGTCGCCGTGCCATATCTTCTTGCCGTCGGAGTAGAACCTGCGGCCGCCGAACGGCAGCTTGACTATGCGGGCGGAGATGCCCTCAGGGTCGATCTTCACCTCTACGGGCTCCTTGGCCTCATCGGGCTTGGCACCGTCGGGGCCGGGCTTGCCGGGGGCGAAATCGGGCTTGCCGCCGGGAGCCTTTGCGCCTGGCTTGGGCTGAGGGTCGGCAAAGGCTACGTCATCCGAACCTCCCGGAGGCATACCCGGGAATCCCATTCCGGGGCCTGGCCTGTCGGAACCGCCGCCAAGGGGAGCACCGTCCTTGGGCAGCAGCGGCGAGGGCGTGTCGGCGGCAAGCATCGCCATATAAGCGGAGCCCATATTGCCGAGGGTGAAGTTCCACTCGATGCGACTGTACTGCGGGTTGATATCCCGGTCTGAGCTGAA
>JAFZXV010000137.1 GCA_017616595.1 Bacteroidales bacterium
CTACGAGCAGGCCGGGCCCGAGGCCATCGCCGAGCTCGCCGCCCGCAAGGGCGTGGACGCCGTCATCACCGAGCCCGTGTGCATAGACCGCGAGCCCGTCTCCAGCAGCCGCATCCGCACCGCCCTCGAGGCAGGCGACGTGGCCTCGGCCGCCAGGTTGCTGGGAAGACCTTACAGGTTGCACGGCGTAGTCGTCTCCGGCAACCGCCTCGGCCGTACCATCGGCTTCCCCACGGCCAACATGAAGCTCTACGAGCCGCTGATGCTGATTCCGAAAAACGGTGTTTTTCGGACCAGCGTCAGTCTGCCGTCGCAGACTGACACTATAATCCCCCTGCACCCCCAGGGGACGGGGGAAGAATCCCCCGAAAACGCTGCGCTCCCCCTCGGTCGGCCTTCGGCCTCCGAATCCCTCTCCAGCCCGGCGTCATCCTCCGTCATGCCCGACTCCACCTCCGTCATGCCCGACCTGATCGGGCATCCCCTCGTTGGCATGACCAACATCGGCATCCGCCCCACCGTCTCCGACCAGAAGGTCCTGACCATAGAAACCTATATCCTGGACTTCGACGAGATGATCTACGGCCTCCCCATCACCATCGACTTCCTTTCCCGCATCCGCGACGAGCGCCGCTTCGGCTCGCTGGAGGAGCTCCGAGCGCAATTGCAGGCCGATGCCGCCGTAATCCGCGGCTGATCCGGCCTCACTTTCCCCCTAATTTGGCGCAGGCCCGTTTTTTAGGCCGATGCCGCCGTAATCTGTAAGTAACTGTAAATCAACAAGAACTGGATTTCCATGGTGTTATTTTGCGCCAGGGAGATCCTGTTCTTGTTGAATATCAGCAGTTTGCGTTTCACGCTTTGCAGAAACAGTTACCTGCGCCACTGTATTGCGTACACTGCCGTTTTGCGGCGCCGGTCCCGGCACTTTTTTCGGACCTGCGCCATAGAGCCGCTCGTCCTGTGGGGAGGGTGGTTCGTCACCCGCAGTCCACGGTTCGTCAAAAAGGCCTCTCGAGGGCATTCTTTTATGGTTTTATTACCATAAATTTGCCTCTAGAGTTTGCTTTTTCTTATGATTATGAAGAATGCCAAGTATGTTCCGCCCTTTACCGAGTATCTGGTAGAGGTGGAGAGCCAGTTTGTCTTATGTGTTTCCACGGACGGAGACATCCACAGTTTTGAGTATGAAGATAACGCATGGGAGGATCTGATATGAGAAAGTTTTATTCATTATTCTTCGCTGCGACGATGGCAGTCGCATTCACGGCATGTACTGTTGTCGACCTGCAGCCCGAGGAGCCCGATGCCCCCAAGGCGGCAGAGGAAGTTTCTCCCCAGGTATGGAATGTTTGCATCGAGGCTTCCAAGGGCAGCGACACCAAGGCCCTCAGCGAGAACGGCAACACCATAACCGCATCCTGGGAAGAGGGAGACGTGGTTTACATCTGCAACGGCAGTTATGACTTTGGAACCATGAAGGCCCAGAGCAGCGGCACCACCACCAAACTCATCGGAACCGTAACAAAGACGATGAAGGTCGGCAGCACCTATACCCTTCGGTATCTCCAGAAGGGGCAGGACTATGTGTATCAGCCGTCTCAGAAGGGCACCCTTGCGGATATAGCAAAGAATCAGGATTATTCAGAGGCCAAGGTAACGGTCAAGAGCATAGACGGAATGGAAGTAGTCTTCAACGAGGAGTCCGTACAGTTCCAGAGTCAGATAAGCATTACCAGGTTCACTTTCAATATGCCCATTGCCAGCGTAACCATATTCTCATCCAACTTGATGACTTATGTGCGTCCCGGTTATACGGCCAACTATCCCTTCATCGAGGTCCGGCCGGATGAGGTGTCCTCTACAGTATATGTTGCAATGACTCCGCTGGAGGCAAAGAAGGCCGCATTCCTCTTCCTGGCAAAAGACAAGGACGGCCTCTATTATACCGCCGTCAAGTATGCCAAGATAGAGAACGGCAAGAACTACAAGGGAAGCGTAACTCTCACTGCTATGCCCGAATATGTAGACCTTGGCATTGAAAGGGACGGCAAACACGTCTGCTGGGCCACCAGGAACCTCGGCGCGAGCAGACCAGGCGAGGCCGGAAACTACTATGCCTGGGCAGAGCTGGCTCCCAAATCCAAATACTCCTGGGACAACTATGCATACGGTTCGTACTCCTGGATCACCAAATACGATCCCGACCGCCCGGACCAGGGTGTCGTGGACGGACTCGCCGTCCTGCTGCCGGAAGACGATGCCGCAACCGTAACCCTTGGCGCCCCCTGGCGCATTCCGACCCTTGATGACATCAACGACCTGCTGGACAAGTCAAAAGTAGAAGCGCTAAGTTCCTACGCCGACGGCATCTGGGGCTATTGTTTCCACAGCCTTGTGGACGGGTATGCCGATAGATTCATATTCATTCCCAGGACTTCCGGATACTATAAAGACGATGTCCTGGCCAGCACCTTAGCGTGGCCGGATAAGTCCACCGACGGTTACTACTGGTCCAGCAAGATCGACCAGATGTCCTGGACATCATCTTCCTTTGCGAACTGCCTCAAGATTCCTAGCAGCTACTATTCCGTCCCTGAAACCTCAAGGATGGAGCGCGCCTACGGCCTCTGCATCCGCCCGGTGTACGTAGAAGAATAGCTTTTGCCTGATACCTTCATGGCGCAGGTCTGATTATTCAGTCGTTAACCTGCGCCATTTGAGAAGCCGATATAAAAAAGGACTTTCACTGGCTTGCCGTTCTGAATCCGGGTGTACGAACTCACTCGGGCAAGACCGGGCATTCTGACTTCAACTTGAAGTTTCGTGCCAGCAGGGAATGTGCGTTCTCTGTTCATTGTGAATCATTTTAGCTTGTAAAACGCATTCCGGCGGTTGCAAACTACACCCTTTGGCCCTATTATTCTGAGAGATAAAAAAGGCATCTCACTCGGAATGGGATGCCTCTTATTGTGCTAAAATAATATCATTTCACAATGACACCGCAAAGATACTAATCATTATTAAATTGGCAAGGCTATTTGATGCTGGATGTAAAGATTTTGCGAATTATTTAAGGCGATAAAGAAATCATGCTAACAATTCTTCAATTAATGGCTGGATTAAATAAATGCTTTTATCGACAACCGTACTGGATCCTGAAGACGATGCCGCCACTGCAATACTGGGTGCACCCTGGCGTTCTCCTACGGTGGAAGAATGGCAGGCGCTTGTTGACAACTGCCAATGGTCATTCGACGAGCCGAACGCAGGATGGAAGGTAGTCGGCCGCGGAGCATACAACGGTAACGTTATCTTTTTACCGAATACCGGTAAAAATGATCAGGGAAAAGGTCTGGGCTTGGGTAACCAGGGATATCCGATTAATGGATATTATCTTTCTGCAAATGGATGGTTTTACATTTTGTATGATTATAGCAATCCGATTTATTGCCGTAAAGATACAGGTAGTTCTCCCACAAGAGACGCTCCGGAATACAACGTCCGCGCTGTGCGCACCACGCCGCTGTAACTCCGCCGGCCGTATTCTGTAAGTAACTATAAATCAACAAGAACTGAATCTCCCTGGTGTCATTTTGCGCCATGGAAATTCACTTTTTTGCTGATTATCAGCGCATTACGTTTTACGCGTCATATTCCCAAAAAATTACTATCTTTGTAAGCTATGCTTACATCGAAAGAAATCCGCAAGAAGTTCCTGGACTTCTTCGCCTCAAAGGGGCACACGGTGGTGCCCTCGGCCCCCATGGTCGTAAAGAACGACCCCACCCTCATGTTTACCAACGCCGGAATGAACCAGTTCAAGGACATCTTCCTCGGCAACAAGACAACTGCATTCAACCGCGCCGTAGACACACAGAAGTGCTTGAGAGTCAGCGGAAAACATAACGACCTGGAAGAGGTTGGGCACGACACCTACCACCACACCATGTTCGAGATGCTTGGCAACTGGAGCTTTGGCGATTACTTCAAGACCGAGGCTATCGACTGGGCTTGGGAGCTTCTCACGGATGTGTACGGAATAGACAAGAACCTCCTTTATGCCACCGTGTTCGAAGGCGCCCCTGAAGACGGCACCGAGATGGACCAGGAGGCCAAAGAGGCCTGGCTCAAGCACCTGCCCGAGGACCACATCCTCCTGGGCAACAAGCACGACAACTTCTGGGAGATGGGCGATACCGGCCCCTGCGGCCCCTGCTCGGAGGTCCACATCGACATCCGCAGCGCCGAGGAGAAAGCCGCATCAGGCATCCCCGGGCGCGACCTCGTGAACAAGTCCGACCCCCACGTCATAGAGATCTGGAACCTCGTCTTCATGCAGTTCCAGCGCTTTGCCGACGGCCACCTGGAGCCCCTCCCCGCCAAGAATATCGACACCGGAATGGGCTTCGAGCGCCTCTGCGCCGTGCTCCAGGGCAAGAACAGCAACTACGACTCCGATGTCTTTACCGGCATGCTCGCAAAAATAGGCGAGCTCAGCGGCCACAAATACGGAGAGAGCCAGGAGACGGACGTGGCTATGCGCGTTATCGCAGACCACATCCGCGCCATCAGTTTCTCCATCGCCGACGGCCAGCTCCCCAGCAACGTCAAAGCGGGATACGTCATCCGCAGGATCCTCCGCCGTGCCGTGCGCTACGGCTACACCTTCCTGGGCCTCAACGAGCCGTTCCTCTGCGTGCTCGTGCAGCAGCTGGTGGACGATATGGGCGACGCCTACCCCGAGCTCCCCGCCCAGCAGAAGCTCATCGAGTCCGTCATCCGCGAGGAGGAGCTCGCGTTCCTGCGCACGCTGGACCGCGGCATCAAGCTTCTGGACGACTGCATGGAGCGCAACGCCGCCGCCAAGGTCATCCCCGGCAGCGACGCGTTCAAGCTGTACGACACCTTCGGATTCCCCATCGACCTTACGGAACTCATTGCCGCCGAGCGTGGCTATACCGTCGACCTTGAAGGCTTTGGCAAGGAGCTCCAGCAGCAGAAAGACCGCGCCCGCAACGCCACCGCCAACAGCTTTGGAGACTGGACGGTCTACCACGACGGCGAGGACGTGGAGTTTACCGGCTACGACGGCACCGTCCTCGAGGGCGCACAGCTCCTCAAGAGCCGCACCGTGGTGCAGAAGAACAAGGAGATGCTGCAGCTGGTCTTCGACCGCACCCCGTTCTACGGAGAGATGGGCGGAGAGATAGGCGACACCGGCACCATTACCGCCGCCGACGGAGAAACGATAAAGATCCTCAACACCGTCAAGGAGAACGAGCTCACCATCCATATCGCGGAGCGTCTGCCGCAGGACTGCACCGGAGCCTTCCGGCTTGAGGTCGACGCCGCACGCCGTCAGAAGATAGCCAACAACCACAGCTGCACCCACCTGATGCACAGGGCCTTGCGCGAGGTTCTCGGCACCCACGTGGAGCAGAAGGGCTCCTACGTGCACGACAAGGGCTTCCGCTTCGACTTCTCCCACTTCGAGAAGATGAGCGACGAGCAGATAGCGGCCGTCGAAAAGCGCGTCAACGAGCTGATACGCAGTAACTTCCCGCTCGCCGAGAAGCGCGACGCAACGATGGACGAAGCCAAATCCCTCGGCGCCATGGCCCTCTTTGGAGAGAAATACGGGGACCGCGTGCGCGTGGTCAAATTCGGCCCCAGCGTGGAGCTTTGCGGCGGATGCCACACTTCCGCCACCGGCAACATCGGCCTCTTCAAGATAGTGGGCGAGTCTGCAATAGCAGCGGGCGTGCGCCGCATCGAGGCCGTTACCGGAGAAGAGGCGGAAGAGATGGTGCTGGGTATGCAGAACCTCCTCAAGACCGCACGCTCCTTCTTCAACAACGTGCCGGACCTTGCCGGAGCCATCCAGAAGATGGTGGAAGACAACGCCACCTTCAAGAAGCAGGCGGAGGAGTTTGCAAAGGCCAAGGCGGCACAGTTCGCCAGGCAGCTCTGCGACAAGGCAGAAGACTGCGGCTGCATGAAGCTCATCACGATCGCCCCTTCCTCCAACCTCGACATAGACCCCGCAATGCTGCGGGGCGCCGCCCTGGCCCTCCAGAAGGAGCTTAAGGCCACCGCGCTCGTGGCTGCATTCGAGGCCGGCGGCAAGCCCCAGCTTATGCTGATGTACTCAGACGACCTTGTGGCCGCGGGCCGCAACGCCGGCAAAGACATCCGCGAGGGCGCCCAGTTCATCCAGGGCGGCGGCGGCGGCCAGCCCGGCCTCGCAACCGCCGGTGGCAAGAATCTTGCAGGCCTCAAGGACGCTCTCGACGCGCTCGTGGCAGCCGCAACCCGCAAATAGGCACTCCCCGGAATGAGGAAACTGGACCAGTTCACACTCAAGGCATTTATCGGACCCTTCGTCGCGATATTGTTCCTTGTTGTGTTCGTGCTGGTAATGCAGTTCCTCTGGATATACATCGACGAGCTCGTCGGCAAGGGTCTCGGCCTGGGCGTCATCCTGGAATTCATGATGTGGGGCGCCTTTACCATCCTGCCCACGGCATTGCCGCTGGCGGTGCTGCTGAGCTCCATGATGGTCATAGGCCAGATGGGCGAGAACAAGGAGCTGATGGCCATAAAGGCCGCCGGCATCTCGCTGGGCCGCCTCATCGCCCCGCTCATCGTGCTGGCCGCAATCATCAGCGTGGGCGCGTTCTTCGTCACCAACAACCTCGTGCCCAAGGCGTACAACGAGATTTTCACCCTCCGGGACGATATAACCCGCACCAAGGGCAGCATCAAGATCCCCTCCGGAACCTTCTACGAGGGCATCGAGGGCTACGTGCTGCGTGTTGAAGACCAGAACGACGACTCCGGGATGATGTACAACGTGCAGGTGTACGACCACACCTCCCGCAAGGGCAACGTGTCCATCATCATCGCAGACAGCGCCATAATCCGCATCTCCAAGGCAAAGGACTATCTGACCTTCACCCTCTTCAACGGCAGCAACTACAACGAGACCAACCAGATGACGTACCGGGATACGTCCCTGGCCCTCAGCCGGGTGGACTTTGCCCGGGAAGACCTGCTCATCCCGCTCAAGAACTACGCCTTCGAGAAGTCGGACACCACACGCTTTGCAGACCAGGCCAAATCCATGCGCCTGGATCAGCTCAAGACCCAGAAAGACTCGCTCGAGCGCCATAACGCCGAGGCCTTCGACAACCACTATCGCCGCATCCGCAACGACGGCGCCTTTGAGTTCCGCGCCCAGCTGGACACCGCCCGCCGGGGCTCCCGCAGCGTGCCGTACAAGGCCGACAACATGCTCCGCTGGAAGAATTACGAGGCCATCAAGGCTGCGTGCGACCGTGCATCATCGCAGGCCGACAGGATGAGCGGAGACGTTATGAGCTACAACCACGACGTCTATCAGTCTACCTTCTACCTGCGCCGCACTTCGGTGGAGCTGTTCAAGAAGTTCGCCACGGCCCTGTGCTGCTTCCTGCTGTTCTTCATAGGCGCGCCTATCGGCGCAATGATCAAGAAGGGCGGCATAGGTATGAGCGCCATTTTCTCCATGCTGTTCTTCGTCATCTACTGGATTGTGGACATTACCGGCACCAAGCTGGCCAAGGACGGCACCGTAGATGCTTTCAACGGTGTTTTTGTGGCCTCGTATGTGCTGGCGCCCATAGGGGTGTTCTTTACCTACAAGGCCATTCGGGACGCAGAACTCTTCAATATGGATACATTCAAGGCAACCTGGCGCAAGCTGGTGAGCATTGTGGTGGGCTTCTTCCGCAAGCCTCGCATAGTCTTTATGGGCACGCCGGAATTTGCAGTGGCGCCGCTGGACGCCCTGCGCAAGCGCGGCTACAAGGTGGTCGGCGTGGTTACGGTGGCCGACAAGCCGAGCGGCCGCGGTCTCAAGGTGAACGAGAGCGCCGTCAAAAAGTATGCGGTGGAGAACGGCATCCCGGTGCTCCAGCCGGTAAAGCTGAAGGATCCGGAGTTCCTCGCACAGCTGGCGGCATTCAAGGCCGATGTGTTTGTGGTGGTGGCCTTCCGCATGTTGCCGGAGGAGGTCTGGCAGATGCCGCGTCTGGGTACCTTCAACCTGCATGCGTCGCTGTTGCCGCAGTACCGCGGCGCCGCCCCTATCAACTGGGCGCTTATAAACGGAGAGAAGATGACGGGCGTGACTACGTTCATGCTCGACAAGAACATAGACACCGGCGGCATTATCCTGCGCCAGGAGTGCAGGATTGAAGATTCCGACGATGCCGGCACGCTGCACGACAAGTTGATGGCGCTGGGAAGCGACCTTGTGTGCGATACCGTGGAGCTGATTATCCAGCGCAACGTGGAGCTGCGCGTACAGCGCTCTTTCGTTCAGGGCTCCGAGGTTCTCCGCCCCGCCCCCAAGCTCACGCGCGAGAACACCCGCATAGACTGGACCCGTTCCGCCACCGAGGTCCGCAACCTCATCCGCGGTCTGTCGCCGTATCCTACAGCTTATACGGAAATAGCTCTGGCTACCGCTGCGGCAACTATTGTGTCGGAAAACTTCGCTTCGCTCATCCCCCCCACTGCCCCTTTCGGGTCAGCGGGTCCCCCCCGTTCATGTGGCCACGGGCGGCCACAGTTTTCCGACACAACAGTTGCCTCCGCTTTCGCCAGAGACGGTATAGTTGCAGAGAATAAGGCCACTGCCGCAGAGGAGAGAGTTCCAGAGGCGCTATCTGCTGCCGCAGTGGACGCCAACGCTAACCGCCAGCAGCTGAAGATTTTCAGGGTGGAGAAGATGAAGGAGCTGCCGGAGGGCGTGGGAAGGCTGGTGCCGGGGCAGGTGTTCAGCGACGGCAAGAGCTATCTTGGCATCGCTACGGGCGACGGCCGTGCCGTGAGCGTGACGGAGCTGCAGCTGGAGGGTAAGAAACGTATGGAAGTCAAGGCGTTCCTTGCCGGCTTCCGGAATCCCAACGACTATATATGTGTATAATGGATTAATCTTAGACTGCTATGAAAACTTCAAGACAACTCGTGGGAGAACGCGGGGAGCAGGAGGCGTGCGATTTTCTGATAGGAGAGGGCCACAGGATACTGAGGCGCAACTGGCGCTCGGGGCATCTGGAGCTGGATATCATTTCTGTTTGCGATAAAGTCCTCCACATTGTGGAGGTGAAGACGCGGAGCGCCGGGGCGCCGGTGCGGCCGGAGTTCAATGTGGGGCAGGACAAGCGGCGCCGGATGGTGCGTGCGGCAAATCAGTTCCTCCATGAAGGGCCCGGCAGACCCGCTCTGGCCGTCGAGGAAGTGCAGTTTGACGTTCTTTCTGTGGAGTTCGACCGTGAAGGCCCGAAAATTGAATACTATCCCCGTGCGTTCGTGCCGGTTTACACCGGAGGCGCCGCCAACTTTAGGTAAGAGTGCCTAATTGGCGAATAATTAGTATATTTGCAGCGTGAAGAAGACAATTCTTTTCATACTTACGACTCTGTTGGCGGTGGCTGTTGTGGGCGGCGCGTACTGGCTGTACTTCGTCTATCTGGGGAACGACCTCCCCAAGACGGCCATACTGCGCCGTCAGAACGATGCCTGGCAGTCCCGGATGGAGATCATCCGCCATAAGCTCGACGTATACGAGACCGCTCTCGAGGGCGTGGAGGAGCGTAACGATTTGGTATACCGTACTATATTCGCGCTCGACCCGCTCCGCGACTCCGTGTATGCCGACTCTTCCGCCAACGACATGCAGGCCCTGGACCTGCGCCTCGGCGAGGTTGGAGACCGCATCGGCAGGCAGCTCGCGTCGCTCGGCGAGGTGGAGCTGGTGGCAAAGGAGGCGGGAGACATTGTGTCCCACATTCCGGCGGTGCCGCCCATCCTTCCCAAAAAGGGTACGTATCACCTTTCCAGCCCCTTCGGCACCAGGGAAGACCCGGTGTACGGAGGCCTTGCGCGCCATATGGGGCAGGATTTCGCCTCCAAGGTGGGCAATCCGGTGTATGTTACAGGCGACGGAGTGGTGGAGAAGGTGGAGTTCAACTACAAAGGCTACGGCAACGTGGTGGTGGTCAACCACGGCTTTGGCTATAAGACGCGCTACGCCCATCTCAACACGGTGGACGTGGGCGTGGGCCAGCCCCTCAAAAGAGGAGACAAGATTGGCGAGATAGGCAAGTCTGGCAAGGCCACCGGGCCGCACCTTCACTACGAGGTGGTGTTCAAGGGCCACCAGATCAACCCGATGAGCTTTATGGATATGGAGATGCCGGTAGAGGAGTACAGGGCCATGATAGACAAGCGCAGCACAGAGACCGCCGGCGGCCCCCGCCCTACTACGGCAAGCATGAACCGGCGCCAGAAACAACAGGGAACCAATGGGAGAAAATAAGATCATAGCAAAGTGGCTCTGGACCATACTGAGGTTCATCCTTACGGTATTGGCCCTGTCCGCCTTAGGATATGCGGGGCTGGCTCTCATTTACAGCACCCCGGAAGAGAAGCGCCTGCAGCAAGAGAACAAGGCCTATGCAGAGATGTATCCGTCCCTCACGGCCAAGGTGGATGCGGTTTCCAAAGACATCGAGCGCCTTTCCGGCAAGGACGAGGGCATCTACAGGGATATCTTCCACTCCACGCCTCCCCGGAGAGACCCGGTGTCTTCTATGGACATCTTCTTCGGCAGCGATTCCATCCCGGACGCGCGCCTGGTGTTCTATACCGCAGAGAAGGCCGATGCGCTGGTAAAGGACGCCGCGGCGGTGGACAGCCTGTTTGCGCGCATAGCAAACGCCCTGGCCGGCAAGGAGTTCGTCATGCCGCCCATGACAATCCCCATCGACTCTCTCAACTACACGCAGGTGGGCGCCGGCATCGGCACAAAGACCAACCCTTTCTACACCACGGACGCCAGCCACAACGGGGTGGACCTGATTGCTGTGCAGGGGGCTCCGGTGTACGCTACGGCTAGCGGCATTGTGGCCAAGGTCAACAAGTCCCGTCGCGGAGAGGGTAACACTGTGGAAATCAAGCACAAAGGAGGATATGTAACGCGCTATTCGCACCTGCGGGAGATAAATGTCCAGCAGGGGCAGGCCGTGAGCAAGGGGCGCGTGGTGGGTACCGTGGGAATGTCCGGCAACTCGTACGCCCCGCACCTCCACTACGAGGTGAGGCGCGACTCGCTGGTGCTGGACCCGCTCAGCTACTTCTTTGCTTCCGTCACCCCGGAAGACTATTCGAATATGGTCTATATGGCAGCACACACACGTCAATCAATGGATTAACAATATGGAAAAACTGTTCTATTCAATTTCAGAAGCGGCGGAAGCCATAGGAGAGAACGTCTCGCTCGTGAGGTTCTGGTCCAACTCCTTCCCCAAGTACCTCAAGCCGCACCGTACTGCAAAGGGCAACCGCCAGTACACCGCAGACGACATAGAGGTCCTCAAGCAGATACACTATCTGGTTAAGGAAAAAGGGCTTACCCTGGAGGGCGCCGCAAGGCAGCTCCAGGCAGAGAAAGCCAGCGTGAGCAAGTCCGTAAAGGCCCTTGAATCGCTCAAGGAAATCCGGGCCCAACTTATGGAAATCAAGAATTCCATTTAATAGAAAAAATACTTAACTTTGCATTTCCCGATAATACGAATATAATAAATATGGCCACAACTAAGAAATCCAAGAAGATCTCGGCACCCATAGACGAGCGCGAGACTTTTGTCTCCCTGCAGAAGACTTTTGCCGATTCCGAAACCAACACCGAAGAAAAACTCCACATCCTCTACGAGCTCCAGAAAGCAGACAACGAGATAGACAAGCTCGTGCTGCTCCGCGGCGAGCTTCCCGCAGAGGTGGCCGACCTGGAGGCCCAGGTAGATGCCTGCAACGCCCGCATCGATTCCCTGCAGCAGGTCATCGCCCAGTATAACGACAACATCGCCGCAATGAACGACGATATAGTGTCTCTGGACGGAGAAATCGAGCGCTACCGCTCCCAGCTGGAGAAAATCTCCAACTCCCGCGAGTTCGACTCCATCAACAAGGAGCTCGAGAACCTCGGCATCCTCCGCAAGATAGACGAGAAGAAGATCGGAGAGAGCAAAGACGCCATCGCAGAGAACAAGGCCGCAATAGAGAACGTCAAGACCAAGCTGGACGTGCTGGCAATAGACCTCGAGGCCAAGAACGAGGAGCTCGCCCGCATAGTTGAGTCCACCGCCAAGGAGGAGAAGGTGCTCACGGAGAACCGCGACGCCCTTGCCGCCAAGCTGGACGAGCGCACCCTCAGCGCCTACAACCGCATCCGCGCAAGCGTACACAACCACCTTGCAGTGGTAACCGTCTACAACGGAGACTCCTGCGGCGGTTGCTTCAACACCGTCACCCCTCAGCGCCTCATCGAGGTCGCTTCCGGCAAGAAGCTCGTCATCTGCGAGCACTGCGGCCGCATAATCGTCGCAACCCCTAGCGCAGAGTAGCTATGGCTGCTCCCCGCAAGAAGGCCCAGGCCGCCGACCTCGACACCCTGGGGCTCGAGATGGGCAACAAGCCCCCTCAGGCCCTCGATGTGGAGGAGGCAGTACTGGGCGCCATGCTCCTTGAGGCCTCGTGCGTAGACCTGGCAATGGAAGAGCTCACCCCGAGCTGCTTCTACGACCAGCGCCACCGTATGATCTACGAGGCTATGGCCTCCCTGGTCATAGACCACATCTCCGTGGATATCATCACGGTGAGCAACCGCCTCCAGGAAAGGGGAGACCTGGAGACCGTGGGCGGCCCCGTAGTGCTTGCCGGCCTGTCCGAGAAAGTGGGCAGTGCCGCCCATATGGAGTACTACGTCAAGATCCTCAAGCAGAAGTGCATCCAGAGAGACCTTATCACCGCCTCCTACGACATCCTCAAAGACGCCTACGACGAGTCCATCAACGTAGACGACCTCATCGACAAGGCCCAGACCAAGGTCTACGACGCCATCCAGAGCAACGTGCGCAAGGAGGTGCAGGATATCAGCAGCATCATCAACGAGGCGATGAACGATATCCAGGAGCAGCAGGGGAGCGAGGGGCTCAGCGGCGTGCCGTCTGGCTACGTGAGCATAGACCGCATCACCAACGGCTGGCAGAAGTCAGACCTCATAATCCTTGCCGCCCGCCCATCCGTGGGTAAGACGGCGTTCGCGCTCAACATCGCCCGCAATGCAGCGGTCGACCATCACATCCCGGTGGCCGTCTTCTCGCTGGAAATGTCTTGCAAGCAGCTTGTCAAGCGCCTCATGACCAGCGAGTCGGGCCTCTCTGCAGACAAGATCAAAGGCAGCGTCAAGATGGAGCCGTACGAGTGGGAACAGCTGGAGTTCAAGCTCCGCAGTCTCTCCAAGGCTCCGTTCTATATAGACGATACGCCCGGCATGTCCATAATGGAGTTCCGCACCAAGGCCAAGAACCTCGTCAAGAACAAGGGCGTACGCCTCATAGTGGTAGACTACCTGCAGCTGATGCAGGGCCCCGTGGAGCTCAAGGCCATGCGCGAGCAGGAGGTCGCGGCCATTTCCCGCACCCTCAAGGCAACCGCCAAGGAACTGGACATCCCCATCATCGCGCTGTCCCAGCTCTCACGCCAGGCCGTCACCCGTGCGGGCAGCGCCGGCAAGCCGCTCCTCAGCGACCTGCGCGAGTCCGGCTCCATCGAGCAGGATGCGGATATGGTAATCTTCATCCACAGACCGGATTACGTAGGCCTCAGCGAGAACATAGAAGACAGGGAAAAGACCCAGATCATAATTGCCAAGCACCGTAACGGAGAGACGCGGGATATAGACATGATCTTCAAGAGCGAGCGCATCCGCTTCCTGGAGATGGACGAGGCCCTGGACAGCCTCGCCGTGCGTCAGGTCCAGTCTGCAATGAACTCCGACGACGCGCCCTACCCGGGCGGCCAGTACGGCGGCTTTGGCCCCACACCCGAATTCTGATGGAAGAAATCACACATAAAGGCATAATTACAGCAATAGACCCCGAGATTACCACCATCGAGATAATCTCGGAGTCTGCTTGTTCGGCCTGCCATGCCAAGGGGCTCTGCAGCCTCGGAGAGGCCAAGGTCAAGGAGGTGCAGGTGCGCACCAGCGCCTGGCATCCGCGCCAGGTGGGAGACGAGGTTGAGGTGGCCCTCCGCAAGGCAATGGGCTACAAGGCCGTTTTCATAGCCTACGGCATGCCGCTGGTGGTGCTCTTCGTAGCGCTCTTCGTGCTCAATTCCATAGGTGTGGGAGAACTCTGGGCCGGGCTCGGCGCGATTGGTGCCGTGCTCGTGTGCTACCTGGTTATCTTCCTCTTCCGGGGCAAGTTAAGTAAAGAATATACATTTTACCTGAAATGACCAATACAATAATCTGGACCGTCGTCATCCTTACGGTCCTCGGCCTGCTGCTGAGTCTGGTGCTCTTCTGGATCGCCAGGAAGTTCAGGGTTGAGGAAGACCCCAGGATAGACGAAATCGAAAAGACCCTTCCCGGCGCCAACTGCGGCGGATGCGGATTTGCCGGATGCCGTGCGTTTGCAGACGCGGCGGTCAAGGCCGGCAATCTGGACGCCAACTATTGCCCCGTCGGCGGGAGCGATGTTATGAAGAAGGTCGCCGCCATCCTCGGATGCGAGGTTAGCGAGGCCGCTCCTCTTGTTGCGGTGGTGCGTTGCAACGGCAGCTGCGCCGTACGTCCCCGCACCAACACCTATCAGGGCGCTCAGAGCTGCAAGGTCAAAGCCGCCCTCTACGGAGGCGACACCGGATGCCTCTTCGGCTGCCTGGGCTGCGGCGACTGCGTTGCCGCATGCCAGTTCGGAGCCCTCAGCATGGACGCCGTAACCGGCCTGCCGGTGGTGGACGAGAGCAAGTGCACCGCCTGCGGCAAGTGCGCTGCGGCGTGCCCCAAGCGAGTCATCGAGCTTCGCGCCAAGGGCCCCCGCGGAATGAGGGAGTACGTCGGCTGCATCAACAAAGATAAGGGCCCCGTGGCCCGCAAGGCCTGCGCTGCCGCCTGCATCGGTTGCGGCCTGTGCGAGAAGACCTGCACCCACGGCGCCATCACGGTGGCGGACAACGTAGCCTACATCGACGCTTCCAAGTGCAAGCTCTGCCGCGAGTGCGAGGCCGTATGCCCCACCGGAGCCATCCACGGGGTCAATTTCCCCAAGGAGCTCGACAAGGAGGCCGTAAAGAAGCGCATAGCAGACCGTAAGGCCAAGGCTGCGGAAGCCGCCAAGGCAGAAGTAAAAAAGGAGGAAAGCAATGGGTAAACTTACATTCTCGATCGGCGGCATCCATCCTGCCGACAGCAAGATAGCCCGCGAGCGCAAGATAGAGGTCCTGCCCCTGCCGGACAAGGTGTATGTATCTATGTTCCAGCACCTTGGCGCAATGGCAAAGCCCGTTGTGGCAGTAGGGGACAAGGTAAAGGCGGGCCAGATCATAGCCGAGCCGGGCGGGTTCATATCAGCCTACATCCACTCTCCGGTGAGCGGTACCGTCAAGTCCATCGGTCCCCGCAAAGACCTTGCAGGCTTCAACCAGATGCATATAGAGATTGCCGTAGAGGGCGATGAGTGGGCCGAGGGAATTGACCTCAGTCCCGAGCTCGTAACGGATATCCCGGAAGACAAGGCCTTCATCCTGGACCGCGTAAAGATGAACGGCGTCGTGGGCCTTGGAGGCGCGACCTTCCCCGCACACGTCAAGCTCTGCCCGCCGCCCGGCAAGACGGCCGAATGCCTCATCCTCAACGGAGCGGAGTGCGAGCCTTACCTCACAAGCGACTATCGTATCCTGCTTGAGCGCACAGACGAGATAGTAGTGGGCGCCGCCATCATGCAGAAGGTGCTCGGAGGCTGCCGCTGCGTCATCGGCATAGAAGAGAACAAGCCCGAGGCCATAGCGGCCGCGCGCGCTTCCGTGGCAAAGCTCGGATATCCCAATATGGAGGTCGCCGTGCTCAAGAAGCGCTATCCGCAGGGCGGCGAGAAGCAGCTCATAGATGCCGTCATGCACCGCCAGGTAAAGTCCGGCGGCCTGCCTATCGACGTTGGCGCCGTGGTGCAGAACGTTGCCACCAGCCTTGCCGTATATGAAGCCGTACAGAAGAATAAGCCGTTGGTAACCAACGTATTGACGGTTACCGGAGACTGCCTCCCAGTGGAGAGGCAGCATAACTACCTCTTCCGCATCGGCGTGCCTCTGTCGTTCATCGCAGAGTATGCCGGAGGCATCCCCGAAGGGGCGGTCAAGATTGTGAGCGGCGGCCCGATGATGGGCAAAGCCATCGCCAATCTGGACGCCACCACCGTCAAGGGTTCATCGTCCATCCTCTACCTCAGCGGCGTTACCGAGCGCAAGGCAGAGAGCAACTGCATCCGTTGCGGCCGCTGCGCCGACGCCTGCCCTATGGGCCTCGAGCCTTTCCTCCTCAAATCGCTCTATGCAGCAGGCGACGTTGCCGCCCTCGAGCAGAACGCCGCCCAGGATTGCATCGAGTGCGGCTGCTGCCAGTACAGCTGCCCCGCCTACATCCCCCTGCTGGACAACATCCGCCAGGCCAAGGGCCAGGTGATGGCCGTCATCAGGGCTAGAAACGCTAAAAAATAACCGAGCCCTATGGATAAAGTTATTGTTTCCCCCTCGCCGCACCTCCATTCGCCCGCATCTACGGACGGAATCATGCGCGATGTCATAATCGCCCTGGTGCCTGCGTTGCTCGTATCATTCCTGTTCTACGGCTGGTCGCAGCTGCTCGTTCTCGCTGTGAGCTGCGTCAGCTGCGTCGGGCTCGAGTGGCTCATCGCCCGCTACCTGTTCAAGCGTCCCGGCCTCTTCAGCGGCACGTCGGCGCTCGTAACCGGTATCCTGCTGGCAATGAACCTGCCCTGCACCACCCCCTGGTGGATAGTGTTCATCGGCGCCCTGTTCGCCATCGGCGTCGTCAAGATGTCTTTCGGCGGCCTCGGGCAGAACCTGTTCAACCCGGCAATCGCGGGCCGCGTGTTCCTGCTCGTGTCGTTCCCCGTGCAGATGACAAACTGGACCATGCCCGCCAACTCGTTTACCGCAGTTGACGCCGTTACCGGTTCCACGCCTCTGTCCCTCATCAAAGAGGGTCTCAAGTCGGGCCAGAGCATTGGCGATGTGCTTTCCGCCAACGGCATGGATATGAGCATGTTGCTGCGCGATATCGGCGGTTCCTCCGGCGAGATTTCGGCAATCGCCCTGCTGGTCGGTTTCTGCTATCTGCTTATCCGACGGGTTGTCAAGCCCTGGATCCCGCTCAGCATAGTGCTTACCATTGCGCTTATTGCAGGTATCTTCCACGCAGTGGATCCGGCACACTACACCGGCATCGGCTTCAACCTGCTTACCGGCGGTGTGCTTCTCGGCGCACTCTTCATGGCCACGGACTACGTCACCTCGCCTATGAGCAACTGGGGCGGAGTGGTGTTCGGCGTGGGCATCGGTATTATCGTTATGATGATACGTTACTTCGGTTCATATCCTGAGGGTATGTCGTTCGCAATCCTCATCATGAACTGCTTCGTTCCGCTCATCAACAGGGCGTTCCATCAGAAAAAATACGGGAGGGCATAGGTATGGCAGCTAAATCCAATTTGCTTAATATGGCTCTGAGCCTGTCGGCCGTGTGCCTGGTGTGCTCCGCCCTCCTTGGCGGCGTGTACGCCATGACCAGCGGCCCCATCGCAGAGGCCCAGGCGGCCAAGACCGCGGCATCCATTGCCCGCGTACTTCCGGAATTCTCCGTCCAGCCGGAGCTCAAGACCGTTGAGATGGACGGCGTGGAGTATTCCTATTACGATGTTCCCGGCTCCGGCATTGCCGTCATTTCTTCCGCCGGCGGCTTCGGTGGCCCTCTCAAGCTGATGGTCGGCGTAGACGATAACGGCCAGATAGTCAACACCGTAGTGCTCTCCCACAGCGAGACCCCGGGCCTCGGTGCCAAGTGTTCCACGGACGTTGCGTTCATAGACCAGTTCAAAGGCTGGGACCCTGCCGAGCGCAAGCTTGCCGTGCGCAAAGACGGCGGCGATGTGGACGCCATCACGGCATCCACCATCACCTCCAGGGCTTATACGGCCGCCATTGCAAGTGCTTACGACGTTTATCTTAAAGTTAAGGGCAATGAGTAAGTTAGCTTTGATTACCAAGGGATTTCTCAAGGAGAACCCTACCTTCGTGCTCGTGCTCGGTATGTGCCCCACGCTGGCAACGACCACCAGCGCGATGAACGGCCTGGAGATGGGCCTTGCAACCATGTTTGTGCTGATTCTCAGCAATATAGTTATTTCTCTGATTGCCCCGGTGGTGCCCGATAAGGTGCACATTCCGGTGTATATCGTGGTTATCGCTACGTTCGTGACCCTTCTGCAGCTGCTCATGCAGGCCTACGTGCCCGAGGTTTACGAGACCCTTGGTCTGTTTATTCCCCTGATCGTGGTAAACTGCATAGTGCTCGGCCGCGCAGAGGCGTTCGCCAACAAGAATACCGTCGGCGATTCCGCCCTTGACGGCATAGGCATCGGACTCGGATTCACTGTGTCGCTTGTAGTAATAGGCATAGTGCGCGAGATTCTGGGCAGCGGCTCGGTGTTCGGCTGGAAGTTCATCCCCGGCGACGGCATCCTCGCCTTCGTCATGGCTCCCGGTGCATTCATCGTGCTCGGGTATCTTATGGTATTGTTCAACAAATTGGCCAAGAGGTAGTTATGGATTATTTGCTCATCATCATTTCCGCGGTGTTCGTAAACAACATCGTGCTTGCGCAGTTCCTTGGCGTATGCCCCTTCCTGGGCGTGTCCAACAAGCTGTCCACCGCAACGGGTATGTCCGGAGCAGTATGTTTTGTCATCACGCTGGCTACCGTGGTTACCTATCTGTTGAACAGGTACCTCCTGGTGCCCTTCGGCCTTGAGTTCCTGCAGACCATAGCCTTCATCCTGGTGATTGCGTCCCTGGTGCAGATGGTGGAGATCATCCTCAAGAAGATCAGCCCGTCTTTGTATCAGGCACTGGGAATCTTCCTGCCGCTCATCACCACCAACTGCGCCGTGCTTGGTGTGGCCATTACCGTAGTGTCCAAGGAATTCAACTTTGGCAGCGGCCCTCACATGATGAATCTTGCCGAGGCAACCGTCTATGCCATAGCCACTTCCCTCGGTTACGGCCTGGCAATGGTGCTCTTTGCCGGCATGCGCGAGCAGCTCGCCCGCAGCAGCGTGCCCGCCGCCTTCAAGGGTCTTCCGATTGCATTCATTACGGTTGGTATCATGGCGTTGGCGTTCCTCGGATTTTCCGGAATAGTATAATGATTAGACAACCGGTAGACTTTTCTGCAAACCGTCGCTTGGCGACCCCTCCCATAAATGGGCCCCTCCCTCTTATGGAGCCGAGGGTGGCTACAGGTTTGCAGAAAAGTCTACCGGTTGTCAGTCTGAGTTTTCTCTATCAGTCTGAGTTTTCTCTATCAGTCTGAGTTTTCTCTATCAGTCTGAGTTTTCCTCTGTCATTCTGAGCGAAGCGAAGAATCTCAAAACGTATGACATTTAGAGTAGGTCAAGGATACGACGTCCACCAGCTCCGCGAGGGGCTGCCGATGTGGCTCTGCGGCGTGCAGGTGCCCTCGGCGGTGGGCTTTGTGGCCCACTCCGACGGCGACGTGGCCATCCACGCCCTGTGCGACGCCCTCCTCGGCGCCCTCGCCCTCGGCGACATCGGCCACCTTTTCCCCGACACCTCCGACGAGTTTGCCGGCATAGACAGCAAGATCCTGCTGCGCCGCGTGATGGCGCTGGTGCGGGAGAAAGGCTGGGAGCTGGTAAACGCAGATATTACCATCGCGCTGCAGGCTCCCAAGATTGCCTTCCTGGTGCCTGCAATGCGCGAATGCCTCGCCGGCGTATGCGGCGTGAGCCCCGATGCGGTGAGCGTCAAAGCCACCACAACGGAGCGTCTGGGCTTCGTCGGCCGCGGCGAAGGCTGCGAAGTTTGGGCAATTGTGATGATTGGTGCAAAATAATTTTGCTTTTTATCAAAAGAATTGTACCTTTGCAGTCCCATTATTGAGATATGGTGTAATGGTAGCACTACAGATTCTGGCTCTGTCAGTGAGGGTTCGAGTCCTTCTATCTCAACAAAAACATTCGGTCGCCTTCGGCGGCCGTTTTTGTTGAGATACTATTACCACTGAGGGGCGGACCCCTCAGACTCCTCCTGCGGGTTCTGCTAGTTCTTTCGTGTTGAGATAGAAGGATGTTCGCTTCGCGAAGTCCTCTACTATCCCCCTGCACCCCCAGGGGACGGTGGACAGATTCCCCCGAAACCCCTTTCTATCTCCCGCAGTGCTTATTCGCCCGGCGTGCTCGCCATCAGCTGCGCAGCTGCCCCCGACCCCCAGCCCTTCGGGCTAGCCGCCGAAATGCGACTATTTCGGCTTTTCCTCCTCTTCCCCCTCAGCGACAGGACTCTGGGCCCTCTCACAATCCCGTCGCGTGGCAATTTCTCCCTTCCGCCGCCTCTTTCCTTATGCGACGGGACTCTGGGCCCTCTCACAATCCCGTCGCGGGGCGTTTTGCGGCTGCTTTGCTTCTTTTCCTATCGCGACGGGACTCTGAGCCCTCTCACAATCCCGTCGCGTGGCAATTTCTCCCTTCCGCCGCCTCTTTCCTTATGCGACAGGACTCTGGGCCCTCTCACAATCCCGTCGCGGGGCGTTTTGCGGCTTCTTTGCTTCTTTTCCTATCGCGACAGGACTCTGAGCCCTCTCACAATCCCGTCGCGGGAACGTTGGTGGCGCAGGTCCGAAAAAAGTTTGGGGACCCGCGCCGCAAATCAGCTTTGTACGCAATACAGTGGCGCAGGTCTCGGCATAAATATAGGACCTGCGCCAAAAACTGTTCGCGAAGTCCCTATAATCATTATCTTTGCGGTATGGCATACGATTTTGATTCCTTTGTAGACCGCAGGGGGACAGCCTGCGTAAAATGGGACGCGCCCAACGGCACCGGCGTACCTTCGGGCGAAGTGATTCCGATGTGGGTGGCCGATATGGACTTCCGCACGGCTCCGTGCATAATTGAAGCCCTGAGCAAACGTGTGGAGCACGGCGTCTTCGGCTATACCGCCGTCCCGGACAGTTATTACGATGCGGTGATTTCCTGGTTCTTCCGCCGCCGGGGCTGGAAGATAGAGAAAGACTGGATAATCTACACCACTGCCGTCGTGCCGGCCCTGGCAGTCTGCATCAAGGCGTTTACGGAACCCGGAGACGAGGTGGTATTCCTGACCCCCGCCTACAACTGTTTCTTCTCCGTCCTCCAGAATGCCGGATGCATCGTTTCCGGGAGCCGGCTGATATATGGCAGGGACGGAACAAGTATCTCGGTATCAATCGATTGGGACGATCTTGAACGCAGATGCTCTTCGTCCCGGGCCAAGGTGCTGCTGCTTTGCAACCCCCACAATCCGGCCGGGCGCATCTGGACGCGGGAGGAACTCCTGCGCCTGGGAGAAATCGCCCGCCGCAACGGCCTGGTGGTGCTGAGCGACGAGATCCACTGCGAGCTCGAGATGCCCGGGCACGTTTTCATCCCCTTTGCCGCCGTCTGCCCCGAGAATCAGGACTGCTGCGTGACGATGAATTCCCCCAGCAAGTCCTTCAACACCGCGAGCCTCCAGATTGCCAACATCATCAGCAACAATCCCGGGTGGCGCGAGCGGATACGCCGGGTGATGGGCGTCTACCAGGCAGGAGACGTAGGCCCCTTCGGCGTTGCTGGGCTGCAGGCGGCATACAACAACGGCGAGCCGTGGCTCAAGGAGCTCAACGCCTATATCTGGCAGAACTTCTGCGAATTGCGGGAACTCTTCGCCCGCAGCCTGCCGGAATGCGGCGTCACTGACCTTCAGGGCACATACCTCGCGTGGGTGGACGTGTCCGCCGTCGGGCGCGGCTCGCAGGAGATCGTGGACAGCCTGATCCTGAACGAGCACGTGCGTCCGGGCCCCGGTGCCATCTATGGCGACGACGGCTTTATCCGCATCAACCTCGCATGCCCGCGCAGCCTCTGCCGAGAGGGCCTCGAGCGCATTGCCTCCGGGCTCAGGCGGATGATGGATTGATTTGCCGTTCTACGGAAAATGAGCTATCTTTCGGAAAATAATAATCAACAATGAAAAAGTTTGTATATGTATTTTTTGCGGCGGCGCTGATGGCGTTGGTCGGTTGCGGCAACCAGGGTGGCAACAAGAACACCAAGGAGGGCAACCAGGATGCGCAGGCAGGCGAGCCCGAACTCGTAACCCTTGCAATGAAACAACTGGAACATCTTCCCGCTGAGCCGGTGTTCGACATCAACACCAGCCTCGGCACCATCAGGGTAAAGCTCTACTCAGACACACCCAAGCACCGCGACAATTTTGCCAAACTCGCCCTCACCGGCTTCTACGACGGCCTCCTCTTCCACCGCGTCATCCCCAACTTTATGATTCAGGGAGGCGACCCCCTCACCAAAGACCTCAATAACGCGGCCCAGTTCGGCACCGGCGGCCCCGGCTACCAGATCGAGGCGGAGATCCGCCCATACCATCATCATAAGAAAGGCGCACTCGCCGCAGCACGTAAGGGCGATATGGCCAACCCCCTCAAGGAGTCCAGCGGCTCCCAGTTCTACATCGTCCAGAGCGAAGACGGCTGCCGCCACCTCGACGGTGAGTACACCATCTACGGCGAGACCCTCGAAGGCTTTGACGTCATAGACGCCATCGCCTCCGTGCCCACAGACCGCCGCGGCCTCCCCGACTCCCCGGTCCGCATAAAATCCATCAAATTGGTCAGCGAGCTCGAGTAGTTTGGCACACCCTTTGCAATTTACCTTAACCGAATAGTTTTTTCATAGGTTAAATTTTAGGTTAGAATTGCAAGCGCCCCGCGTCGAGAGATGCGGGGCGTGTTGTATAATAAAGTTACTGCCATTTGTTATTCTTAGCGGAAAGCTTTTTATATTTGTGTCCGACATTAAAAACTTTAAACTATGGAGTACATCATTTATTGCGACGAATCTGTCAGCGACGGTCAATACTACACAGATTTCTTTGGAGGCGTCCTTGTCCGCAACATCGACTACGATATGATTAAATCGGCAATCGACTCCCTAAAGGCCGAACTTAACCTGAATGGAGAAATCAAATGGGTGAAAGTAACGGGTAACTATTTGGATAAATACAAGCAGATAATGGACCTCTTCTTTTCTTTCCTGAAGGAGAATAGCCTGAAAGTCCGTATTATGTTCCGAGAGACGGCCCAGACGCCCACAGGACTCAGTCCAGAACAGGTCCATAACAGATACTCGCTTCTATACTACCAGTTTGTCAAACACGCTTTTGGGCTAACCTATCACGATGGCCCGAAAGAAATGCCAGTATACCTGCGTTTGTATTTTGACGAGATTCCTTATCCTTTGGATCAGCGAGATGCCTTCAAATCCCACATCTATTCTTTGCAGCAGAACTCCCGTTTCCGCAAGGCTCGGATAAAGATTCGGATGGATGATGTGGTGGAAATCAACTCCGGTAAGCATTCTATCCTGCAATGCATGGACATTGTCCTTGGTTCCATTTCATTCATGCTGAACAAAAAGAATGAGGAGATTCCCGCCGGGGCAACAGAGCGCGGACACCGCACCATCGCGAAAGAGAAACTGTTCTTTCACATTCTTGAGCATATCAAGGATTGTGACAATATCGAACTGTTCGATATCAGCAGTACCACGCCGATTTCCGTCCCTAAAGACTTCTGGACAATGCCGTACAGACACTGGAAGTTTACAACACCGGAGTACAGGACCGGGCATAAAAAAAGCCCCGCTTAAGCTACATAAACCGCCTTGGTGGAACCAGGGCCTTCGCTTCCGAGTAGGACTTTTTCTGTTGCAAATATGGCAACTATTATTTGATTGTGCAAATCTATTTCGTGACTAATTATTTGAATTGTGAAGCTACAAGTAGTATCTATATGATTTTGTAAAATATATTTTATATATTTGTAAAACGAATTACAGAAATATGCAATACGAGAGACAACACTTAGCTATCTTAAAGAGCCGGATGGCTGAACCACGAAGGCGGATGCAAATCATCATGGGACCCCGCCAGGTGGGTAAATCCACCCTTGTTTATCAGTTCTGCGACGGAATAGACACTCCCTACGACTACTTCTCCGCCGACGGCGTCAACCGCTTCGATACAAGCTGGATTCCCAACCATTGGCAGGAAGCCCGTATGAAGATGGACCTCCACGCAGACAAGGAGCGTATCCTCATCATCGACGAGGTGCAGAAGATAGAAGGCTGGAGCGAACAGGTCAAGAAGGAATGGGATGAGGATACCAGAAAGAAACGCAACCTGAAGGTCATTCTCCTGGGCTCTTCCCGCGTTCTGCTTCAGAAAGGCCTGAACGAATCTCTCGAAGGTCGCTTCGAGCCCATCAAGATGGGTTACTGGGAGTGGAATGAAATGAGGGATGCCTTTGGCTTCACTATGCAGCAGTACATCTATTTCGGTGGTTTCCCCGGCCTGGCGCCGGACATTCACGACGAAGACCGCTGGCGCAACCTGATGGAAGACACCATCATTACTCCCATCCTTACCCGCGACATCCTGGAGATAGAGGAAATCCGCAATCCGGCCCTTCTGCGGCAGGTATTTGAACTCGCATGCATCGAGTCCGCACGTGAACTGTCCCTCACAAAGATGCAGGGAACCATGAACAGCGGAACGGTACCCACCATCAAGAGTTACTTGAATGTCCTGGACCAGACCATGACGGTCAAGCCTATGCAAAAATATGCTCCCTCAATCATCAAAGAGAAGAACTCCATTCCCAAGATGCAGGTTTACAACAGCGCCTTCCGCAATCGCTACGGCCAGTTCACCTTCGAAGAAGCCGTCACCAATCCAACCGAGTGGGGACGGCAAGTAGAATCTGCTGTAGGGGCACACCTTGCCAACCGGTCACAACTGGATTCATTCGAACTCCTATACTGGCGCGAGGACAATAAGAAAGAATGCGACTATGTACTGAAGAAAGGACAATCTCTGGTAGCTATCGAGGTTAAAAGCAGCAGCGATAAAAACACCTCCGGCTTCGAAAAATTCAAAGAGCTTTATGGAGAGCACATAACGTCTGCTTTCATTGTCGGGCCGGAAGGCCTTCCACTGGAAGATTTCTTCAGCCTGGACCTTAAGAAACTGTTTAAGTCAAACTAGATTGCTTGCATGGCGAGTTGCGGTATTATTCTGGCACAAATATGCAATAATTGCGGGAAAGATTCCGCTGCTTATAGAATTAATGATATCTGCGTTAATGCTTTTTAGTGATTATTGAATTATGACGACAAAGACAATTCAGTATCCATTTGCATTTGATGAGAACAATAATCTTGTTTCCATCAAGGAGGTTGATCGAGAGAGTCGAGGAGAACATACATATCACTGCCCAAACTGCGGCAGGCCAATGCGACCGAGGCAGGGAGAGCATAACGTCTGGCACTTTGCCCACGACAATCACCAATGTGGCCAAGAATCCTATATCCATAAAACTGCAAAGCTTATTCTCGCAGAACGATTCAATAGCAGATGCGAGCCTTTTGCTATTTGTTTCAGTGTGAGAGGGATCTGTAAGGATTTCTCTTTATGCCCGCAAGCAAACGAGTATCGATGCCGATGGCCACTGCCGCCTGAAAAAACAGAGTATAACTTACTTGAGCATTACGATCTTCCAGCAGAAACCGAGGTGGATATTATTGAACCTGATGGCGAGACTCATTTCAGGCCCGACGTCTTGTTAAGAAGCAGTAATCCTAAAAGACACCCCATTTTTATCGAGGTTTTCTATAAGCATAAATCAAATATTGATAAACTCAAGTCCGGCCATCGAATAATAGAGATTCGTATTAAGGGGCTAGATGACCTCGAGGCGTTAAAGACGACAAATTGCTTTGAAGAGGACAAGAGTACAAATTTCTATAATTTTACCCGTCCTGTTTTACCACGTGATATTACGGAAGCAATAATGAAGTATGCAGAAGAATGCGTGTGCCCATGCTCAGCCAATAGCTTTCCTCCATGCCAAATCGATAAAGATTTTTTTGTTAAGAATTTCAAATGTCCTCGTTGCGGTGGCGCACTAGTACTCCGCAAAGGATACAGCCTGTTTTATGGGTGTTCAAACTATCCAAGGTGCGATTATGCTATAAGCATTGATGAATAATACGCCAACAAATACAACACTGTTCCATAATGAAAACCTTTATTAAGCTAATTGCCAATCTTATTCTCGGCGCCATTATCTTTATTGCCGGAGCATATTTCGCTGCATCTAACAGTATAACTCTCGACAATGACGCCCAGGAGTCAGAGGTGAAGATGGTTACACCGGGAATGCCAGACTATACTGAGGACATTAAGGGGACATGGACTCCTGTAGATGTCGCAAAGGGGGAGCTATCCTTCCAGTATGGCGTTCTGCATCATCATACTAAAAGTGAATACGGCGCTGGTTATGTGGACCGAGAGTATCCATATTCAGTACGGGGTACCCATCTGAAGCTAGAGAACAAGTATCCAGGTGTACACGGCATTAAAGATGCATTGGACCTGCCGATGATGATATACGAAGAAAGTGGCGTAACCTATCTTGAGATTAGCGACGTTCCTGGCTTCTCCGGCAAGTACAAGAAAACGAAATAAGGATGAATCGAATAACAACATATTTAATGGCCATAGCCTGGCTTTTTGCGGCTTTATCTTGCAATAAGCCAAATGGTAATGAGCAGAAGGAAAAGGGTCTTGACATCGAGCTCACGAGAGACCAAGTCATAGGCAAGTGGCAGGTTAATCAAGCCAAGTTCGCAGAGGACGCAAAAATGAGTGAATGGGATTTCTCCACAACCACCTTTGAGTTTATGGAGAATGGCCTATTCGACTCGCGGGGGTATTTCGGCAACAATGAAGGCGTATTTACAGTCTCGGGCAACAAGGTAAACACCACACTTGAGAACAAGCCTTTTATGACCTTTTTGCTGACTGCCATTGATGAAGATAAGAATGTCTCTGTCACGGCAACTGTAGAATCTACCGGAGCCAAGATCTGGATGATTTGTCATAAAGTAAAGGATGTGAATGGAGGCGGTGAGCCTGGAGTGGTGTCTTATGAAACAATGTTCCGCCAAGAGCAATATGTACAGCAGTACCTTGCCAAAACGTACTCTGAACTAAGCAATTATCTTAAGCTTCAACTGGAGATTGAAGGAAGAATCTGCAAAGGAGACTTCTCAGATTTGAATGCTAGTTCATCAACAATCAAAGACCTTTGGGTAAAAGCATACAAGGTGGTAACTGATTGCGCCATAGCATTGACTTATCTTCCGGTAAGCAATCCTCAGAATATTATGTATTATCAATATCAATTCTCCGCTCTTAGAGGAATTATTGCGTATCAGTTGGCAACGACCTGGGGGCATGCCTGGTTTTACAACACGCCGCCAGAAGCTACTGATATTCCAGTGATTTGTCCGGGCAGTCAATTGTTGGATTCCGCTTATTATGACCTCCTATATTCAAGTGAAATGACCGGCTCTATCCCCGCCGGATATATAGATAATGCAACTGCTTTGGCATTTCTGTCTTTTGTGCAATTGACAAGAGGACGACCAGAAACCATTTCACCTATTGTCAAAGACATTCAAGAAAAATATGGCAAGAAAGAGGTGGTGTTCTCATTCTATTACACGGACTCAATAACAAACCAGCAGACCCCTCTAGAAGTATTCAACGCCAATACAATCCAGTTATTGAAAGATGAAGCAGTTGGGCTGCTAGACAAAGTTATTGAGGGTTGGAAGAATATCGGACTCACTTACGGTTATTGGCAGATGCTCACGCGAACAAAAAAGGCCCCGTCTTTAGTGGGATGCCAGGAGTATCAAATGCTATTCCCAATTCCAGCGTACGTTATTGATGCTGATTACAATATGAAACAGAATCCTGGGTACTAACGAGAATAATGAAAACTATAATAAACAGCGCCAACGACATTAAACGGAGGCGCTGTTGTTATTAATACGTATGATAACTTAGCTATAAGCAAGCTCGTTGTCTCAAATCATATTCAAGAATTCAGCCTCAGACATAATCTCTATATCAACGCCGGAATCCTTTAAGGCTATAGCTTTCTGCTGTTTGCTGCTCAAACCAGCTTCCCCTACAACACGATAGTCTTGTTGACCGACAACTAGTATATTTGTATCCTTGGTTACGCCCTTTACTGGAGTGCCTCCAATATCTGCTATCTTCTGAAGAAGCTGATCCCTCGTACCGTATTCACACTTTCCTGTGAAGCATACGGCCTTCCCATAAAAATAACTACCCTCATCAAACTTAGAGGGGTCTCCAACATACTCTTTTGATGGCTTAGTTGAGTATTTGCGGATAGACAGCTGAGGCCTAAATAGATTATCGCCAAACTCACCACACTTGAATTCATATTTATTCTGGAACTCTTCAAGTGATGAAACACCACCTCTGTGAAGTGCTTCCAGGAACACTCTGGCGCAACCTTCTGCATCCACTCCAGCACGGTGATGTTTATCGAACGGTATCCCGAGATGGCGACATATTAAAGGCAAGGAATAGCTGTAAGCATCTGGTACCGTGTATCGAGCAGCACGGTATGAACAATAATACTGGAAGTGGGGATAAGGCATATCGTCATAATCGAAGGCATCCCGCAAAGCATACATATCGAAGCCTGTATTATGAGCAACGACAATTTGGTTCTCAAGAAGAGGTCCAACCTCTTTCCAAACTTGCTTGAAAGACGGGGAATGCTTGGTCATCTCTGGAGTAATTCCGTGTATGCTGATGTTGAACCAGTCATATTCATTATGCTCAGGTCGGACAAGCCAAGACTTTGTGTCTATTACTTGAGAGTCCTTCACGAATGCAAGTCCGATCTCGCAAATTGTGCGGCGTTCAAGTGTTGCGGTTTCAAGATCGAGTGCAATAAACGACAAATTGGGTATATTAGTCAGCATGAATTATGTGCTTTGATTAACGCAAAAGTACAAAAAATCCCCTACATTTGCACGTGCATCAAGAGTCTCCCCAAAAGCCACAACTTAAACCGGTCCAGTGAATGTGTAAACCAAGCTAGTTTAACCACCCCAAAAGTGTCAACCAAAATCAGGGAAGGTCACAGTCATGTGACCTATTAATGGTTGTCACGTGACCTCAAGTGCTCGTTGAGTGTTGCCGCGCAGTCACTCAATGGTCAATAATGGGCGAAAACGCTTGTTGCGTGTCATCAGGCTGTTACGCAAGATACGCTTTCTGAACTTTTGGCAAGCATTCTTTGTGAAATCTGAAATTATGTGTATGTTTGCACATGACTAAACATTTCGACTATGAGATTCTTTTTTATCAGCACAAAGCACCTTGAACAACGTCTTTGGTTCAAGGATTCAGAGGACTTCAAGACTGGGATGAACTATGTCGCCGTAGTGGTGGCGATGACCGGTGTTAATGTCCTGGCGTTCATTTTGATGTCGAACCACGTGCATTTCCTTCTTGAGTGTTCCAGGGAAAATGCGGAGCGCTTTATTGTTCTCTACAAGACACTTTATGGCAGATATTATAGAAAAAAGTATGGCGGCCAAAAACTCCTCAGGCACAACGAAGTCGACATCCAGGAAGTTACTGGCGCTGGCGAGGCCTTGGAACGTGTTATAGCGTACATACAGCAGAACTGCGTGGCTGCACGGATTTGCCTGTATTGCAGTGATTATCCGTGGGGGACCGGGAGTTGCTTTTTCAATATGCGCCAGGTGTCTTCATACAAGGTGGGTGATTTGTCGGCCAGAGGGCGCATCCGCTTGTTGAAAAGCACCGTGGCCATTCCGGATAGCTGGCTGGTAAGCGATCAAGGGTATGTTCTGCCCGAGTCTTACGTATGCCGGGATTTCGTTGAGAAGCTGTTTCGCGCCCCTACCAGGATGGACTATTTTCTGAAGAACTCTTCCAAGGCGCGCTGCTCGTTGGAACAGGCTTCCCCGTCATTTCGTGACCAGGTTCTTCTGGAAGCGGCCAAGGACCTTGCCGCCAGCGTCTTTCATAAACAATTCGGAGCGATGACCGATATTGAAAAGTCGGACTACATTAAATCAATCCGCTGGAGGTTCAGCACGGACATCAACCAGATCTGCCGCATCCTGGGAATAAGCTATCAGGAAGCTTCGGGATTGCTGGATAAAGTTTGATGAGTGCTTGTTCCGTGCTATTGACAAGTCCCCCAACAAGCAAATATTGCAAAAAACGCTTGTTGGGGGTATGCCTCCAGACACCCAATATACGCAAAGCGCGGGCGATGTTGTTTAATTGATTTCTGTAAGGCCGTCGAGGCTCACGATGAGACCCTCGTAGGTGGGATTGTCGGAGAAATAGGTCACTTCGAAGACTTTGCCCTCGGTGGTTACCTTGCCGTTGGTCTTGATGACGGCCCATCTGTAGTAGGTCAGGCCGTTTTCCTTGTCGATATGGGAGATGGACTTGCCCCATACCTCCACCACAGAGGTCTTCTGCATGGTCTCTTTGGTGATTACGTATGCGGGGCGGCCGAAGATGGTCGTGTCTTTGCACGTAGTGCCCTCTTCTCCTTTTTTGACGTTCTTGCCGAAGACCGTCTCGCTCATCTGGCCCTTCAGATATTGGTAGACGGCATCGTCGACGCTGCTGAAACCTGATTTCTCGCGCACTTTGCCGTACTGCTTTTTCTCGTTGCCCACCAGATACTCCGTGCGGGTGGAGTCGGTGCAGACAAAGAGGGTGGTAGCCTTGCTGCCGGGGGTAGTGCCGATGACGACATTCCCCTTTCGGGCATAAGTCCTGGAGATGCTTGCAGGGCCGACGTACATGGTCTCGGTGATGACGAAGTCTTTCTCGTACCACTTCTTGGGCTCGGCCTTCTTTACTTTTTTCTCTACAACCGCCTCAGTTTCAGGCTCCTGGGCTTCGGAAACCTGCTCTGAGCCGCCGTCTTTGTTGCCGTTGGCGTTGTTGCTTCCACCGCAAGCCGCAGCAAGGAACAGAGCCGCGACAAGCGCAAACGATGTAATCTTTTTCATATCTGTGTATTTAAGGTGATTAATCAGTTCTGTCAATCACAAAGATAATTTATATATTTGCAAATACACGATACTGTTATGAAAAAAGCTCTATTCTTCACCATCGCCCTGCTGGTCGTTTCCATGACTCTGGCGCAGGCTCAGCACAAGTACGAAATCAAGTGCGCCATCGTAAAGACTGTAACCGAGAACTCGGGCGGGCAGAAGTCCTACACCACCCTTTGGTTCGACGATTACGGCGCCAAGGAGCGCAGCGAGGTCACGATGGATATGGGCAGCGGTATGGGCGAGGCCAAATGGGTCACCCTCTCCCTCCCGGACGGAAAGAGCTATTCGCTCGACGAGAGCCGCAAGAACGCCAAGACTACGCCCCGCATAAACGTCAATTACCTGGATATGCCGGAGGGCCTTGCCAAATCCCGGAAGTCCAAGGTTATAGGAGAAGAGACGATCGGCGGCCGCAAATGCACGATATGGGAGGAACACGTCAAGCAGATTCTCCATACCGCCACCATGACCTCCTGGGTATGGAAGGGTATCACCATAAAGTATACGGTAGACAATCCCCGCTCCACCACCACCCTGGTCAGCATAGAAAACAAGTCCTCCCTCCCGGCATCGCTCTTCGAGGTGCCCGAGGGCTATACGGTCCGTTAGCCGGAATGCGCGTGGTAATATTAAACATTTTTTATATATTTGCGATTCGTAAATCGTAAATTTGTTATGGCGTCTCAAGTTAAACAGGTCGTAATGAGACCTTTAGATGTTGTTATTCTGCTGAAGAAACTGACTCGGGCAGGTGCTGCAATGAATGGTAAACAGCTTGCAGAGTCTCTTGCAATCAGTCCGGCAGAAGTGTCTGTTGCGTTGGAACGAAATCGTATAGCCGGTCTTGTCGATGAGGAAAAGGCAAGGGTTAACGTAATGGCTTTGAAAGACTTTCTGGTATATGGGATTCGCTATTCTTTCCCAGTTCAACCTGCAGGTCTTGTTCGTGGTATGCCTACTGCGTCATCTGCTGGCCCCATCAATCAGATTATTTCTTCCAACGGAGAAAAGTATGTCTGGCCTGATTCTAAAGGGACTGAGAGGGGGCAGGCTATTGTTCCGCTTTACGGGAATGCTACTATTGCCATTAAAGAAGACGCTGACCTCTACGCCCTTTTAGCTATTGTCGACTCCTTAAGAATCGGTAAAGCCCGAGAGAGGGCAGCGGCAATCGAAGAACTTGATAAATACATTACTCAATATGCCAAACTTAAGCAACAATGACCGCCTTAGGCAGATTGCCAAGGCTCTTGATGAACTGAATGCCGACATCGTCTATGTCGGCGGAGCCGTGATACAGCTGTATTCAACAGATGCGGCAGCTGTTAATCCAATGACGACTTATGATGTGGACTGCGTAGTCGATATTGCATCCTATCATGAGTTCCAAGAGTTCGAGCAAAAGCTTTATGCCAAGCATTTTAGAAACGACATTTCTGAAGGCGCTCCTATTTGCCGGTTTCTATACGATGGCGAAAAGGTAGATTTTATGCCCAAAGTCGACACTGAAATTGGCAAAAGCAATAGTTGGTACCGTAAGGGAGTGGAATGCAGGCAGCCATATAAATTGGAAGACGGCAAGATTATTTATATAATGCCTGTTCAGTATTTCCTTGCGTCAAAATTCGAGGCATTGCACTCACGCGGCGGGAATGATTATCGTGGAGAGAAGGATTTTGAAGATATAGTCTTTGTGGTGAACAGTTGCTCCAATCTGATTAATGAACTGCAAAAGTGTGCAGACTCAAACGTTAAGGGCTTCCTAGCCAAAGAGTTTCTTGCATTGATTGAACGGCAAAACATTCAAGAAGAGATAGAAAGCTCAATGATGGAAGACGGTCGTTCGGATTCAGTCATCTCAGTAATGGAAGCAATAGCATTTGAATCGAGCCTAAAAAATATAGGTATTGTTTAATTCTTTTACAATACTTTGGTACCTTTGTAAGTATGCTCAAGATTCCCACCAAGTACCTGCTTTTGGTAAATGGCCTTCTGTGGACGGCTATCGGCACAAGGATTGGGCTGATTGGCGTTGACTGTTATGGGCGGCTGGAGAGTGTGCCGTGGTGGTATTTCCTGTTGTCGGCGCTGGTGTTTGTGGGATTCTGGTTTATGTTCACGGGCGTCGTGCGCAAGTATGCGGAGCGCATTATGGCCATGACGGAGCCTAAGATGTCTGTCTTCAAGACGTTCAGCGTCAAGGGGTACATCATCATTGCTTTTATGATTACCCTGGGCATAACGCTCAAGCGCATTCCCCAGGTGCCCGATTCTTTCATTGCCTGGTTTTATTGCGGCCTAGGCCCCGGCCTGCTGTCTGCCGGCATACGTTTCATCATCCGTTGGTGGGTGGCAATCAAGAATTGATATGCGTGCTGTTATTCAAAGGGTGTCTTCTGCTTCCGTTGCAATTGATGGAAAGGTTAGGTCTGCGATCGGCCCCGGGCTGCTGGTCCTGCTTGGCGTGGGGCACGACGACGGACCGGAAGATATAGACTGGCTGGTGCGGAAAGTCGCCGGCCTGCGTATCTTCGACGACGCCGCCGGGGTGATGAACCGCAGCGTTGTGGAAGCGGGCGGCGAGGCGATGGTGGTGAGCCAGTTTACGCTGATGGCATCGACCAAAAAGGGCAATCGCCCGTCGTACATAGGCGCCGCCGGTCACGAAAAGGCCATCCCGATGTACGAGGCGTTCTGCGCGGCGCTGTCTGCCGCCGTCGGCCGACCGGTGGGCACGGGTGAGTTTGGCGCCGATATGAAGGTCTCCCTGGTCAACGACGGCCCGGTAACCATCTGCATAGACACCAAGAACAAGGAGTAGCGAGCGCCTTTTTACTATGCCCGATTGGGTATAATTACGTCAATGAATGATAATTTTATACCCAATATGATATAGTTTTGTAAAATAGTATTATATTTGTACCCGATTGGGTATATTTTATTATGTCTTTATCTGCACATATTAAACTAAAGCGCAAAAAATACGGTCTTACACAAATGGAGCTTGCTCAGCGGGCGGGGGTAGGGCTGAGGTTTGTCCGCGACCTGGAACAAGGCAAGCAAAGCCTGAGAATGGACAAAGTAAACGATGTCCTGGCTCTCTTTGGGGAGTGCCTGGGGCCGATAACTGAGGCCGGATTATGAAACAAGCCGATATATACATAAATGATCTCTTCTGCGGCATCTTGACAGAAGATGAGGAAGGCTATCATTTCGTGTATGACGATTTCTACCTGAAAAGGCCGGAGGCCGCCCCTGCGTGGGACCGCCTGATAGAACGGTCCTTCCTTCC
The DNA here is from genome assembly GCA_017616595.1 of Bacteroidales bacterium. Taxonomy (GTDB): domain Bacteria; phylum Bacteroidota; class Bacteroidia; order Bacteroidales; family UBA932; genus Cryptobacteroides. The sequence continues at coordinate 34,549 of JAFZXV010000137.1, forward strand.
GGACAACATGAAGGCAGCATACCGGCGCCTTCTGGAGAATCGCCTGGCCAGGCTTTAAGGCCGGCTTGCTTGCTATTTCATTACCGGGCGGACGGGGAGGCCGAGGTAGCGCCAGGCGTTGCCGAAGCTGGAGTTGGAGGGGGTGACGTCCCAGCAGTCGGCATAGCAGGGCTGGCCGGAGGTGAGGCTGGCGGTCCAGTACTTGCCGTAGTCGGCGTAGTCCGGCATCCGGCTGTCGTAGATCTGGGTGCTGAAGCGGTGGCCGACGGCGGGGAGGAAGATGCTCTCTCCGTTGATTTTGCTGGTGACGCTGTAGCCGGCCACGCCGCCCTGGCTGGTCCAGACCCATGAGCAGTTGTCCCGCAGTTCCTGCCATTCTTCCCTGGTGGGCATACGCCACTTGCCGCCCCAGGCAGCGCGGGCGGCGTCGTCTGCCAGTTCGAGTACAGACTTGTTGTCTACCGTCCCGTACTTGCTGTCGGTGACATACTTATGGAAGACGGTTCCTTTGTTGTCGCTCCACTTGTAAGACTCCCAATTGTAGCCCGCTGATTTGCCGGCCTTCCAGGTGGCTTCCACCGCCAGGGCGTCGCCGGCAACGTAGTAAGATTCCGCCTCGCCCCAGGCAAAGTAGTCGCCGGCCTCTTCCGGTTTGGCCGCGCCCACGTTGCAGGTGGCCCACTTGATGCTGAGTCCAAGGTCTACGTACTGATGGCCCTGGTGCTCGGGATTGGTTTTGGTGCAGCCGGCGGCAAGGGCGAGCAGAGCCGCGAGCGCGAAGAGGATTCTTTTCATGACGGAATGATTTGGTTATCCACAAAGATAATTATTTGTTGGTTTTAACGCAAGATTAGTTACTTTTGGGTATTTTATCAGAAAAAAGATTATCATGCGCCGTATTACCGTACTTCTTGTAGCTTTGCTCGCCTGCACAATCGCCAATGCCCAGCAGTTCGATCCTGAACACAGGCACTCCATAGAGGTTTCTACCGGCATTCCGCCGCTTCAGTCAAGCGTGTTCGGGTCCAGCATTTCTGTGCGTATGGAGAGGGGATTTAGCGAAGATCGCGTATTCATACCGACTTTCAACATCGCCTATACCTATGCAATGAGCGAACGCTGGGACCTGAACGTCATAGTAAACGGTTGCGGCGCCTATATCCGCAGGAGCTATTATCCGTATACGTTGATCACGGAGACTACCGAAGACGGATACCAATACAGTTACAAGCAATTCGATTTCAAAGCCGATCCCGAATCTACAGACGTCGCCTATTCCGGCACCATGTACACGCCAATGGTGGACTTTCGCTGGAAATGGCTCAGACGCGACAATATGCGCCTTTATTCGTCTTTCGGCCTCGGATGCCTTGTGCTGGGCAACTTCGGGCTTTTCATCCCCACGCCCTACCTCACTCCCGTGGGCATCAACTTTGGCGCAGGGCATTTCTACGGCCTGGCCGAGCTCAACCTCAGCTGCGCCTCCACCGGCCTCCTTGCGGGTGTCGGTTACCGATTCTGATAGCTGGGCCGGAAGACTATTCGCTCAGCCGCTTGTAGATGCTATTGACGGTATAATTGACAGTTACAGTACCGGTTTTTCCGTAGAATGCGCCATCCTCTATTTCAGAGAACTGGGATTTTACCGTGAAGATATCTCCGGTAACCTTGAAGGTCGCCTTCAAATCACTGCCATCCATTGAGATGGAGTTTCCTTTTACATGGTATTCAACCTGGCTCATGAAAGACCAGCTGCTGCCGTTCCAAATATAATTGTCAAACAGGTAATCATTGCCTGATTTGTTGGTAACAACCATCTTCAAATCGTAGGTGGTACCCGGGGCGTCGGGGTTACAGTCGAAACTAAAAGGATAGCTGTCCGTGCCAACGGAGGCCACTTGCTCGTAATGGGTTAATCCCCAGATGCCTTCTATGCTTTCTTTGGGGTCTTTTGTGCAAGAAACGAGTAATGCTGCAGCAGCAATCAGGAATAATACTTTTGTTCTCATAGGGGTAAATCAGTTATTGATGCAAAAATAAGATTTTTTTTGTTGTATCTTTGAATCCGTTAGGCAATGACGGACAATGAATAATGATTTACGCAAGAATCGGACGGTCTACGGCGACGAGCGGTATACCCTTGGCTTTGAGGACGGCCTTCCGTATATAATAATCGGCGGGGATCGGTTCCGGCTGACCTGCCATCCATACGAGCCGTGCCTGTACATTACAGACGGCAATGGGGTGATGACTGCAGTTCATAACTCCTTCGATCCGGACAGCGTGCTCAGGATTTTTGCCGCCGGCAAGACGGTGACGTCCATTACCGGCCGCGAGTACGACGCCAAGGACTTCTGCCGGATGGTGGAATATGCCTCCGGCATGGTGGACGTCCAGATAGATTATGCAGAGAAGGTCTTCGGCGACCGTCCCAAAAAGAAGAACCCGCAGCCGGAGAAGAAAGAGTCTTACGACGCCAAGGAATACAGTCCCGGATACGACCACATCATCGAAATAGATCCCGCATACGACGTAATCGCCCAATATCCCGATTGCATCGTCGACTATTGCCTCGTAAATGCCGACCCCGGCTGCAGAAGCCGCAACGAGCATTGGATGGCGCTGGTATGGGCTGCCCGGAAGCTGTTTGTGGACGTTGACGGCGAGGTCGTCTGGCATTTCGATGCGGCCAAGGCCGATGCCAGGCGGATAAGTGCCGATGAGCTCTTTGCCCCCGTGACGGAAGACAAAATGAACTACCGCAAGGCTTTCCTCCAGCCTCCGTACCCCAACGGCTACACAGAGGCCGATTTCGACCGTGTAAACGCCGCCCTGTTCCCTAACGGAACGGACTGGCTTGAGGTCTTCGAGTGGACTACCGGCTGGTCTGAATACTTTGACGAAGGCCACGAATGGTGGGGCACCCTCTGCCTTACGGTCCTGGACAAAACCCTCGACCGCATAGTTGTGATAATGGCCTCCGCCACGGACTGATTACACACTTTTTTGCTATATTTGAGCAACCAATATTCAACCGAGATGAAAAAACTGTTTTCCATCATCTTATTGGGCCTGCTCACGGTGGCTGCGTTTGCGCAGAACAACGTAACGGGCTCTGTAAAGGACGCCGCCACGGGGGAACCCCTCGTAGGCGTCGGAGTGATTGTGTCCACCGGCGGCGGTACAGTCACAGACCTGGACGGAAGCTTTTCCGTGAGCGCCGGAAAGGATGCCACACTTACCTTCGACCTCCTCGGCTATTCCGAGGTGGTGGAGCCGGTAGGCAGCAGGAGCAAGATCGAGGTCTTCATGAAAGAAGACGTCAATTTCCTGGACGAGGTAGTTGTTATGGGTTACACCACCCAGAAGAAGAACGAGCTCTCCAGCTCCGTAGTCGCCCTCCGCAGCGAGGAACTCCTGGACCCGTCCACCCCCGACCTTGGCAATATGATCCAGGGCAAGGCGGCCGGCGTTGTTGTAATGAACGCCAGCGGTATGCCGGGCGAGGCCGCCCAGATCCGCATCCGCGGCACAGGTTCCATATCGGCCAGTGCCGACCCTCTGTACGTGGTTGACGGCATTGCCGGCGGCACCTTCAATCCCAACGACGTAGAGAGCGTGACCATCCTCAAAGACGCCTCCGCCACCGCTCTGTACGGAGCTTCCGCAGCGGGCGGCGTTATAGTGGTCACCACCAAGAGCGCAAAGGACCGCAGCCGCACCGAGGTCAACGTCAAGGCGAGCGCCGGCATCAAGCAGGCCCTTTCCGGACGCTATCATCCCATGGACAGCAAGGAGCTTTATGATACCCAGCGCATGATGATGAGCAAGAGCACCTTCGAGACCCAGCGCCCCGAGAGCCTCCTGGACCAGGACTTCGACTGGTACGGCAACATCTTCAAGAAGGGAGTTGTGCAAGACTACTACGCCTCCGTATCCGGAATCGCCGGGCGCGTCAACTACTTTGCCAGTATAGACCATTACGACGAGGAGGGCTCCCTCATCGGCACGGCATACGACCGCAATTCCGCCCGCGTTAACCTTTCCGCACCCATCGGAGAGCAGGTTACGCTTAACCTGCGCCTCGGCTACAACCGCAGCCACAGCACGTCCTACACAGACTGGAAAGACATCGCCACCGCATACAACGGAATGCCCTGGGACAACCCCTTCGACGAGAACGGCAACCCCCTCGCCATCGGCATGCCAGAGGGCACGGGGCTGGTCTGGTACGGCAAAGAGCAGTACAACCCCTTCCACTCGCTGCTATACAACAGCAGCAACAGCTGGGGAGAAGACATAGTGGCCGATGTGCAGCTTATCTGGAACATCACGGACTGGCTCACGTTCACCAGCAACAACCGCCTCGGCTCGTCCAACTGGAACGGCAAGACCTACCTGGACAGCCGCAGCAACACCGAGGCCAAGAACATCGGCAAGATGTCCCAGGACTCCGGACGCGGCTGGAGCGCCGGGCTCACCGAGCTCCTCAAGTTCCACAAGAGCTTTGACGCCCACGTCATCAGCAGCATCCTCGGATACGAGGTCGGCTGGGGCTATACGGAGAGCATGGGCGCCGGCGGCAACGATATGCCCACCGGCATGCAGGCCCTCAGCAGCGTGAGCTCCACCGGCTTGAGCGTATGGGGCAGCGATTACAACTCCGCCGCCTGGGCAGTGCTGGCGCAGGCCCAGTATTCATATCTGGAGAAGTACATAGCCACAGCCTCCATCCGTTACGACCGCACCTACAAGTTCGCCCCCAAGGCCCGCGGCGGCTTCTTCCCCGGCGTTTCGGCCGCATGGATCATCAGCAAGGAGCCTTTCATGGAGGATGCACGGGCGTTCGACCTTCTGAAGCTGCGCGCCGGATACGGCGTTACCGGCAACTCAGACATTCAGCCGTTCCTCTATCAGGATTCCTTTGCCACCAGCAACACCTATAACGACAAAGTGGTGGCGGTGGCGGAACGGATGGCCAACGACCAGCTTGGCTGGGAATCGGCCCATATGGCCAGCGTGGGCGTGGATATGCGCCTGCTGGACCGCATCAACGTAACTCTGGACCTGTACAGCACCAACAACACCAACCTGCTGCTGGATGTGCCCCAGGCTCCGTCCACCGGCTTTACCACGTACACCGCCAACATCGGTACCGTCAATAATAAAGGTATAGAGATTGCGGCCGATGCCGACATCATCAAGCAGAAAGACCTGCGCTGGAACGTAGGCGTCAACTTCGGCCTCAACCGCAACACGGTGGTGTATCTGCCCAACGGCGCGTTCCGCCGCGGCTATGGCACCCCTATGGTGGAGCAGATAGTCTCCGAGGGCTACGACATCTATACCTGGTACATGCCCGAATGGGCCGGAGTGGACCCCGAGACCGGAGACCCTCTCTGGTGGGCCTACGAGAAAGAAACGGACGAGAGCGGCAAGACGCTCTACTATGTGCTCGACGAGCGTGGCAACCCCACCGCGGAAAAGTCCATAGAGTCGACCCCGTTCCCCGTCTTTACCGGCAACAGGGAGACCACCAACGTGTACTCCAAGGCCGATTACCGCATGGTCGGCTCCGCCACCCCTAAGTTTACGGGCGGCTTTTCGTCCAACCTCGTATGGAAGAACTGGACGCTTGGCGCCAACTTCCACTTTGTGTACGGCAACAAGATTTACAACACCGCCCGCAACACCATCGACTCCGACGGATCCTACATCGATTACAACATGATGAGCATCGACAACGGACTCGGCTGGGTGCGCTGGGACCCGGACGACGAGAGCACCCACGCCAACGCCACGCACCCCAGGCCCAAGCAGAACGGCAACAAGAAGAGCAACAGCGTCTCTACCCGTTATCTCGAGGACGGCAGCTTCCTCCGCCTTAAGAACATCACCCTGGCATACAACATCAACAAGCCGCTGTTCAACGGTTTCGTGCAGGGCGGACGTATCTATTTCACCGCAGACAACGTGTTTACCCTCACCAGGTTCTCCGGAGCAGACCCCGAGGTACGCCTGGAAGGCACCTCGTGGTCGCTTGCCGGTGTGTTCAACAACAATTATCCCGTGCCCAGGTCCTTCGTGTTGGGCATAGACCTTAAATTCTAATACGTCCAGGCCATGAAAAAGATACTTTATACTATATTCCTTACCCTGCTGGCTGCAGGATGCGTGAATCTGGATTATGTAGAGTCCAGCTCCCTCACGAGCGCGGCACTTGCCAGCAATCCCGGCGCTGCCGTGTATACGACAGACGGTATCTATGCGATGATGAAGGATATGGCCACATTCCGCAACGGAATCAGCCAGAACAATACCTTCGTGCGCCAGTATTACCTGCTTAACGAGCTCAAGGGAGACAACATCTGCTACTCCAACACCAGTACGGACCCCTTCTGGACCGCCGCCACCTATATGGACGACGCCAATACAGCCAACTCCGCATATATGTGGGTGATCTGCTACAAGCTGATCTATGCCGCAAACGCCAATATCAGCGGTCTGGACGAAGAGACGGCCATCAACAGGCAGCTCAAGGGAGAGAATTACTTCCTGCGTGCCTTCTTCCATTTTACCCTCTGCAACCTGTTTGCAAAGCCGTACGGCTTCGGGGCCGACAATCCCGGCGTCGTGCTCCGCATAGGCACGGATTACTCTGAGACCAAGCGTTCTACGGTGGGCGAGTGCTATGATGCAATCGAACAGGACCTCCTGGAGGCCATACGCCTCATGAGCCCCGAGGCCAGGAGGGGAGACAACGGTTACGCCACCAAAGAGGCCGCCCAGGCGCTTCTGGGCAGGTTGTACCTCTATAAGGGCGAGTGGCAGAAGTGCATAGACGCTTGTGACGAGATACTCGGCACCGACCCCGGCAGCCACCTGGAGGCGGAAGTCACCACCCTCTACTCCACCATCCCCAGTTCCAAGGAGGTCATATGGTGCGTAGACATCACAGACAGCGACATAGCCAACATGCCCCCCAAGGGCAACCTGGCCAGCCTGTACGACTCGCCCGACGGCACCCAGCTCACCGGTTGGGGAGAGCTCTACGTGGCCGACCCTCTGCTGGACCTGATGGAGCGTTTCCCGCAGGACAAGCGTTACAAAGACCTGGTGCGCCTGCATAACTCTCAGCCCGGCCTTACCATCAACTGGGGCGTGCTGGACGATGTGAACAACTGCCTCACCCAGGCCATAGCGCTGCCCAACGTGGATGTGGCTTCCGGCACCATCTCCTCCAGCATCACAGACAACGGAGACGGCACCTATTCGTTCTCTTACAACGGCAAAGACCTAAAAGCCATCCCGGACAATACCTCCACCAAGATTTGCGACGAGTTCCCCGGCTACATCCTCAACGATGCCGCCCATACCCGCTGCTACGTGCGTGAGGTCATGCCCACCCCGTCCATCAACAGCAAGGGCACGGTAATCTGGACCACAACCGGCACCAGCATCCGCGAGGGCGGATATCCTACCTGGTTCTGCGAGAAGTTCAGCCATCAGACCACCATCAGCTTCCCCATATCCTCTTCCCATATCATGCTGCGTTACGGCGAGGTTATCCTCAACAGGGCGGAGGCTTATGCACATCTTAACAAGACCGCCGAGGCTCTGGCCGATGTGAACGTCATCCGCACGCGCGCCGGCCTTACCGGCAACGCCCAGATGACTGCCGGCAATATGGCTGCCCGCGGTTATGCCACCGCTCTGGACGCCGTGCTGGACGAGCGCCGTCTTGAGCTGTACTACGAGGGCTTCCGCGTGCTGGACCTTGTGCGCAACCAGCGCAACATAGACCGCCGCTTCCCCAGCCGCGCGGTGTGCGAGGTCATCCCTTACACAGACCCCAGGATACAATACCAGATTCCTGTGGATGAGACCAGCGTAAGCGGCATCCCGATCAACGAAAGATAGCCGATTCAGACAGGTGTTACGATTTATTTGTAAATTTGTAACACCTGTTTGTTTATTATGGGACAAGCGCAATGCGCCTGCGCGGTATATTTGTGCAAACACCAAAAAGATACTTTATGAAATTGTTCCGATTCTTCCGGGTTCTGGCGCTTGCACTCTGTGCGTTGTCTTCTGCTGTGTCCTGCGACTGGCTGTTCGATGGCCCCGACGACCCATATTCCCCGTCAACTCCATCTACTCCAGGCGGAAGTAAATATACCATTTCCGTAAGTCCCAAAGGCACCGTGACTTTTCCGGCGGACGGCGGCACCGTGTATTTTGCCGTGAGCACCAACGCAGATAAGTTTGGCGCGTCATTCCCTAAGAAGGATTGGCTAAAACTTGCGTTCAGCAAAGATTCGGACGGAATCGATGCAACCGTAACCGCCAATGACTCAGGCAGCCCCAGGGAATTCCAAATAACGTTCTGGGGTCGCAATTCCGGCAGCGACGAGAATGTTGTAGAACAGGTTGTGAATTGCGTTCAGCCGGCTGGAAGCGGCAATGGCATCGGCGCAACTTACAGCGTCTCCGAGACGTTCCAGAGCGACCTTGACGCAATCGTAACATATGCACTGGACATACGCGCCTTGCGCTGGGCCTATTTCAACGGCGTGTCTAAGGGCTTCACCACGGGTCAGGCCTTCAGCTCTTCGCTTAACGACATAGACGGCGATTATGGAACGCAGGCGGCTGCCCGCTATGCCGACATCGTCACCCACGTTGTAGATAATGCCGATGAGTATGAAGCCGCCCTGCAGCGTTTTATGGAGTCGGAAGTATTTACCACGCCAACTACCAAAGGAACTATTTCCGATTACGTCGAGTTTTTGATAGGATGCAAGAAGTCGGAGTCTATGGGCCGGCAATCGGTAATGGCCATACTCCGTGAGGCTGGTTGGAACACAGATACACGTAAGCTCAAACAGCTGTATGACGCACTCCCGGACGAAAACAAGCGCGGTTGTTCCGACTACGCGGACTTCTGGAACAAGTTCAGCAAAGGCGACCTAGACTCCCGTGTCAACCAGGTGTTTGTAAACCTTTACAGTACTGATGCGGAGTTCGGTGCTACTGCAAAGGACCTTGGCGTTACGCCTGGCCGGAACATGGTTGTTGCGGGAACGGACCTTTGCAGTAAAGGATACAGCCTGGTACTGGATGCCTGCCCGTATGCCACTCAAGTCGGCTATGGCAAAGACCTTTTCGGCGCCGTGGACGCTACTTGCAACCTCGTTGTGAACGGTGATGTGGAGGGTTTCCTCAAGAATGCCGCCGGCAACATTATCAACTACGGCAATGATGTAAGCAAGATCATCGACAAGATGACGGGGAACAAAGTCATTTACTGGGAGGCCGCCGACAACTTCTGGGAGTCTTTCGGAAAGGATATCGTTACCATTTTCAATAACGACGTAATGTTTTCAGAAGAACTCAACGAGGCTACTCACTCCATAACGGGCACGCTGATTCCCAATATTATAAAGACCCACGACGCCAATGGGCAGGAAATCAACCTCCTTGTAATGGTGGATGGGGCAACAGGCCAGATGACCATAGGCTATGTGCTCGACGAGGACGGAAACATCATAGTCGATCCCAAACTCCCCGGCGTGAAATATGTTACCGTAGTAAACAAGAACACTGGAAAGAGAGTCACCAAGCCGGTAACGGTTTCCGAAGACAAGCCTACGACGGTGGAAGTCAACTTTGACGAGGAATCGCTGTCTGAAAACCCTGCCGACGGATACATCCAGATGAGGCCTTCCAAGCTGGAAATTCCTGCTTCGGGAGGGGAGAACTGGCAGGCCGTGATAGTCAGCAACTACCTCTATTATGCAATAGACAATGCAAATTCCACCGGCGATTGGATTAAGGCGAGCGTAGCAAAGGACAACAATCTCGTGTACCTCAAAGTCGCCGCCAACACCAGTACCGAGAAGCGTTCCGGGACGGTTACGGTAAACGCCGTCGATTCCAAGGGGAAGAAGCTCAATTCCACAGTCCTGAAGGTTGAGCAGGCTGGCGCTTCGAGCAGTGCATTATGGATTTCCGCTGACCCCGACACAATGGAGTTCCCTTCGGAGGGCGGTACGCAGGAAACCGAATTCAGCTGGTCCCAGGGGCTTAAGCACGTTTCTGCAAGTCCGGGCAAGTCGTTCAACGATATGGCCGATTATGACTGGGTTTCGACGGACACCGAGTTGAAAATGAAAATCACCGTGTATGCCAACAACACGGGTGAAGACCGCTCCGGCACGATTACCGTTTACGCCGGTTTGACTGAAGATGATATCGATAATGCCAAGGCAGGCAATCTGGATCCCAACCGTGCAGCCAAAACGACTATAGTTGTATCGCAGGCCGCGAAGCAAGGGCAGTTCAACAGTAATATTGACGGATTAATGTTGGGGGTTACCCTTTATGACGTCGTGATGTCTATGAAGACCCCTTATGAAGATACTGAGACCACCGGCAGCTTCCCCTGGGATTCTCCGGGTCAGTTGCTGACGGACATCCAGACAAGCGGCAGCGACAAGAACTTCACCTTGAAGGCATCCTATTCCACTTCTAGCAACAACTATGGCTGGAACAACCAGATGCACGGCACGGTGACGCTCACCGTTAAGGCTGCGGATAAGAATGACCCAGGCACCTATACCATTGAATCGATAGATGTTACACAAACGACGACGGAAGAGTCGCCTTCCGGCAGCGCCACCGAGAAATCCGTAGAATTGAGCATAAAGGCAAGTATCCCGTGCGTCAATATGGAGCCGACCTCGCAGCACAATATTTATGCATATCAGATAAGCGGATCTGCAATAACGACGAGTTGCATCAGAAAGGGTGTCTATACCTATAAGATGACCTCGGGAGGCGATTACTATCAGAAACAGGAAATCAAGAAAGTCAATAACAATAATTACAACAGTATCACGATTAATCTGAATTTCCCTAAATAAGTTCAAGTGAACTTGCTGACTCTCATAGCAACGGCAATCCTGCTTGTCTCCGCCCCGCAGTTCCAGAAGCTCTCCTTCGAGCGGCTGCCGGAGCTGCAGACGCCGCGCGGCGTAGGCCAGCCGGTGCTGCTGGGCGACGAGGTAACGGTCTTCGGAGGCCATACCACAGGCTATAAACCGGTAGAAACGGCAGAGTATTACCGCGACGGAGCCTGGCACAGCATACCTATGACCTACCCTCACGACGGCGGGGCCATAACGCTGCTTCCCGACGGGCGGGTATTCCTCGCGGGCGGCAACGCAGAGCCCTTCGGCATCGGCCAGAGCTGGGGCGCAGAAATCTACGACCCCGTCACCCACAGCTTCGCCCCCATCGGCATAATGGACCGCAAGCGCAGCCTTCTCTGTGCGGCGGCACTCCCGGACGGGCGGGTTCTGATTGCCGGCAACTGGTACGGGCCCGACGGCATCGAGGCATATATGCCCGGAGGCGGATTTACGGCCCTGGCGCCCCTGGAACCCGGTCTGTGCTATCCGTACATCCTCCGCAGTACTGAAGACGATGTCATCGTCTTCAGTTCGATGGATTCCAAAGGTGAGCCCGCGGGGCCGTACGTCCATCGGCTTGGGGGAGAACCCTGCCATGTGCCGCTTCTGGAAGAGTGGGAGCCGATCTTCAATTACGCCAGCTCCGACGACGAACACATAATCGCCGACTACACCTATCTTCTCCTCGCCAACCGGCGTGGCGGCTCCGGAACGGCAATCCTAAGGGTCTCCGGCGGCGAGTTCTCGGTCCTGGACCTGGAGGAGCCCATTCCTGCGGAAGGCCCGTCGGGAGACCCGGTGTTTTGGGCCGTCGGCCCTCAGGTAGACCGTGCCGGGCGCCTCGCCTGGATCCAGGGCTGCGACGTGCAGGGGCGCATCTACTTTGCGCGTATCGATTACAACGCCACCCTCGACGGCGGCAAGGCGTCGGTGAAGCTCTATTACGCAGAGGCTCCCGAGGGCTTCCCGTACGGCAAGGCGCTGCTCCTGCCGGGTGGAAGGTTCTTCCTTGCCGGCGGCGTCTGCCAGGTGCCGGGCGAAAGCGTCATCGTAAACGACAACTTCAATGTCCTGTCCTCGGTTTACCTCTTCCAAACTGAGGAGCAGCAGAAGGCCGCGGTTCCGCTTTGGGCGATTATCACAGTCGCGCTGCTGCTGTGCGCAGCCATAGTGCTAATCGTCATCCGTTTGGGGCGGAAGAAAGATGCCCCAGAAGTGCCGGAGCCCTCGGCGGAGCAGGCCAAGAAACTCGACGCAGACCTTATGGCGGAACTGTCGCACCTCATAGAAGAGAAGGAGCTGTTCCTGCGCAAGGACCTTCGGGTGGCAGACGTTGCCAAGGAGCTTGCCACCAACCGCACCTATATGAGCATCCTGGTGAACAACCTCACCGGTTCCGGCTTCTCCGACCTCATAAACGGCTACCGCATCCGTTACGCCCAGCAGCTTATGCTAGAGCACCCCGAGATGGTGCACGGCGACGTGGCCATCGCCTCCGGCTTTGCCTCCCGCACAGCCTTCCTCCGCACCTTCAAGGCAAAAACAGGGCTTTCTCCTACCGAGTGGAAGGAAAGTCTGAAATAATTCCTATCTTTGGAATTATGGCAGACAATTATCTGGAAAGGCGCGAAGAGGCGCTAAGGACTGCGGGTCACACGGTTGTGCGCCGCAATACTCCTTCATTGGAAACTCTTCTTTTGAAAAACCGCAGCCACCGGGGCTTCGACAAATCCTACGTCGTAGCAATGCGGCAGCTGGAGACAATAGTATCCGTC
>JAFZXV010000138.1 GCA_017616595.1 Bacteroidales bacterium
CGTACGCTTTGGCGGCGGAATGGGCAAGATACAGCGCGGCGGCAAGATTTCCGGAATGCCGAGCTACGTGGAGGGCGCATCCTACTGGATGCCATGGGCCGGCGCAGACAGCACGCTGCGTGCCTGGGAAACGGATTACGTCAACGATTACGCCGTCCGCGGAGCCTGGGTCAAGATGCTCAAGGGACGCAAGGACATCCCCTTCGACTGCTCGCTCGCAATACATACCGATGCCGGCACCGCCCAGGGAGACACCATAATCGGCACGCTGTCTATCTATACGCTGCGCACCGAGGAGTCGCGCAAGTTCTCCGACGGCACAGACCGTATGACCAACCGCACCTTTGCCGATTTTGTGCAGACCCAGCTGGTTGAGGACGTGCGCATAGGCTTCGAGCCCGACTGGACGCGCCGTCAGCTGTGGGACCGGTCCTACAGCGAGTCCCGCACCACGGACGTGCCCGCAATGCTGCTGGAAATCCTGTCGCACCAGAACTTTGCCGATATGCGTTACGGGCTCGACCCGTCGTTCCGCTTCCTGGTGAGCAGGGCTGTATATAAGGGCGTGCTGAAGTATCTTGCGTGCAGATACTCAGTGCCTTACGTGGTGCAGCCGCTGCCGGTGCATTCCTTTGCGGCGGAGCTTACGGGGGCGAATGAGGTGCACCTGAGCTGGCAGCCTACGGCAGACCCGCTGGAGCCCACGGCGCGTGCCAGGGGCTATATGCTGTACACGCGTGTAGACGACGGCGCATTCGACGAGGGCGTGCCGGTGGGCGACTGCGAGGCCACGCTGGAAATCGAACCCGGTCACGTTTATTCCTACAGGATAGTTGCGTATAACGATGGCGGATCGAGCTTCCCGTCCGAGGTGCTGGCGGTGGGCGTCCCGCGCAGGCGTAACGGCTCTGCGGTGCTGATAGTCAACAACTTCAACCGCGTTGCCGCGCCCGCATGGGTGGATACGCCGGAGTACGCCGGCTTTGACTCCAGGCTCGACGACGGTATGCCCTGGAAGCGGGACATCACCTATATAGGAGAGAATTACGAATTCCGGCGCGACCTCAAATGGCAGAGCGACGACGTGCCCGGCTTCGGCGCCTCATATACAGACAGGGCAGGTGAGGTGATAGCCGGCAACACTTTTGATTATCCGGTAGTGCACGGCCGCTCCATACTTGCTCTCGGCTTCCCGTTCTGCTCTGTGAGCGCCGATGCCTTCTGCGCAGACACCTCGCTTGTGCAGTCTTACAAGACACTCGACCTGATTTGCGGGGCGCAGGTAACTACCAAATCCGGCAGCGGAGCCTATCCCGACCGCTTCCAGGTGTTCCCGCAGGCAATGCAGTCCGCCCTGCGTCTATGGGCGTCGCAAGGCGGCAATATCCTGTTGAGCGGCAGCAATATAGCCACAGATGTGTGGAGTGCGGTATACGATATCGTTACGGATACTCCCGAGCGTCTGGCTACCCAGGAATTTGTTTCCGATGTGCTTGGCTATAAGTACTCCGGATCAAGCGCCACGCCTCTGGGCGTCGTGGCCGAGATGCCGTTCTACAACTATCCCAACACCGATTTCTACTGCTGCAAACACCCCGACGGAGTTGCCCCAAGCAGCAAGGCCGGCAGCGTCTGGATGCGCTACGACGCCTCATACATATCCGCAGGCGTGCTGTTTACCGGCAAGGGTTACAAGGTGGCCTCTTTCGGCGTGCCGCTGGAGTGCCTCAAGCGCGTGGACGACCGCGAGCGCGTGCTCCGCGAGGCCTTCACCTTCTTCGGCCTCTTTGACACTCCGCCCCTGGTCTCCGCCCGCTACCAGATGGGATTTGCATATTTCAGCCCCCTTATGGCGGCGGTGTAACGATTATGATCCAGAAAACAAACGCGGCAAGATTGCTTGATGCGGCAGGCGTTGCCTATACGCTTGTGCCGTACGATGTAGACGAGGAGCACCTGGAGGCATCGCACGTTGCGGAGCAGCTGGGAGAAGATATAGACCGGGTGTTCAAGACGCTGGTGTTGAGGGGCGATAAGAGCGGCCCCTTCGTGTGTGTGATGCCGGGCTCGCTCGAGGTGGACCTGAAAGTGGCCGCGCGCATCTCCGGCAACAAGAATTGCGAGATGCTACACGTCAAGGAATTGCTGCCGTTAACTGGATACATACGCGGCGGCTGTTCCCCCATAGGCATGAAGAAGCCCTTTCCCACCTTCGTCCACGAGAGCGCTTTGCTATACGACACCATTTACGTGAGCGCCGGCGTCCGCGGCCTGCAGATATGCATAGCGCCGCAGGACCTGATTCAGTTCATAGATGCAGAAATCTACCCCATATGAAACACTTGACTCCGTTATTGATAGCTCTGGCTGCATTCTGCGCCTGCTCTGAACCCCAGCCCGTCGACGTCAACTCATATGTTCCCCGCTATGCCGTAATGGCGCACCGCGGCTCCACCTACTGGGCTCCGGAAGAAACGGAGAGCGCCTGGCGTTGGGCCCGCGAGATGGGTGCCGATTACCTCGAATCCGACCTGCAGTGCACCAAAGACGGTGTAATCCTTGCCAATCACGACGTCAACCTCACCCGCACCACCGATATCGAGGCTGTCTTCGGCCCCGGCGTACCCGCCACGCGGCGCGATTTTTATCTGTCCCTTGGCTTCAGTGCCGATGATGCAGATGAGCAGCTCGGGTACGATGCCCAAGGATTCACGCCCTACCACGCCGCATCTTACTATTATGCCGAGTTGTTGACGCTCGACGCCGGTTCCTGGTTCAACGCGGCCAGGCCGGAGCAGGCGCGCCCCGCATATGCAGGCAGCCAGTATGTATCGGCCCTGCAGGACCAGATAGCGTACGCCGAGGGAAAGATGCTCAGGCGCGATGCCGCCGGCTGCCGTGTGCTGCCGTACTGCATCAAGCCGGAGTGCGAGGGTAAAACCCTTGCGCAGATCCGCTCGGAGGCAAAGGAGAACGGCAAGTATATGGAGTTCCTCGATTACGGTTTTGCCGGCGCATATGTTCCTGACCCTGCGGACGGAGGCCATCGCCCAGGCATCTACATAGAGTTCAAGGAGCCCGAAGTCAATCCGGAAGATATGGAGCAGCGGGTCTACGACATCCTGGACGCCTGCGGCTGGAACATCATAACGGCCGAGCCGACGGAGACCGGGTTTTACAAAGACGGGCTGGTGCAGGTAGGCAAAACCCGCGGCAAGGTGATTCTGCAGACCTTCTCGACGGAATCTCTGGTGCGGGCAAACGATGTTTTCGGAGGGCGTCTGCCTATGTGCTTCCTCCTCTGGCCCCCGTGCCCCGATGATATCCCCGGAGGAGATCTGGATACGGAAGAAGGCTTCCGCGCCATCCTGGAGTGGGCCAAGGCCAACGGAGCCGGCATCAGCGGCCCCTCAATCTCCGGAGAACCAAACAATTACGCCGAGCTCAACCACGCCTGGCAGGCGGAGCTGGTGCGTGAGGCCGGGATGCTCAATCATCCCTATTCATTCGATTCCATCGCCCAGATGGAAGAACAGACCGACCGTTCCGACGGCTTCTTTACCAACAGGTCCGACCTTACTTTACAGTATCTTATAGACCACGACCTCCGCGCCGGATCTGTCAATCCCGCTGCTCCGGCCGTCGTTCCCGACCCTGTAGCAACGCTTGAACGGCTGGGGTACTGATTTGCTCTGCGACTGTTTTTATCCGCGACGGGATTGTGGCGGTGCTCAGCGTCCTGTCGCGTAAATCAGATTGGAAGGACGACAAAGACCAGGGCGTCCCAGAGGGCGTGGCTGATTATCAGGGCTGGCAGGGCTTTGGGACAGAGGCGGTAGACGATGCCCCAGACAGCACCGGCCACCAGCGCGGCCATAATCAGCATAAAGTTGAAGGACCAGATATGGACGAGGGCATAGATGAGCGCAGTAGCCACCAGCGCCCAATTGGCGCCAATCTTGCCGCACAGCGTGCGCTGCACGTAGCCGCGCCAGAAGAACTCTTCTGCCGGGCCTATGAGGAGCAGCAGCAATACAGCTATCAGCCAAGCGGGGAGGCCCTGCTTCATGGAATAGACGGCATCCACTTCGGGCCGGGCAAAGGAGAACATCAGGCCGGAGAGTTTATCCCCAATCCAGAAGATACCCCATAAGGCAAAAGCCAGAACTACGCCGCCAAGTAGCTGCAGTGCCGGTTTTTCAACTATCAGCAGTTCTGCCCGGTCTGCGGTAAACACCAGCCCCAGCGTCGTGAGCGTTACGGCCGCCACCGACATTACGATCCAAAAATTCGGCGCCCCATGCGTCCACGGGCTGAACATATAGAACCACAGACCCGCCGCAACGGTTATTGCAATTATTAACTTTCTCATTTTTCTCTTTGCTGGCTGAATCTTCAGGTTTGACTCCCGAAAGACCGTGGCCGCCCGTGGCCGCGTGAACGGGGGGGACCCGCTTGCGGGGGGGATGGAGCGAAGCGGAAGTCTATTCGGGAGTCAAACCTGAAGATTCAGTAAACGATTAAAACAAAACCGACAGGAACAAACCGACCGACAGCGGCACGGAGAAGGCCATCTGCAGTTTGGCTGAGCCCTGGTCAAGGCCCTTCATGGCGTCTAGACCGGCTTTATCGTAGGTGCAGGCCTGCCGGAAGTTCTTCCAAGCTGGGATAACGGCAATCAGGCAGAGCAGCGCCATTGGATGCAGCAGGCCGCAGATCACGGCGACAGCCACTGCGGCAAACGGAATCACCATATACACGGCATACAGCACGCTGGAAGCCGTGCCGCCTATCAACATTGCAAAGGTCTTGATACCGGCGGCGCGGTCCGTCTCTGTATCGAACGTATTGTTGGCATGGAGCACGGAAACGGTGATGATGCCGATGGGGAGCGACAGCACCAGCGCATCCCAATGCAGCTCGCCGGTAACGGCATATGCGGTGCCGAGCACGGGCAGGATGCCGAAGATTACGAAGATGTCGGCATCGCCCAGGGCGTGATACTTCAAAAACGAATAGAGGGCCGTGAGCACCACTCCCACACCACCGATTATCCACAGCACGGGGCCGCTGAGGATGGCAATGACCGCTCCCACGGTAATGCCCGCTATAAACAGAACTACGCTGAACGTCAGATACTCGACCGGCTCGAACTTATGGAACACGAGGTTGGGCACGGCAAAGGCGTTTTCGTTGTCTACGCCGGTCTTGAAGTCGTAGTAGTCGCTCAGCACGTTGCCGGCAGAATGCAGCAGCACCACGCCCAGAAGGCACAGGACAAAAAGCACCCAGGGCATGACGCCATCCGGGAGCAACCCTTTGCTGAACACATATGCAAACGACGCCAGTACAGGCATCGTAGAAACAGGGAAAGACCAGTAGCGGGTAACCGCAAACCACTCTTTAAAACTGTGTTTTGCCATATCTTACAATGTTTTAAGCCAAGCGAGGATGAAGTCGGAGCGGCGGGCCATCACCTCGTAGTCCAGGGTGTCGAAAGTGTCTTCCGGCTTGTTTGTGTTGAGCGTGATGCCCGAGGTGAACATTACTGCCGGCACGCCCTTGCGCAAGAAAGCCGACTGGTCCGACGCCGACTCGTAGAAGTACTCCGTAAAGCTCTTGCTGCGATAGTAATCGTAGAAGAGGCGCAGTCTGGGGCCAGCGTTGAGCGCATCCATCTTCTTGGAGTTCTGCTTCTCAAACTTGTCTCCGCCCAGAACGATGAGGAAATCCGGTCTGTATTTGTTTGGCGGAGCGAGGGTGCTGCCGATGATGTCCAGGTTTACGACCATGCTGAGTTTCCAGGGCTCCTTGCTGAGTGCCTCAGAGCCGGCGCGGCCTGCATTGTGGCCGTCGATGGCTGCGAATATGTAATTGGAACGCGCCCCGGCCAGCGAATCTGCCAGAGCCAGCAGCATGGCTACGCCGGAAGCGTTGGCGTCGGCTCCCGGAAGGATCTCCCCGCCAATCTCTCCCATTCCGTCGAAATATGCCATTACGAGCACGTACGAGGCCGATTTAGGATTTCCCTGACGGATGCCGACTATGTTGTGGCCCACCACGCCATCGGCCGTCTTGAAGCTCGCAACCTGGGTCTTGAGCCCAGCCGCATCGAACCTGCGCAGCACGTACCAGGACGCCTCAACCGCCCCCGCGCTCCCGACGCCGCGCCCCTTCAGCAGCACGCTGCTCAGATACTCCACGTCTTCTTTCAGTCCGCTTGCAGCAAAAGCGCTAGTAGTAATAAGAAGCGAAAACAGAATGCAGACGGGAAAAATAAACAGTCTTCTTCTGAAAACCTGTTGCCACCCTCGGCACCATAAGAGGGAGGGACCCGCTTGCGGGAGGGGTCGCGAAGCGACGGTTTTCAGAAGAAGACTGTTTATTTTTCCCATTGGCACGATAAATGATTATCTTTGCAAAAGTAGTGAAAAAGTTTCTGCTTTCAATGGCGATTTTACTCGCCGTAGCCCCCGGTGCCCTTGCTCAGTACGACAAGGACGTCTTCAGCCTGCGCGGCCGGCTCGCCCTGCAGGACGGCAAGTACACCCAGGCCATCGAGCATTTCAACATCCTTGCCAGGTTGGACACTACCGATTACTGGTGCTTCTTCTTCCGCGGCATAGCCAAATTCAACCTTGGCGACGTGCGCGGCGCACGGCAGGACTTCAACACCTCGGTGCGCCTTAACCCCGTGTTCACCAACGGATACCACTATCGCGCCATCACGGAAAGCCGCACCGGAGAATACGACAAAGCCTTCGAAGACTTCGACCGGGCCATCGAGCTGCGCCCCGGATTCATTGGCATCTACTATAGCCGCGGCGTCACCAACTTCCTCGCACGCCGCTTCCCCGAGGCCGTGGAAGACTTCGACCGCTACATCCGCCGCGAGCCCAAGGATCCGTCGGCCTACCTCAACAGGGGCGCCTCTTACCTGTTCCTCGGCGATACGCTCAAGGCGATGTCCGACTACAACCGCGCCATCAAGCTGGACCGCTTCGAGCCCGAGTGCTACATCCGCCGCGGGCGCGTCTATGCGGCGCAGGGCAACTTTATCGACGCAGTAAAGGACATGACGCACGCCATCCAGCTGGACAGCACCAACACCCTCGCATATTTCAACCGTGCGCTGATGTATTACGAGCTGCACGACTACAACTCTGCAATGCGCGACCTGGACCGCGTGCTCAAAGACGAGCCCGGCAACGCGCTGACGCTCTACAACCGCTCGCTCCTTTATGCGCAGGTGGGCGACTTCGGCAGCGCGCTGGAAGACATGGACCGCGTCATCAGCATCAACCCGGGCAACGTGCTGGCATATTTCAACCGCGCCGCCTACTTCATGGAGATGGGACGCTACAGGGATGCTCTGTCCGACTATAACCGCGCCATCGAGCTTTATCCCGACTTTGCCAAGGCCTACCTCAACCGCTCGTACGTGGAGAATCTGCTGGGCATGACAAAACAGTCGAAGGAGGACTACCGCACTGCCCAGCGCAAGGTAGGCGAATACAGGGCCAGGAACGCCTCAGGGGAGGCTTCGTTTGCAGATACCACCCGCAAGTACAACGCCCTGCTGGCGCTGGACGCAGACTTTGCCAGGAAAGACTTCGACGACGAGCTGCTGCAGCATCGAGACATAGACATCCGCCTGCGTCCGCTGTTCAAGTTCAAGCTCGCCGCCGAGCGGGAGAGGCGCGACCTGGCCCTCAGCAGCCGCTACGAGAACCCGCTGGCAGACCGTTTCATAGACTCCGTGCCCGTGCCCGTGGTAATCTCCAACTCAGACAGTCTGGCAACGCTCAAACTCGTGCGTTCGCTGTCCTCGGTGCTTTCCGGAGACGGCAGCAGCGGGGCGGGAACGGTCAACCTCACCCCGTCTCAGACCTTCTTCATCCGTGGCATCTACGATGTGCAGGAGAAGAAGTTCAGCAGCGCGCTGAGCTGGTTCGACAAAGCCGTGGAGGCAGCAGGATCCGAGGGAGAAAAAGACCGCTACGCCCGCTTCTACAAGGCGTTCTACCTGATGAACAGGGGCGTGCTGCGGGCAGAGATGATAGACTTCATCGCATCCCTCGAGGGCAACGTGCAGACGCTTTCCATGGACGAAAACGGATCTACCCGCGCCCGCGTCTCTGACCGCGTGGCACGCACGTACGACTATTCGGAGGCGCTGGACGACATCCGCGAGGCCATCGCCCTGGTGCCGGATATGCCGCAGCTGTACTTCAACCTCGGCAACCTGCTGTGCCTCAGCGGAGAGATGGTATCCTCCATAGACAGTTACTCCGAGGCCATACGCCTGCACCCCGCAATGGGCGACGCCTTCTTCAACCGGGGCCTGGTGCTTATCTACCTCAAAGACAAAGACAAAGGCTGCATAGACCTGTCCCGCGCCGGCGAGCTCGGAGTGGGCGATGCGTACAGCGTCATAGACAAGTATTGCAAGAACGATGAGCAGTATTAGGTTCAAATCGTTTTCTTCCGGCAGTTGCGGAAACTGCTACTTCATAGGGATATTCGGCGACGGCAGCCGCCGCTGCGAGGCCGGAGTGCTGATAGACGCCGGCGTAAGCCCCCGCCGCCTGAAGAAGGAACTGCAGGCCGACGGAATGTGCTTCGACGACTTTGACGCGGTGCTCGTAACCCACGACCATATGGACCACATCCGCGCTCTCGGCTCAATCTGCAAGCACATCGGCAAGCCGGTCTGGGCCACGGCGGAACTGCACCGGGCGCTGGCGTTCCACCCTATGTCCAGAGACTGGATAGGGCGGCACCGCGTGGCGCTGGAAGAAGGTGCATGGAACGAGATAGTGCCCGGGAGGATACGGGCGCGCTGCTTCGTCGTGCCCCACGACGCCAGCCAGACGGTGGGTTACGCCATCATGCTGGACCAGTTCAAGTTTGTGATAATGACCGACATAGGAGCAATGACGGCAGAGGCCCTGAACTGGGCCCGACAGGCGGATACTGTAGTGATTGAGAGTAACTACGACCCCGAGATGCTGCGCAACGGCCCTTATCCGATCGAACTTCAGGCCCGCATCCGCGGCGGCCACGGGCACCTCTCCAATTATGAATGCGCCGAGGCGATAGAGGCCTTCCGCCACGACGGCCTGAGGCACATCTTCCTCTGCCACCTCAGCGAGCACAACAACACGCCCGACCTCGCCTGGCGCACCAGCCTCCCCGCCGCCTCCGGCATCCCCCTCGCCCCTCTCCCACGCCAGACGGCCTCGCCGTTGTATATCCTGCAGGATTAGATCAGTCTTAAACCGGCTGCTTATTCGCTTCCTTTCCATTCCGCGACAGGACGCTAGGATATGCCACAATCCCGTCGCACGCGGTTTTGCGGCTTTTCGCCCCCTTTCCCATTCGCGACGGGACGCTGAGCACCACCACAATCCCGTCGCGTAGCGTTTTGCGGCTTTTCGCCCCCTTTTCCATTCGCGACAGGACGCTGAGCACCGCCACAATCCTGTCGTGGAAAAGTTAGTACCCCAGCCTCTCAAGCGTTGCTACAGGGTCGGGGACGAAGGCC
>JAFZXV010000139.1 GCA_017616595.1 Bacteroidales bacterium
CAGGGGAAGGCGCCGGCTACAGGATCCACCTGGGCGGGGGAGACTGCCTGGACATCACGGCCTCCGTGCGCTCCGTGCTCGACAGGCCCAGGATCTACGACTCGGAAGAGGGCAGATACGTTTCAGGGCGCAATACCCTGCGAAACAACGTCTGGTATCACGCCCTGAGCGTAGGTATATCCCTCAGTTTCTAAAAGAGGGCGTTCACTTTTGCGACAATCTCCTCGGCGGGGAGGTCCGGGCTCAGCACGAGGTCGGGTTCCTTGATGACGATCCCTCTCTCCTTGGCAGCTTCTACGCCGCCTCCGGTGATATTCAGCATCACCACGTCGTCCTTCTTGACCTTTCCCTCCTCAATGGCTGTTGCAAGGGCCTGTACGGCGCATGCGGGGGCGGGGAGTATGTCGTAGCCCTCGAGCTCCTGGAATTTGGCAATCCAGTAGCGGATCTGGCTGTTGTCGGCAAGGAAAGCGTCGCCGCCGCTGTCCTTCATGGCGTCATAAAGGCCGCCTGCGAGGCTGAACGGAGGTTTGCGGTTGGACAGCACCTTGGCGAGGATAATCTCCACCTGACGGCGTCCTTCCTCGGGATCGAGGTCCACGAGAGCCCTCTGGCCGGCCTTCCAGGTATCGTACATGAGGGTGAAGGGGGCGTTCTGCGCCACGAAGATCTTCATCTTGTTGCTGCCGAAGCGGCCGTCCTCGATGAGGCGCTGGTTGTTCTCCCATGCGGCGATGGCGCCGGTGCCCGAGCCGACCGCCTGGAAATATGCGTCAGGAATGCGTCCTATGGCCTCTACGGCCGACAGCAGGGTAGTGCCCATGCCGTCGCGCCTCGCCACGTTCTTTGCGCCTCCCTCGGCCAGATAGCGGCTGTCCTTGCAGAGCTTCTCGCCAAGGCTGATGGCGTCGAAGTAGTCGCATCCGGCAGGCGCCGCGATGAGCTTGACGCAGGGATTGAGCGGCTCGCTGAACCACATTTCGTAGCGGCAGTCGAAGGGAATGCAGATGACGATGGGGATATTGTTGTCCGAGCACACCTGGGCGAAGGCCCTTGCGGTATTGCCGGCCGACTGCACTACCAGAACCTTGTCCTTGGCATCAAGCCTTGCGCACACCGAGTATGCCTCGGTCTCCTTGAAGGAGCAGGTACGGAAGGTGGCGCCTATTTCGGGATGCCATCCGGAGAAGGTAATATAAAGGTTATCCAGCCCCAGATGCTTTGCAAGACCTTTGCTGCGGTATGTCACAGGGGCGCAGGAGTTCTTCAGCGTACGCTTGATCGGAAGCCAGCAGGCATAGCGGTAGAGGCCGTCCAGTTCCGGGTCGGGGGAGAACTTCTTGTTCTCGTAGACCGCCCTCACGAGCGAGGGACCCTGCGATGCGGGATCCGCAAGGGTCCATCCGGCATCCTCCAGAATATGGCCGTCGGCCACGTTCATCAGCTTGTAGCTTGTAGGTTTGAAACTCATATCGGTTAAAGTTTTATAAATAACCACACGAAATATGCGCAGGCCGCTCCCAGCATCACCGCCGCGTCGAAGCGGTCCAGCTGGTTGCGCTTGCCCGTGTAGATGCATGTCCAGAGCATCAGGATAGCCACGCTGAGCGTGCTCAAGTCCACCCAGTGCATATCGGCGAAACTCATGGGCGAGATTACCGCCGAAGTGCCCAGGATCAGCATCATATTGAAGGTGATGGAGCCCAGGATATTGCCCAGGGCCATCTGTGAGTGCTTTTTAAGCGCCGCCACCAGCGCCGTCACGAATTCCGGCAGGGAAGTGCCCACCGCCAGCACCGTGATGGCTATGAACTTGTCGCTTACGCCGATACGGTGCGCCAGGTCCACGGAGCGGTCCACGAACATGCGGCCGCCATACACAAGGGCGGCCAGGCCTCCCAGCACCAGCAGTATTGCCGGCAGCAGGGGAATGTGCCTCTTGGGCGCATCGGGGTCCTCCCGCGCGCCGTTCCATCTGAAGTTCAGGAAGATATAGCCGGCAAAGACCAGCAGAAGAATTGCCCCGTCCAGGCGGGAGAGCCCGTCTCCGAAGACCCAGCCCAGGGTAAGCACCAGGGCGGACATCGCGAAAGTGAGGGGAATGTCCCTGTGGCGGTTAATGCGGGTGATGTCGATGGGGCAGAAGAGGGCCGTTACCGC
Organism: Bacteroidales bacterium; assembly: GCA_017616595.1. GTDB lineage: Bacteria > Bacteroidota > Bacteroidia > Bacteroidales > UBA932 > Cryptobacteroides. The sequence continues at coordinate 2,161 of JAFZXV010000139.1, forward strand.
GAGGATAACCAGCACATTGAAGATGTTGGAACCCACCACATTGCCTATGGCGATGGCGGAGTTGCCTTCGACGGCGCCCGTGACACTTACCACGAGCTCCGGCAGGGAAGTGCCGAATCCCACCAGTATGACACCTATCACAAACTCGCTCACGCCCAGTTTGCGGGCGACGGAACTGGCGCCTTCGATGAGCCCGTCGGCCCCGAAGACCACCAGGAGGAGTCCCAGAATTATGAGCAGAATGTCCAGCGTCATAACGGAGTGTAAATTTACTGAATCAATTCCAATTTACAAACATTTTCGACGTGTTGCGTATGCGGGAACATATCCACCGGCTGCACTGCGGTAATGCGGTATTTCTCTGCAAAAACTGCAAGGTCCCTGGCCTGCGAGGCGGGATTGCAGCTGACATATACCATACGGCCCGGAGCCGCATCCAAGATTACTTTGGCCACGTCCGGATGGATGCCGGCGCGGGGAGGATCCAGGATAATCACGTCCGGGGCGCCGTGCTTTGCGATGAAAGCGGGTGTGAGAACGTCCTTCATATCGCCCGCAAAGAACTCGCAATTGTCTATGCCATTGCACTTTGCATTGAGCTTTGCGTCCTCGATGGCCTCCGGCACATACTCTATGCCCACCACCTTTGCGGCCTGGCGCGAGACGAACTGGGCTATGGTGCCCGTGCCGGTGTAGAGGTCGTAAACCGTCTCCGAACCCGTCAGCGCCGCGAAACCGCGCGCCACCTTGTACAGTTTGTATGCCTGCAGGGTATTGGTCTGGTAGAACGACTTGGGGCCGATCTTGAAGCGAAGGCCCTCCATCTCCTCGTAGATTGCGTCGTTTCCCTTGTAAAGGATGCATTCCTGATCGGAGATCGAGTCGTTGCACTTGCGGTTGATTATGTAATAAAGGGAAGAGATTTCCGGGAACTTCTCCGCCAATGCGTCCATAAGGCCGTAAATCGCCCCAGAATCGTCCGCAAAGGTCAGGATGACCATTGTCCCCGCTTTCTCGCTCGTGCGCACGAAAACGCTGCGGAAAAGGCCTTTATTGTCGCGTATATTATAAAAGGGGAGTCCGTGCTCCAGGGCGTA
>JAFZXV010000014.1 GCA_017616595.1 Bacteroidales bacterium
CTTGAGCGTGCGGGCGATGTTGTCCTGGCCTATCAGGCTCTCGAAGGAATCGGGACGGTATTTGCGGGCAGATACTATATACTGTGCCATATATTTTTTTACAAATGTAGTGAAAAATATTAACTTTGCCGATATGAAAAATGCGTTTGCAAAAATCCTTCTCGCACTGGCTCTCGCAATAATTGCCCTGCCGGCCGGTGCGCAGAAGAAAATATACACCAGAAGCTATCGCGTACAGGATTTCAAGAGCCGCACCACCAAGGTCGTACTTGGCGCCGTACCGGCCCTGGACGCCACTCTCAGAGAAGACGTCACCTCCTTCTGGACCTCCTCCGCCTACGAATTCTGCACCCCTGCGGAATACGAAAAACTCAAGACCAACCCCGACTGCTACTTCCTCCGCCCCCAGACAGACAAAGGCATAGTCTACCTCACCCTCTCCAAGGGCGGGCGGGAGAAGGACGCAGACGCCCTCAAGCATCCCATGACGCTGGTTTCCGTGCCCGTTGCCGGAACAGACAGCAACGGGTCGCTTGTATATATGCCGGCCTTCATCACCATGGTGCAGGATTATGCAGAGGCGGCAATGGCCTCCGAGCGCGTTGCATATCTGGGACTCCGCGCCATCTGCAAAGGCAAGCGCGCCGGCACCAGGCTGGTCAAAGACCCGGCAGAGGCCGCACAGGCGTTTGCCGAATCCAGGCCCGCCACCGCAATCAGCGTGGAAATCACTCCGGACGGCAATCCGGCCTCGCGGCCGCGCCACCGCCTTGTATTCAGCACAGACAGCTTTCAGCTCCACTCGTTCAAATGATAATCTGCACCACCAATCCGGAGGCGGCGCCGGGCGGCACCGTGCTGGAAGCCTACATCGAGCATAAGATAGGAAGTTCTATCCGGGATATCGTCGCCGACTCGCCCGAGCGCTTCCGCATAATCGAGGCGGAGGCCCTCAGAGACCTCATCGTAATGAGCGAGGTGGCCGGAACTGACGCCTCTGTCATACTCGGGCCGCACACGCTGGACAACCCGGATTGCCGGCGCCTTGTGAACGGGCATTGCAGCTTGATTCCATAATTTTTCCTATATTCGCAACGTGAACTACGACGTTTTCATCAGCTACTCCAGAAAAGACAGCAAGATTGCAGAAGAGATTTATTCCACCCTCTCTTCCGCCGGCCTCAACTGCTTCATAGACAAAGAAGGCATTGCCGCCGGCGCAGACTTTCCGGAGGTCCTTGCCAACCGCATAGACGAGTCGGGCGTGTTCCTTCTGCTCGCCGGCAAGAACGCATATCAGTCCAAATTCACCAAGAACGAGATACTGCACGCCTTCAAGCACAAGCGCAGCGGCTGCATCATCCCCTACCTCATAGACGACACGCCCATGCCGGCGGACCTTGAGTTCCTGCTGGGCAACGTAAACTGGGTAGACAGCAAGGTCAAGAAAACCGGCGAGTTGCCGGGCATAGTGCGCGCCGCCCTCGCCAATCCCGACAAGGGCACCGTAGGCGGACGCAAGGTCAAGAAAAGCAAACTGGGCTGGATAGTCCTTCCGCTGCTTCTGCTTGCCATTGCCGGAGTTGCAATGCTCCTCCGCAAAGACTATCAGGAGCAGAGCTCAACAGATACCGCCAGGCTGGACAAAGTCGCCCTCAACGCATCCATAGCGCGTGTAGACTCCCTTATCGGCGCAAGCGCCGCGCTTGCGAGGGAAGACCCGTACGGCACCGCCCCCGCCCAGATTTCAGCCCTGCAGGAGGCTTCTTCCGAGCTTTCGAGGACAGACAGCATCAAAAGGGTAATCGCCTCGTACGATCCCGACGTAGTCTTCTCCCTTGACCTCTCGCCGCGCAGCCGCGCTATCCAGGCAAAGCTGGATTCCATCCACAACGTCTGGAAAGGCTTCGCCACAGACTCATACGACCTATGGCTCGTCACCCGCAGCAAATCAGAAGCGGCAATCGCCCTCGAATACATAGATTACGCACTTTCCGTCAAGTCAGACCCAACGCTTGAATCCATCAGGCAAAAGCTAACCAGATAATGAAAAAATCAGCCCTCCTGCTGCTCGTCCTGTTGCTTACGGCAGCACCCGCATTTGCGCAGAAGTCCTTTGACATGCGTTACAACGAGGCCGTGGAGTACTACACCACAAAGCAGTACGACAAGGCCATCAAGGTGCTCGAGGCCTCCAAGAAGAGCCCCGGCGTAACCAAAGACCAGATAACCAAGGCCAACAAGCTCCTCAACCAGTGCAAGGCTGCCAAAACAAGGCTGACCACCCTTACCCTTTCCAAGCATGAGGTCTTCATGCCGGGCAGAAAGCACACGGACAGTCTGTACGTTACCGCCGGCAAGGCCTGGGAGGTGGCATCCTGCCCCGATTGGGTAACCACACGCAAAGAACTGGACGTCTTGTACATAGAGGCTGAGCCCAACCCCCTCAGCGAGCCCAGGAAGGGCTATGTGGAGGTGTCTATGGGCAAAGACGGCACAGACTACGTAACCGTTAACCAGGAGCAGCGCCAGGTAATCAACCGCACAGTGCGCATCCACACGACGCCGGAGCGCGCCCTCATACACATAGACCAGGAGCCCGGGGTGCTGTCCAACAGTTTCTCACTGCTCGAGGGCAACCACGAGCTGCGCATAGAGAAAGACGGCTACGAGCGCAAAGACACCACGATCCTGGTCAAGGCCGAGGCCGACGACGCAGAGAACGAGTATTCGTTTACCCTCGTTCCGGAGTTCGCCACCATCTCGCTCGAGGTCCTGGCAGAAGAGGGATTCAGCTTCAGCAGCTATCCCAAGGTAAACATAGACGGCAATGCAGTAAACCTGCACCCGGCCGACATCCACAGCTTCAACACAGACGCAAAGATCAAGTACTACGAGCTTTACGAGGGCGGAGTAATCCCCCTGCGCCCCGGGCAGTACTCCATAAAGGCAGAGGCGGACGGATTCACTCCCAAAACGTCCCCCGTTTCCCTGGGCAAGGGAGAGAATGCCTGCCTCAGCATCACCCTTGAGCCCATCTGCGGCTATCTTTCCGTTGCAGACCAGGAATATGCCATCGGAGCCAGGGTGTTGATGGACGGCGCAGAAATAGGCACCATCCCCATCAGCAACATGCGCGTCAAGAGCGGCAGGCACGTGCTGCAGTTCGTAAAGGAAGGCTTCCTTACCGCAGAGGAAGAGATAGACATCCAGGAAGGCAGGGAGCTTACAGTCAAAGCCCTGATGCACAGGTACGTAACCTACAGCATCAGCTCCGAGCCGGACTATTGCAAGGTTTATCTGGACGGCAACTATCTTGGTTCCACTCCCCTCGACGTACATATCACAGAGGGCGAGCACACCCTCCGCTACGAGAAGGCCGATTTCTTCCCCCTGGAAGAGATGGTCCGCACAGACTTCAGCGAGCCCCAGGTCAGCAAGAAGGTTACGCTCAGCAAGGCCTATCCCCTGCTCGTTACGGCAGACAAAGACTCCCTCGGCATCACGATATGGCAGGGCAGCGGCGCCACCCGCACCGTCTATGCAGAGAACGTAAAGACCCCCGCCAGGGTAAACATTCCCCTGAGCGACACGCCGTACCAGATCGAGCTTACGCGCAACAACCTCAAGACCGCATACAAGGGCCGTGTAAAGTTCAACGACGAGAGCAAGAACCTCGTAAACATCCTCTCCTGGGGCGACGAGCCGCCCATGCTCGGCATCACCCTCACTCCAGATTTCAATAAAGACATCTTCCTCGGCAAGGGCTACAGCCGCCTTGGAGAGGTCAGGGTGTCTACGTTCAAGATATTCCCGGGCGTGTCTTCTTCCGTTGCAAAGGCCGTCTTCTTCTGGGAGAACGACCATTCGTCCAAACTGAGCTTCGGAGCAAAGGAGGTTTCCGACGTAGAGGGCAATAAGTATAATGTAGCTCCAATGTCGATTGACGGTCCCGTCATACTGCCGGCAATCACCCTGCTGCTCATTAACGAGGAGTTCCGCGTGGGCGGCGGCATAACCCAGCACCTGGACGCCAACGCGCTCGTAACATACGCATGGTATCCCAACCTGAGCAAGATATTCTCATTCTCGCACATGTCCGGCCACGACGTTTTCCTCGGCGCCGAGCTCAACTCCAGGATGCCCATCTTCAACGGGCACCTCAAAGTGGGCGTAGAGGGCTTCTTCGGCCAGGCCAACCTCTACAGGACCGGTTACGAGATAGAGGGCGCACAGGTCAAGAAAGACCAGTTCTACGAGGCTGAGCCGCTCAGCAAGCCCATACGCTTTGTAGTCGGCCTCGGC
>JAFZXV010000140.1 GCA_017616595.1 Bacteroidales bacterium
ACCGCTATGTTCTTGGAGCTTTCTTTGGTGCCCAGCATGATGAGGGTGGGCAGCATGCAGAGGGCTGCGAAGAGGATAGGCACCAGGAAGGTGGTAACGAGGAAACTCTTCTTCTTGACCTTGTTGAGGTATTCCCTGCTGATGATTATTCCGGTAGTGTGGAGGTTCATTGCTGTTCTTCTGTTACGAGTTTGATGAAGATGTCGTTCATACGGGGCATCAGCTCCTTGTACGAATTGATGGTCACGCCCTTGGCTATGTATGCCTGGAGGGTGGATGCGCCGTCGGTCTCGCGAGGGAGGACCTCGGTGTGGCGGCCGTCTGCGTCTGTGTAGACAAGCTCTACGTTGTTGTTGCCGTACTCGCGGCGGATCTGCTCTACGCCGCCTGTAATGACGAGGTGTGCCTTGTTGATGAGGGCGATATTGTCGCACAGCTCCTCTACCGACTCCATGTTATGGGTGGAGAGGATGATGGTGGCGCCCTCTTCCTTGAGGCGGAGTATCTCGTGGCGGATAATCTCTGCGTTTACAGGGTCGAAGCCCGAGAAAGGCTCGTCCAGTATCATCAGCGAGGGTTTGTGCACCACTGTGGTGATGAACTGGAGCTTCTGGGCCATACCTTTGGAGAGTTCTTCCACTTTCTTGTCCCACCAATCCTGGATCTCAAAGCGGACGAACCAGTCTTTGAGGGCCCTGCGGGCGTCTGCGGAGCTCATACCCTTGAGGCGGGCCAGGTACATTGCCTGGTCTCCGACCTTCATCTTACGGTAGAGGCCGCGCTCCTCGGGCATGTAACCAATCTTTTCTACGTCACGCTGGGTGATGGGACGGCCGTTGAAGAGCACTTCTCCGGAGTTGGGGATGGTAATTCTGTTGATGATTCTGATGAGAGTGGTCTTGCCGGCGCCGTTGGGGCCGAGCAGACCGAAGATCTGTCCTTCCGGAATCTCGAGGCTGACGTGGTCCAGAGCCACTTTTTCCCCGAAACTCTTGCAGACTTCTTTGGATTCTATAATTGCCATTTTGTATTATATAATATCTTTCAAAGATAAGTATTTTTGGCGAATTATCGTTACTTTTGCGGTGATGAAAAAAATAGTAGTTGCATTTTTTCTGCTGCTGGCCGTTTCTGCCGGCGCGCAGAGCCTTTCGGAGGAACTCAACGTAACTCCCTCGCCCGACTCGACCTGGGTGGCTTTTACAAGGGGCAATGACCTGTGGGTCAGGCACATCGACACTGAATCCGAGCTCCAGTGCACCGGAGACGGCAGCGAGCTGATCCTCAACGGATATGCCTCATGGGTATACTACGAAGAGATATTCGGCCGCCCCTCGAAGTACCGCGCATTCTGGTGGAGTCCCGATTCACGCAACATAGTGTTCTACCGCTTCGACAACGGCAAGGTGCCTATGTTCCCCATCTACTCCCCCTTCGGGCAAGACGGCAGCCTGTCGCTCACCCGTTATCCCAAAGCCGGAGAGCCCAATCCGCCGGTACAGATTGGCATTGCCGACGCCTACACAGGAGACGTAACTTGGGTCGACTTCCCCAGCGAGCCGGAATACTACTACGGCACGCCTTTCTGGGATGCCACCGGCACCGAATTCTTTGTGAGCCGTATGCCACGCCGGCAGAATCTCCTGGAGGTCTTTGCCGTAAACGCTTCCACCGCCGCCATAAGGCCCGTGTATTCAGAGAGCTACCCCACGTGGGTAACCTGGATTGAGGGTATGTTGTTCACAGACAAGGGTTTGTTCATGGCCCGCAACTTCGAGACCGGTTGGGAACAGATCTATTTCCTTGGCTACGACGGCAGCCTCAAGCGCCTCACGGACGGCCGGAACTGGGACGTCCGCCTGCTCAAGTACGACAAGAAAAAAGGCAATCTCTGGTTTACCGCCAAGCGCGACTCGCGCATCCACAGCACCCTATACAGGCTGGATAAGAAAGGGCGCATCTACACGCTCACAGACCCGGAATACAACGTGGCTACGGCGGAGATCTCAGACGACTTCAAGACCTTCAAGGCAATGCTTTCCAACGCCCGCACACCTTGGCAGAACATAGAGGGTAACGCACTCAGAGTCAAGAGCTTCCCCGCAATGCCGGAGAGCACGGAAGACCGTCCCATACCGGAAATCGTGCAGATAGAAAACGACGGTTACGACCTCTACGGCCTGATGAGCACGCCGCGCGGCTTCGACCCCGGCAAGAAGTACCCTGTGGTGATGCAACTCTACGGTGGTCCCGGCACCCCCTACGTGCGCGACTCCTGGAAGAACCGCGACGCCCAGGACGTCTGGTGCTGGGAGAACGGCATAATCTACATAGTCGTAGACCCCCGTTCCTCCGGAGAGAACGGACGTGCCGGAATGGACGAGGCCTTCGGAAGGATGACGGTGCCCGAGCTCGGAGACTACATCGCATGGGCAAAATGGCTGCAGAGCCTCCCCTATGTAGACGGCTCCAGGATAGGCGTGGAGGGATTCTCATTCGGCGGCACTACAACCTCCATGCTGGTGCTACGCTACCCGGAATACTTCTGCTGCGGAGTTGCCGGCGGCGGCGTATATGATTGGAAGCTATACGATTCCCACTACACCGAGCGCTTTATGGATACGCCCCAGGCCAATCCGGAGGGCTACAAAGAGGCAACGGTGCTCAGCTGGGTGGACGGCTGCGCCCTCAAGGAGCGCCAGGGTTTGCACAACGGCATGCCTGCGCTCAAGCTCACCCACGGCACAGGCGACGACAACGTGCACTTCCAGAATACCTTACAGCTGATAGACGCCCTCCAGAAAGCCGGCATCCAGTTTGAGCTTATGATCTACCCAGACGGCATGCATGGCTACCGCGGCTACCAGCATATGCACGACAAGGCAAACGACGCGCTATTCTGGTCTAAGCACTTACTTGCAGACTAAAAGACGGCGTTCGCCGGACAAGACACAGGCAAAGATGTGGACGGAGCCTCCGGGCTTCGTCTTAATTTTTGCCCGCAGCTCTTCAGAGCTTACAAGCACTCCCCTGGCAGTAACCTCGGCCTGCGGGTACCTGGCTCCGACAGACTTTAGGACAGAAGACGCAAACGGCAGATTCTCAACAACTTGCCAAAACTTCCCGAAGTGCGACAGTCCCTCGTCGTACGCCATCAATCCCAGCCCCGGCCCCAGCCCCGACTTTACCATCGCC
>JAFZXV010000141.1 GCA_017616595.1 Bacteroidales bacterium
AGGGGTAAACAAATTATTAACAAAACATTATGATCAAACAGTACGAAACCGTTTTCATTGCAACTCCCGTTTTGTCTGACACCCAGATGAAGGAAGCGGTTGCCAAGTACACCAAACTCATCACCGACAACGGCGGCGAGGTCGTGTACGAAGAGGATTGGGGGCTCAAGCAGCTCGCGTACCCGATCCAGCACAAGACATCAGGATTCTATTACCTGATCGAATTCAAGGCGGACCCTCAGTTCGTCACCACCCTTGAGACCCAGTATCACCGTGACGAGCGTATCATCCGCTTCCTCACCGTAGCCCTGGACAAGGATTCCATCGCTTATGCAGAGCATCGCCGCCAGGTCCGTTCCGGCAAGGCCGCCGCTCCCAAGGCAGAAGAGATTATGGAAGAAGTAGAAGTTGAAGAAGTAAAAGCAGAGGAGGAATAAGTCATGGCAGCTATCGAGAATAACGAAATCCGTTACCTGAACCCTCCTACCGTAGAGGTTCGCAAGAAGAAGTACTGCCGCTTCAAGAAAGCCGGCATCAAGTACGTAGATTACAAAGATCCCGAATTCCTCAAGAAGTTCCTCAACGAGCAGGGTAAGATCCTTCCCCGCCGCATCACCGGTACTTCCCTCAAGTTCCAGCGCAAGGTCGCCCAGGCCATCAAGCGTGCCCGCTCCCTTGCTCTCCTTCCTTACGTAACAGACCTCCTTAAATAATTGACGCGTTATGAAGATCATACTTAAGAAAGATATTGCCAATCTCGGCGACGCCGGTGAAGTGGTAGAAGTAAAGACCGGATACGCACTCAATTATCTCGTGCCCCAGGGATTCGCCGCAGTCGGCACCCCCAGCGCCATCAAGCAGCACGAGGAGACCATCCGTCAGAGGGCTCACAAAGAGGCCAAGAACATCGCCGAGGCAGAGGCCAAGGCTGCAAAGCTCTCCGCACAGACCGTAAAGGTCGCCGTCAAGGTTGGCGAGAACGGCAAGCTCTATGGTTCCGTTACCGCAGCCCAGGTTGCTGCAGCACTCGTCGAGCTCGGTTACGAGGTAGACAAGAAGAACGTCGAGGTTCCCGAGATCAAAGAGCTCGGAGAATTCGAGGCCAAGGTCAAGTGCTACAAGGGTGTCTTCGCAGACGTCAAGATCAACGTCGTAGAGGAATAATCCCAGTCTCGGTAAGACTAAAGTTTAAGCCGGTCCTTCGGGGCCGGCTTAAATGTTTACATCTTCCAGTTCCTGCTCGCTGCGGAGGTTGGCTGTGATGAATTTTTGCCGCTCGACGGTGTTGACCCCCATGTAGAAGTCCATGATGTCTGCGATGGATTCTTCTTCCGCCAGGGTTACCTGGTCCAGGCGCATGCCTTCTCCGATAAAGTCTGAGAATTCGTCCGGGCTGATTTCTCCGAGGCCTTTGAAGCGGGTAATCTCCACCCCCGCCTTGAGGGCCTTGATTGCCTTTTCCTTCTCTTCGGAAGAGTAGCAGTAGCGGTTCTCCTTCTTGTTGCGTACGCGGAAGAGGGGAGTCTGCAGGATATGTACGTGCCCGCGGCGGATAAGGTCGGGGTAATACTTCATGAAGAAGGTCAGCACAAGCATGCGGATGTGCATTCCGTCGTCATCGGCATCGGTTGCCACGATGATGTTGTTGTAGCGGAGTCCGTCAAGGTCGTCCTCCACGCCCAGGGCGTTGACAAGCAGGTTGAGCTCTTCGTTCTCGGCCACTTTCTTGCGGCTTTCCTTGTAGCAGTTCATCGGCTTGCCAAGCAGGGAGAAGACGGCCTGGTATGCCGCATTGCGTGCGCGGGTTATGGTTCCGCTTGCGGAATCTCCCTCGGTGATGAAGATGCTGGATTTCTCTATGTTCTCCTGGGTCTTCTCCGTTACCTTGTCGTTGAAGTGGAAGCGGCAGTCGCGAAGCTTGCGATTGTAGATGTTGGACTTCTTGTTGCGCTCGCGTGTCTTCTTCTGGATGCCGGAAATCTCTATGCGCTCCTGCTGAGAGGCCTTGATCTTCTCTTCAATGACCGGCACCAGCTCTTTGTGGATGCGGAGATAATTGTCCAGCTCCGTGGCCACGAACTTGTTGACATAGCTGCGGATGGTGTCTCCGGTCTCCAGCTTGAGCTGTCCGTGCTCGTCCCGGGTCTGCTTCTCCCACATGTAGTTGCTGCCGAGCTTGGTCTTTGTCTGACCCTCGAAGTTGGGCTCCTGGATCTGGATGCTGATGGCGCCCACGATGCCCTGGCGGCAGTCCGCCGGCTCGTAGTTCTTCTTGTAGAACTCCTTGAGCGTCTTTGCGATGGCCTCGCGGTAAGCGGCAAGATGGGTGCCGCCGTCGCGCGTGTTCTGGCCGTTCACAAAGGAGGCGATGTTCTCTCCGTAGGCGTTGCCGTGGCTCAGCACTATCTCTATGTCTTCCCCTTCCAGGTGGATGGGAGGATATAGGGGCTCCTCGGACAGATTCTCGTTTACGAGGTCCAGGAGGCCGTTTTCCGACTTGTATGGAGTGTCGTTGAGGACCAGGGTGAGGCCGCGCTTGAGGTACGAGTAGTTCTTGACCATAGTCTCAACGAAGTCCATGTTGTAATGGAATTCGCCGAACATCATCGTATCAGGGTAGAAACGCACCAGGGTGCCGTTTTTCTCTTTGGTGGTGTCTTTGCCGCTTTCCTTGAGCTCGCCCCTCTCGAAGCGCGCCCAGGAGCATTCGCCGTCTCGGTATGAGCAGACGTAGAAGCGCTCGCTCAGGGCGTTGACGGCCTTGGTGCCCACGCCGTTGAGGCCGACGGACTTCTTGAATGCCTTGTCGTCGAACTTGCCTCCGGTGTTGAGGATGCTGACGGCCTTTACCACGGAGTCAAGGGGGATGCCGCGGCCGTAGTCGCGCACGCTCACCTCGTTGTCTTCTATGCGGATCTGTATCTGCTTGCCGTAGCCCATCGCGAATTCGTCGATGGAGTTGTCCACCACCTCCTTGAGGAGCACGTATATACCGTCCCCCTGGTTGTTGCCGTTACCCAGACGGCCGATGTACATACCAGGACGCATCCTGATGTGTTCTACGCCTTCCAGGGTGATGATGTTGTCGTCTGTATACTTGACCTGCTCTGCCATTGACTTAGTGTTATCCTACAAATATACAAATTTTCCAGGAATTACAGACGCTTCACGCGGTTAACCTGCCGCAGGGCGGCAATTTGGGAGATTACTTTGTCCAGCTCCAGGTTGGAGGGCACCAGAATACGCATGGTGATCTCTGAAGTGCCGGCGCGGGGATTCTCAGCCACGTTGAAGGAGCGTATGGATGCGCGGAACTGGCCGACTACATCCATAATGGAACTGAGTACGGAATGCTCCGGCTCCGCAGAGACCTGCAAAGTGGCCAGGAAGCTGCCGGCTGTGGCGGATTCCTGCCACACCACGCGCTGGATGCGGTACGGGTACCGCTCCATCAGCCGGGCGGCGTTGGGGCAGGACATGCGGTGTATCTTGATACCCGCGCTGCGCGTCACGAATCCGAACACATCGTCTCCGAACACCGGGTTGCAGCACGCCGCCATACGGTAGTCCAGGCCCTTTACATCCTTGGCGCTCAGCACCAGGATCTGCTCTCCGCTGTTGCTGAATGGCATCGTGGTCTCTTTGTGCACGGCGGCCTGAACCTCCTCGCGAGGGGCGACGGACTTTTCCTGGATGAAGGATTTGATGTCGTTTACATCCACCGAGCCGTCTGCTATTGCGGCCATGAACGGCATCACGGACTTGAATCCGTGGGCCTTCATATATTCGGCCTGAAGTATGTCGTTGAACTCCAGCTTCCAGTTGCGCAGGCGCCGCTCCAGAATCTCGCGCCCCTCGGCGCTGCGCTTGCGCTCGTCTGCGTCGAGCTCCAACTTTATCTTGCTGCGGGCCTTGCTGGTAACCACCCAACCCAGCCAATCCCGGTTGGGCCGCTGGTTCTTGGACGTAAGTATTTCTACGGTGTCTCCCGTCTTGAGCTTCTCTTTTATCTGCACCGCCTTGCCGTTGATGCGGCCTCCGGAGCACCTCGCTCCCAGCCCGGAGTGGATGCTGAACGCAAAGTCCAGCACCGACGAGCCCGCCTTGAGCATGCGCAGCTCTCCTGTGGGCGTAAAGACGAATATCTCTTTGTCCGGCGGCGCAGGAAGGTCTTCCGGATTGGCTGAAAGGGGATTGGCGAGGGCGTCCCTCACGCTCTGCAGCCAGGTTGCGGTGGAAGTTTCCTGCTTGATGCCCTTGTAAGACCAGTGCGCGGCGGGGCCGTTCTCAGCCACGTCGTCCATCCTGGCGGTGCGTATCTGCACTTCCAGGTAGCTGCCCTGCTTGTTCTTGACGGTGATGTGCAGCGACTCGTAACCGTTGGGGCGGGGAGTCGTGACCCAGTCTCGCAGGCGCTTGGTGTCCGATTCATACTCCTCGGTGACGTAAGAGAAAACCTGCCAGCAGAGCTTTTTCTCGGTCTCCCTGTCCGGCTCGCAATCTATGATGAACCGGATGGCAAAGACGTCGAATACGCCCTCGAAGGGCACTTTCTGCACCTGCATCTTGCGCCAGATAGACCAGGCGCTCTTGGTGCGGACCTTAAGTTTATAGTGGATGCCGGCGTCTGAGAGCTTCTTTTTCAGAGGTTCGATGAATTCATCCATCAGGCGCTCGCGGTCTTTCTCCGTGGCGCGCAGCTTATTGGTGATGGCGCGGTACTGCTCGGGCTCAACATGGCGGAAGTAGATGTTGCCGAGCTCTCCGTTTATCTTGTACAGCCCCAGCTGATGCGCCAGCGGCATATAGAGCATAAGGGTCTCCAGGAGCTTCTGGTCCCTGGACATCTTGGGGAACATATCCAGATGCCGCATGACCTCCAGGCGGTCTGCGATCTTGATTACGCTCACGCGCGGGTCAGTAGAATACTGGACGATGAGTTTCTTGTAGTTCTCCGCCTCCAGCTGTGTATCTTTGGGCTTGATTGTGGATATCCTGTTGAGACCATCGACCATAAGGAGGACGTCTTGCGGGAAGGCGCCCAGGTCGACAGCGGCACCGAATCGGCCCGCCTCATGCAGGTAAACTGCGGCAGCGCACTCATCGGGCAGACCGATCTCTTCCGTTACAATGCCGGCTACGCCGTCTGCATGGCCGATCAGAGGGGAGCCGTCGTAACGCGTCTGCCCCTCCAGAGCCTGCAGCGCAATCTGCCTGGCCTGACTTGATAAAGAGTTTTCCATAGTTGCAAATATACTTTATTTCAGGAAAACAAAAAATACGGCAAGAATCAGGCAGAAGAAAGCGACTATGTGGTTCCACTGTATGGGCTGGCCCTTGAATAGAAACATCACTATAATGGTAAATACCGTAAGCGAGATGACCTCCTGTATAACCTTGAGCTGCAGTAAGTTAAATGGCCCTCCGTTATTCACGAAGCCAATCCTGTTGGCCGGAACCGTGAGGCAATATTCAAAGAACGCGATGCCCCAGGAAAACAGGATGACCAGGATCAGCGGCCACCCCGTGGAAATTTTCATCTCGCTCAGCTTCAGATGGCCATACCACGCGAACGTCATGAATACGTTCGAGAAAATCAACATCACAATGGTCCAGATTCCTTGCATACTATTTATCTTTCCAAACTTTAAGGTACTGTTGCAGCGCCCACATCTCGTCTCGGTAGCGGGCGGCGGCGGTAAAGTCGAGCTCGGCGGCGGATTTCTTCATGCGGGCGCGGTCTTCCTCTATCATCTTTTCTACCTGGCTGCGGGACATGGAGCGGATCACGGGGTCCTGCAGCACTGCGGCGAGGTCGGCACGGATGAAGCCTTCTTCCGAATATGCGGCGCCTTTCTCCCGCAGGGCGTCGTGCCCGAACCCCACGACCACATTGCCTCGTCCGTAATCGGACGGGTTGGGGATGTACACCGGCGCTTCCCACGAATTGGCTGCGGAAACCCGCCCTGTGGTGCCCCCTGCCAGGCGTCCGGCAACAGGTTTGCCGCCGCCGAGCTCCCCGATCAGCACATTGCTGCGCGTCTCTATCTGCTTTGGCGTGATGCCGTGCTGCTTGTTGTAGGCTATCTGGCGCGAGCGGCGGCGCTCGGTTTCCCGTATAGTCTGCTCCATGGACGGAGTGATATGGTCTGCGTACATTATCACCAGACCGTTGACGTTGCGGGCGGCGCGGCCGGCGGTCTGGGTGAGGGCGCGGCCGGTGCGGAGGAAGCCCTCCTTGTCTGCATCCAGGATTGCAACCAGAGAGACGGACGGGATGTCCAAACCCTCGCGCAGCAGGTTTACGCCCACGAGCACGTCAAACAGCCCGTTCTTGAAGTCTTCTATTATCTCTACGCGCTCGGTGGTATCTACGTCGGAATGGATGTAACGCACGCGCACGCCGATGCGGCGCAGGTACTCGTCCAGCTCCTCGGCCATGCGCTTGGTGAGCGTCGTAACCAGCACACGCTCATCCACTTCCGCACGCTTGCGTATCTCTTCTACCAGGTCGTCCACCTGACCTTCGATGGGGCGCACCTCCACGGGCGGATCCAGCAGGCCGGTTGGCCTCACGACCTGCTCCACCACAAGGCCGCAGGACTTCTCCAGCTCATAATCGGCCGGAGTGGCGCTCACGTACACGCGCTGGCCGGTGAGGGCCTCGAATTCGTCGAACTTGAGGGGACGGTTGTCCGATGCCGCTGGCAGCCGGAAGCCGTATTCCACCAGTACGCTCTTGCGGCTGTGGTCGCCCCCGTACATGGCACGCACCTGCGGAATGGTCACGTGGCTCTCGTCTATGAATGTGATGAAATCCTTGGGGAAGTAGTCCAGCAGGCAGAAGGGGCGCTCACCCTCCTTGCGGCCGTCGAAGTAACGGGAATAGTTCTCGATGCCGGGGCAGTAGCCCATCTCCTTTATCATCTCAAGGTCGTATTCCACGCGCTGCTTGAGGCGTTTGGCCTCCAGGCCGCGGTCTTGAGACTCGAACCAGGCGATCTGCTTTACGAGGTCGTCCTGGATCTGGCTCACGGCGGCTATGGAGCGCTCCCTGGTGGTTACGAAGTTGTTGGCGGGGCAGATGCTTACGCGGTCAAGTTCTTCTATGTGCGCTCCGGTTATGGGGTCGATCAGGCTGAGCCCCTCCACCTCGTCGCCGAAGAACTCTATGCGCACGGCCTCGTCGGCTCCGCCCAGGAAGACGTCTATGATGTCTCCGTGCACGCGGAAGGTGCCGCGTTTGAAGTCCGTCTCCGTGCGGCTGTAGAGGGCATCTACCAGCTTGTACAGGAGCCCGGTGAGCGTGCGGCGCTCGCCCTTAACTACCTCTATGGTCTGGGAATGGAAGTCTTCCGGGTTACCGATGCCGTAGAGGCAGCTTACGCTGGAGATTACTATGACGTCCCGCCTGCCGCTCATCAGGGCAGACGCCGCAGAGAGGCGCAGCTTCTCTATCTGGTCGTTGATGCTGAGGTCTTTCTCTATGTACGTGTCGGTCGTGGGGATGTAGGCCTCGGGCTGATAGTAATCGTAGTAAGAGACGAAGTACTCCACTGCATTGTGCGGGAAGAACGACTTGAACTCGCCGTAAAGCTGGGCCGCGAGCGTCTTGTTGTGGCTGAGAATCAGCGCCGGGCGTTGCAGGCGCTCGATTACGCCGGCCATGGTGAAGGTCTTGCCGGAACCGGTGACGCCGAGCAGCGTAACGTCGTTCACGCCCTCGCGCAGCGCCGCGCAGAGGCCGTCTATCGCCGCCGGCTGGTCGCCTGCGGGCTTGTATGCCGATTCAAGTACGAACTTCATAGAGGACACAAATTTAGTAATTATATCGATAGTAGTTTCGAATCCCAATAAATGATTATTTGCATAATGTAAGTTTTTTCTTATTTTTGTGAGAATACAAGATTATTCATCTAACACTTTATTATATGAAACGTTTATTATTCATCTTATCCGGAATTGCTATGGTGCTTTCGGTTTTCACCCAGTGCACCAAAGACATCGAGTATGAATGGGTCGATCTTATGAAAAAGATGGACGACCTCGAGGGCAGGGTCGCTGCCCTTGAGCAGGGCTATAATTCCCTGAACGCCTACTCAACCCTCCTCAGCAACCTTCAGAACGGCAAGCTGATCTCCAATGTCAAAGACAACGGCAACGGCACTTTCACCATCACCTTCACAGACAACTCCACCGTTACCCTCACCGCCGGTAAGGGCGACAAGGGAGATAAAGGCGATAAAGGCGACAAGGGCGACAAAGGCGATAAGGGCAACGACGGTGTCAACGGCACCAACGGTACCAACGGCGCCAACGGCGCAGACGGCCAGACTCCTGAATTCAAAATCGAAGACGGCAAGTGGTTCGTCCGCTATGGCGATGGCGAGTGGACAGAGCTCGGAGCTGCAGTTGCAGACACCCCCAACTTCTTCTCAGACGTGCGCGTAGAGGGTGATTACCTCTATCTGGTCCTCATCGACGGCACCTCACTAGTCATCAACACCAAGACCGGCGAGGTCTTCAACGAGAATCTCGACGCCAAGTTCTTCATGTACGCCGGCAAAAAGTATCCCGTCGTCAAGCTCGACGACGGCCGCTGGTGGATGGCTGCCCCTCTTGCCTATGTACCCGCCGGCAAGACCGTATCTGCAGATCCCGTCGAGGACGCCGGTATCTGGTACACCTACAAGATCATAGAGAAGAACGTTACCGAGGCCAATGTCAACAACAACGACGCATACCTCTACGACTATGCAACCGCATTCGGCCTTGACTCATACGAAGACATCACCTATGGCACCCAGGCGGAATGGGAGAAAGGCAACTATCGCGACTTCGAAGGCGTCCAGGGCATCTGCCCTCCCGGCTGGTACATCCCTACCAGGGCCGACTTCCTCAAGCTCGTAGGTGCTTCCAATAAAGACGACACCCAGGGCGAGACCGCTGCAGTCAACGACAACACCGCCGTTTACTACGACTCCAGCCTCAACGGAGGCGGCTCCACCGTCGTGCGCTTCAACGAGGCCGGCTGGAACTTCTCCTTCATGGGCTGCCGCAGCAAGACCAGCACCGCCCAGGTCGGTTCCTACAACGCCGCCGCCCCCATCGATGCAACCAAGTGCAGCGTGGATGAGTGGATCGGCCTTCCCGGTCTGAGCCAGATCATGTGCTCCACTCCTTACAAGCCCAATGTGGCCGGCACCAACACCCAGTTCTTCTGCCTGATGACCACCTTCACGGCAACATACAAGACCGGTCGTCTGAGCCTTAGCTACGG
>JAFZXV010000142.1 GCA_017616595.1 Bacteroidales bacterium
AACTCATGGGCGAGGGCTCTTCAGAAATCTTCTCCTGCTCGGTGTCGTTCTGGATGGCGGCCTGGTACACCACGTTGCGCTCGAGTATTATCTCGCTCCAGCTCTGCTCCGGGGAGCCTTCGAGTATGAATATGCGGCCGTCGGAAGAATCGACCTGGCGGGTGTAAGCCACGTAGCGTTTCTTGCCCAGGTCGAAGTAGCGGAAAGCAGAATCGGCAAAGTAGCCGCTGAGCTCGGTGAGCGCGGGCGTTCCGTCGGCCCCTTCCAGCGAGTAGAGGTCCTTGGATGCTGCAGTGAGCCAGGCCATATCGCCGCCGCGTACGGTGCTGACGCCGTTGTTGATGTCGTCCGGGAAGGGAAAGTATGCGCCGGCTCCCGTTGCCTGCGGCGCCATAATGCGCCCGACGAGGTACATGGTGCCGGTGGTCTTGCCCCTGAGCCAGAAGGTTACGGTGCCCTGGGTGGAGTTGAAGTCCTTGAAGAACAGCACGCCCTCCTGCAAGGTGCCCCATACCGTAAAGGTGTCTCCGAGGCGCCTGCTGGCCCAGGTGGTCATGTTTAGCATGGACGGATCCGAGTCGATGCCGTTGTCGTAAATGTACAGTTTGGGATCGCCCTCGACCATATTGGATACGGCCAGCACGTCCTTGCCGCCGTTTATCGCAGGATCAGTATTCTTGATGATGCGGGGGCAGCTGAGGTAGAACAGGCCGGCGTCGGCAACGGTTCCCACCGGCAGCAGCTTATAGTTGCGGGGATCCGTGCGGCTGATGGCCCAGAGGTGCTTGGTGGTGTTGGTCTCGGCTATGTAGATGTAGTTGTCGTCGATTGCCACGTTGCGGTCGGCACCGGCGGTAAAGCCGTCGATGTAGCTGCTCCAGGCGCCCGATTCGGTGGAATAGAGGCCCCACTCGCGCACTACGGACAGGCCGGACTCGAGGTAGCTGATGGTGAAGTAAGTCACCAGGTTGCCGTACGCCAGACCCTTGAGCTCGAAGTTCTCGCCCTTGCGTGTGGAGCTGATTGCCTTGGTGTCTATGGTAACCGGCACGAGGTAGCTGGGGAAAGCCTTCAGCTCGCCGCCGGACATCAGCCTGCTCTTGTCTATCTCTATCTTGAATGTGGCCGATTCTCCGGATTCGGGAATGGTCACCGTGGGCGTGAGTATGTTCACAAGTCCCTCAGGTGCAGCCACATACTGCTCCTCGGAGGTCTTGTTGTACTCGGCAATGAAGCTGTTGTCTATCTTTACCGGGAAGCTCATCCCTATACCCTTGATGAAGTTGTCCATCTTGACGTCCAGTATGACGGTCTCCTTGAGCTCGGGGGCGTTGCCGTCGGCGTCGGGCACAACCTGCTTGCGGTTGATGACGCGGTTTACGTTCTGCTGCGCAATACCGACGGTGGAGCGCTGGAAGCGTAAGAACACCACCTGCTTGTCTGGATTGACGGTAAGGTCGCCGGAAGAAACTGCCACGGGCAGCACATAGTCGCCGCCGCCGGACAGTATTTCAATCACCTTCAGAGGGTCCCAGGATACGGTAACGTCTTTTACCACTTCTTCCGCCTCGTAGCTCACAGTACTCTTGTCGAGCGTGAACAGCGACGTGGGAAGGGCCTTGAAACCGGTCCCGTTCTCCGAGTTGTATTTGTCCAGCGCAGCCTTGGCCTCTCCGGATTCAAGGGACACGGTGGCAGTTGCCGCAGTCTTGCCCTTGCCGTTCTTGGCCACTCCGAGGGTGTAGGCGCCGGCGTGAGCGGAGGTCTGGATGAGAACGTCGCCCGCAGTGAGCCCGAAGCTGTCGGGAACCATAAAATTCTCGCGGTCGTCGGATATGCATCCGGCCAGAAGGCCGAGGACGCAGGCTATGAGAGTTAACTTTTTCATACTACCAGCCGGGATTTTGGGTGAAGTTGGTCATTTCCGAAAGCTGCTTGGAGCCGAAGGGGAAGAGGTAATCGCGTTTCTTGAATACGCTGCGGCCGCCTATGTAGTCGTCGCTCACGCGTTTGTAAGAATCGATGTAGTTGTCTGCAGTTACATGGAGTGTCCAGTTCTCTACGTTGTACTCCTTTTCTGCAATCATGGTGCGGACGGCGTCGTAGTGGCGCTGGCTGCCCTCGAAGGCGAATTCCGCCATCTTTTCCTGGCGTATCATCCAGCGCAGCCACTCCTGGCCGTTGCGGGTTACGCCGCCTATGGTGCCGCCGTTGCCGTCGAAGTCGATCTCCGGATAGGCCTCGCGAAGGCCGATAAGGCCGGCGCGGGCGCGCACCGCATCAACTGCCGCAATGGCCTCGGAAACGGCGCGTGTGCTCTTCTCGTTGCAGGCCTCGGCATAAGCAAGGTACATTTCTGCAAGGCGGAACGCGGGATAGACGTAGCGTATGCTGCTGTAGTCCGTGTCTTCCTTGAGCTGGTTGCCTGCCTTGTAGAGGCGGCGCCACACAAAGCCGACGCGGTTGCAGCCTTCGGTTGGTGAATAGCGGGAGGTGCATTCCTCGCTGTCGTAGCAGGTGAAGCGCAGGGCCTCGCCGTCCATCGGGCGCTCGCAGGGCCACCAGAAGCCGTTGGGTACGAAGTTGGAGTAGTAGCGGGCGTCGCGTCCCACGGTGGAATTGTGCGCCTGGAAAGGCTTTGCCCAGGACGGGTCTACGTCTATAAGCTGCTGATAGTCAGAGGTCCAGCCTTCTGCCTTGTAGCCGGAAGCCTCGTCCACTATGGGGCGGGAATAGTCCAGCAGGCCTGCGGTCTCGTAGTATCCTACAATAGGGTAGCGCCCCGTCTCTGCCATTGGATAAGCGTCTATGAGCTTGAGCGAAGGGGTTATGAGCGAGAACCCGCGGCGGCACAGGCGGCCTCCGGAGGGAGCGGAGAATGCAATCTCGCCGCCGATCGAGCCGAGGTAATCCTCCGCCCACTGGCGGTACCACCAGCCCCAGATTATCTCTTTGTTGGTGCCCCAGTTCTCGAACCATACGTTCTGGTACGATGCCGCTGCATCCTTGATGGACTCCAGCGGGTTGCCTTTCTGCGTGAGCTCGTAAGTGCCGAGGTCCAGCACCTGCTTGGCGGCTGTGGCGGCCTTGTCCCACTTTGAGGCGTCGTAGTCGGAGAAGAGTTTGTCTCCGTCTTTGTTCACCAGACCTGCGTACATCCCGGTGCCGTTCTGCCCGTTGAAGAGGGGAGATGCGGCATAGAGCAGGATACGTGCCTTGAGCGCCATGGCGGCGCCTTTGGTCACGCGGCCCATGTTGGAAGATGCCGCTATTACGTCGCCGATGGCGTCCGGCAGCTCTCCTATGGCTATGTCGAGCTCGCGCACCATGAAGTCCACGTTCTCGTCCACGGTGTCGCGGTCTATGTCTTCCGAATTGATGTTCTGGTTGGACGCTACGGCATGGCCCTCCTCATCCTGCCAGATGAATACGGGACCGTAGTGGCGGAAGAGCGTAAAATAGTAGTAGGCACGCAGGAAACGGGCCTCGCCGTCCATGCAGGCGACCAGCTTCTCGGAGTCTTCCTTGTCGTAGGACAGGTTGTCTATGAAGGTGGTGCATTCGTTTATGGCCTGATAGAACTTTGCCCAGATGTTTCCGCTGGCCACGTCCGTGGTGCTGGCGGAGCTGTA
>JAFZXV010000143.1 GCA_017616595.1 Bacteroidales bacterium
CCCGCCTGCGGCGAGTGGAACACCTTTGTAGAGGCCCCTTCGGAGAAGGGCTCCGGCGGCTCCGGGAGGGCGCAGAAGAGCGAACGTAAGCCTTTAAGGCTCAAAGATATAGACAATTCGGCAGAGGCCCGCATCAGCCTGGGCATAGGAGAGCTCGACCGCCTGCTGGGCGGAGGCATCGTGCCCGGGTCCCTCATCCTTCTGGGCGGCGAGCCCGGCATAGGCAAATCCACCCTCAGCCTGCAGATCCCCCTCGGCTGCCCGGGGCTCAAGACCCTTTACGTTTCCGGAGAGGAGAGCGAGAAGCAGGTTGGCATGCGCGCACGCCGCCTCTCTCCCGGCGGCATCCCTGAGGGCTGCCTCATCTATTGCGAGACCCGCATAGAAGACATCCTCGAGCAGGCCAGGGCAATCGCCCCGGACCTTATCATAGTGGACTCGGTGCAGACCATGTACACAGACGCCGTGGAGTCAACGCCGGGCTCGGTGAGCCAGATCAAAGAGGTGGCCGCACGCCTGCTGCGTTTTGCCAAGGAGACGGCGGTTCCGGTAATCCTTATCGGCCATATAACCAAAGACGGCTACATCGCAGGCCCCAAGATACTGGAGCACATAGTCGATGTTGTTTTGCAGTTCGAGGGCGACAACCGCGGCGCCTACCGCCTGCTGCGCGGCATCAAGAACCGCTTCGGCAGCACCTCCGAGCTGGCGGTGTTCGAGATGACGGGCGCCGGATTGCGGGAGGTGGAGAATCCGTCGGAAATGCTCATTCCCATGCACGAGCAGGGGCTCAGCGGCACCGCCATCGCCGCTATGCTCGACGGCAGCAGGCCTCTGCTGTTCGAGGTGCAGGCCCTTGTATCTACGGCCGCGTACGGCACGGCGCAGCGCAGCGCCACCGGCTTTGACGTACGCCGCCTCAATATGCTCCTGGCTGTGCTGGAGAAGCGCGCCGGCTTCCGTCTGGGTGCCAAAGACGTATTCCTCAACATGGCTGGCGGCCTCAAGGTGAGCGACCCTGCATGCGACCTTGCCGTAATCTGCGCCGTTCTGTCTTCCAACTTCGATTACCCCATTCCGAGCGACGTATGCTTTGCGGCCGAGGTGGGCCTGAGCGGAGAAATCCGCCCCGTGGGCCAAACGGACCGCCGCATAGCCGAGGCCGCACGCCTGGGCTTCAAAAAGGTGTTCGTGAGTTCTTACAGCGCCCTTGACGGAGTGCCGTCGGACAAGATAAAGACAGTCAAAGTGGCCGATGTCCCGGAGCTGGTTAAAGAACTGTTCCGGTAAATCGTAGATTTATTTATGCCTCCTGGCTGATTGTATTTGATTTTTTCATATATTTGCAGTATGAAAACTAATTATGTAATCTTTGCAGCCCTCGGCGTACTTGCCTTGACTGCCGTTTCTTGTATCAACAAAGAGTGGGGAGGAAAAGAAGTTGACGCAGGAGGAGACATCCCCATCGAGCAGGAGCCCGTCGTCGTCCCTTCCAACGACATCCTCGATTTCAAACCCAACGAGATCCTGAACGTAGACAAAGAAGGCAACCTTTCCCTTCACGTAGAGGCCAAAGGTCAAGCCACGGTTAAAACAGCCCTCACTCCCGGTGTTCCCGCAGAGATCCCCGGCGAGCTTGAAATGATTCCTGAAGAGGAAGATCTTCCCGATTTCTGCGCGGCAGAATCCGGAGCAAGGCTGTCCAGCGCATGCGTTATCCTCGAGTTAAGCAACCCTTCCCCCAACCCGGTAACATTCAAGGGAGAGATTCACGCATTAGATAATTCCTGCGCATTCCCTCCCCTTGTAGCGCCCGCAAACAAGAAGGACTACAAGGTCGCACTCGCCCTCAATCGCGATGCACTGGAAGACAGGGTCGACCTCGATGAAATCATAACCGTCGGTGACGACGTGGCCGAGGTCATCAACCACATCTCCTCAGACAACGGCCTCGTGGTCAAGAATCTCAGCGTCGAGCGCGAAGGCACCCGTGCCATCGCCACCGCAGATGAAGAAGTATACGAGTTCTCCGTCGGCGCCATCTACCACGCTCCCCTGTGGTTCCCTGCCGGCACCGAGCTCAAGTTCGACATCGACTTCACCGGTCAACTCATCGACGTAAGCGAGTACAACGTAACCGTCAACGACTATCAGCTCGAGGCAGACGTTACCAATACCATTCCGTTCAACATCAACGGAACCGGTACCTCCACCAACGGCGTAACCGCAGCCCTCAACACCCCCATCCTGGCAGGAGACACCAACCAGCCTGTTACCACCAAGGTTCTCATCCATATCAAGAGCACCTCAGACGTAATGAATCTCGAGGGTGCTGTGCTCCACCTGGTTCTCACCACAGACAAGAACGTCAAGGTCAACAAGAACCAGAAGCTGGACATAGATATGAAGAGCATCAAGTTCAGCCAGAAGAAATAGTTGGAACTTTTCTACTGCCAGAATGCCTCTGACGGCGTGTTCACCCTCAACGAGGAAGAATCCGCCCACTGCGTAAGAGTGCTGAGGCACAAGGCAGGAGAAACCATAAACGTCATCGACGGCAGCGGTACGCTATACGAATGCGAGCTGCTGGATGCAAACCCTAAAGGCGCCGCCTGCAAAGTGCAGGTGGCGTCTTCCTGTTTTGGAGTGCACCCGTACAGGCTCACAATGGCGGTCTGCCCTACCAAGAACATAGACCGCTACGAGTGGTTTACAGAAAAGGCCACCGAGATAGGTGTAGACGTGATTGCCACCGTAATCGGAGACCATAGCGAGAGGCGCACCGTAAAGACCGACCGTCTGCGCCGCCTGGTGCTTTCTGCTACCAAGCAATCCCTTAAAGGGGCCCTTCCTGAAGTCCCGGAGCCCGTAAGCGTCAAAGATTTCATCCTCTCCGCGCCGGCAGATGCGATTAAAATGATCTGCTACTGCTTTGAGGGAGAGAAACGCAGCATACCGGAGGTCCTTTCCTCCGAGACGCCATCCGTCATGTACCACCAGTCCACCGTCATGCCCGACCGATCCACCGTCATGCCCGACCAGATCGGGCATCTCCCGGAGATATGCATCCTGATAGGCCCAGAGGGCGATTTCTCGCCGGCGGAGGCGGAGCTGGCAATTGCCCACGGATGGAAACCCGTAACGCTGGGAAGCAGCCGCCTCCGTACGGAAACGGCCGCCATGGTTGCGGTTACGCAGGTCTATACCTGCCTGGGAGACTGAAGGATAAGCTTGCAGCTGC
>JAFZXV010000144.1 GCA_017616595.1 Bacteroidales bacterium
GAGCAGTCTACGCGGATGAGGGCGTGGCGGAGATTGGCGCCGCGCACGTCGGCAACGTTGATGCGTCCGTTGCCGGGGCCGGCGACAACCGGTTCCGGTGCGTCAAAAGAATCTTCGAACCGCAGTAGCTCGAGGCCGTAAATCTCTATGAATGAGGACTGAAGGATGTCTCCTGGGTCGAAGGCCTCGCCGCGGGCCTGGGCCTCGCGCAGCAGGCGCCGGGCCGTCTCGTAGGCTCGTACGCCGTCTACGGATTTGGCGCTGAAAAGCGGCGCAACCTGCATCTGCTTGCCCACAAAAGAGGGGAGTACGGAGCGCACGCTGTCTGCCGTTATACCGTCCAGGGAGAACTCGCGGTCTATTGGCTTCTCAAGGTCGTACGATGGGGTAGTCGCGCCAAAGCATACTCCTGCAACGTATTGTTTTGCAGAGGCTTGCAGTTCTTCTGCGCGGCGCGTTGCCGGTCCTATGCACACCAGCAGGATACCTGTTGCCAGCGGGTCAAGCGTACCTGCGTGCCCCACCTTGAGGTTTTTCTTGCCAAAGTGCCTGCAGGCCGCAATCTTTATCTTGCGCACCAGGTCCGCGCTGGTCCATCGGTAAGGTTTATCCACCGGCAGGACTATTCCGTCGGGGTAATCGGCAATGTCGCGGGACAATGGGAGATTCCCGCCTTCGCGGGAATGACGGATCTCGTCGTACATAAAGCCGTCATGGCCGGCCAGACCGGCCATCTTATTCGGAAACTGGTATTTTGTCGATACGGCGCTGATGCCTGCCGCCTGCAAAATCCGTCACCAGCCACTCGCGCACCATCGAAACTACCTGATGGTAAGAGGCAAAGCGGGCGGGAACCACCAGCACGTTGGCGTTGTTGTGCTCCTTTACGAGGTGGGCTACAGGGGTGTTCCAGGCAAGGCCGGCACGCACCCCCTGATGCTTGTTGAGGGTGATGGCCATTCCGTTGCCGGTGCCGCAGATGGCTATTCCCAGATCTACCTCTCCGGCCTCCACGGCGGATGCCAGAGGGTGTGCGAAATCGGAATAATCGCAGGATGCGGTGGTGTCTGTGCCGAAGTTGACTACTTCGTATCCTTTGCCGGACAGGTACTTGACGAGCTTGAGTTTGTACTCCACGCCGGCGTGGTCGTTGCAGATGCCGATTTTCATATTTCGTCTTTGATGTTGTAGCGGTTGCGCTCCGACGAGGAGCGGGAAATCATCTCTCCCAGCAGGCCGGCGAGGAAGAGCACGGTGCCCAGGATGACGGCCAGGAGAGCCAGGTAGAACAGCGGCTGGTCCGTGACTGCACGGTACTTGAGATAGTGGTTCTGCTGGATGAGCTTCTCCACTATGATCCATACGGTCATGATAAAGCCTGCGAGGAACATCACCAGGCCGCTGGTACCGAAGAAGTGCATGGGCTTCTTGCCGAAGGTGGAGAGGAACCACAGGCTCTGGAGGTCCAGGAAGCCGTTTACGAAGCGGTCCATGCCGAATTTGCTCTTGCCGTATTTGCGTTTCTCGTGGTGGACGGCCTTCTCTCCTATCTTGGAGAAGCCGGCGTTCTTGGCGAGGTAGGGGATATAACGGTGCATCTCGCCGTAGACCTCGATGCTCTTGACCACATCGCGCCTGTAAATCTTGAGGCCGCAGTTCATGTCGTGCAGCTTGATGCCGGTGATGCGGCGTGCGGTGGCGTTGTAAAGCTTGGACGGCAGGTTCTTGGTGATGGCGTTGTCTTTGCGGTGCTTCTTCCATCCGGATACCAGGTCGTAGCCTTCTTCCACTATCATGCGGCGCATCTCGGGGATTTCTTCCGGGGCGTCCTGAAGGTCTGCGTCCATCGTGACGACAACGTCTCCCTGCGCCTTCTCAAAGCCGCAGTACAGTGCGGCGGACTTGCCGTAGTTGCGGCGGAAGCGGATGCCGTGTACGCACGGATCTGCCGCGGAGAGCCCGGAGATGCAGTCCCAGGAGCCGTCCGTGCTGCCGTCGTCTATAAAGATGATCTCATACGAAAGGCCCTCTGAGGCCATTACCCTGACTATGCGCTCGTGGAGCTCGGGAAGGGATTCGCGCTCGTTGAGGAGGGGGATTACAAGGGATACGTCCATACTATTCGAACGGGTTGCGTGATGGGATGTTACGGGAGAAGATAGCCGAGAGCACGGTGCCGAAGAGCGTGCAGTAAATCAGGTTGGCGAAGAACGACATGCCGGGCATCTTGGGGGCGAGCTCGTCGAAGGAATCCAGCTGGTCTGCGGTGAGCATGTTGGAGTATGTCTCCCTTGCGAGGTCGATTGCATCGTTGAAAATATCCGGCTGGACAAAGCTGACCCAAGCCAGATAGAATGCCGAATACAGCAATGCAGACAGCAGCGCGGTGGCAAAGCCGAAGCGGAAAGAGTCTGCGTTGGTGACTCCCTCGTGTGCCGATGCGAACCTGAGCATGAACAGCTTGAAGAGGCGGATGCAGATGTAGAATTTGAACAGCCAGAGCAAGACTCCGCCCACGTTTACGAGTACACCCACCGCCGCTCCGCCGTTAAGCTTGCCGAGCAGCATGTTGACCACCATATATGCAATGGAAATACCGCCGAGCACGAGCCCGCTGCGGAGTGCGTCGTTCCAAACTATCTTTCTATCCATAGCACAAATATAGATAATTTTTGTAAATTTGCAGATTGCAAACCACAAACTATTATATGTTGACAATAGCATTTACCGACGGTACCATCCGTCCCTGGGAAGACGAGCAGGCCAAACATATTTTCTGGCATTCGTCCGCCCATCTTATGGCAGAGGCCCTCGAGGCCCTTTATCCCGGCGTCAAGTTCGGCGTAGGCCCTGCTGTTGAAACAGGCTTCTACTACGACGTAGACCTTGGCGACCGCACCATATCCGAGGCCGACCTCAAAGCCATCGAGGACAAAATGATAGAGCTCGCCCGCACCAAAGAGACCTTCGAGCGCAAAGAGGTCTCCAAGGCCGACGCACTCGATTACTTTACCAAGAAGGGCGATTTCTACAAGGTAGAACTCATCCACGACCTCGAGGACGGAACCATCACCTTCTACACAAACGGCTGTTTCACAGACCTTTGCCGCGGCCCTCACGTAAAGCACGTAGACGATATCAAGGCCGTCAAGCTCACTGCCATCGCCGGAGCATACTGGAAGGGAGACCAGGACCGTCAGCAGCTCACCCGCATCTATGGCGTAACCTTCCCCAAGAAGAGCATGCTGGACGAATACCTCCAGATGCTGGAAGAGGCCAAGAAGCGCGACCACCGCAAACTCGGCAAGGAGATGGAGCTCTTTACCTTCTCCAACCGCGTCGGCCTCGGTCTGCCTCTCTGGCTGCCCCGCGGCGCCGTCATGCGCAACGTGCTTGAGAACTTCCTCCGCCGCAAGCAGAGCGAGCTCGGCTACCTGCCCGTGGTAACCCCGCATATCGGCGGCAAGGAACTCTATGTGACCTCCGGCCACTATGCCAAGTACGGCAAAGACTCCTTCCAGCCCATCCACACCCCTCAGGAAGGCGAGGAGTACATGCTCAAGCCTATGAACTGCCCCCACCACTGCGAGATTTTCCGCAGCGCGCCCCACTCATACCGCGACCTGCCCCTCCGCTATGCGGAATTCGGCACCGTGTACCGCTATGAGCAGAGCGGCGAGCTCCACGGACTTACCCGCGTGCGCGGTTTCACCCAGGACGACGCCCACCTCTTCTGCCGCGCAGACCAGCTGCAGGAGGAGTTCGAGAAGGTCATCGACCTCATCCTCTAC
>JAFZXV010000145.1 GCA_017616595.1 Bacteroidales bacterium
AAACAAGACCATGATGAACAGATAGCAGTAGATATAGCGGAAGGCATCGTTAACCTGTTCCTCCGTACGTATGCGGCCGTCTACCCGGATGCACTGAATGCTGTGCGGGCTTGTAGTCTGCGCCACTTTCCTGTGGATGCCCTTTGCAGCCAGGATCGCCCTGTCTATCTTGATTCCTCCCGAAGTGGAACCGGAGCATCCGCAGATGAAAGAACAGATGATAAGGGTTGCCATGCTGAGCGGCGGCCAGAGCGTTGTGTCCCGGGTGGCGAATCCGGTTGTAGTGGATATGGAGGCTACCTGGAAGGATGCATCCCTGAGCGCAGTCCAGATTGAGGAATAACCGCCATTTATCACAAGGTCTACCGTAACGACGGCAATGGCTATGCCGACCAGGGAGAGGAAGACCTTCACGGTCTCCGATTTCCAGATGTATTCGGGCTTCCTCTTCAGGAATGCCAGGAAAAGGATGCCGAAGTGTATGCCAGCCGCAAGCATCGTGACCGTCAGCACAATCTCCGCCGCCGGATTGGCATAAAAGGCGATGCTGGTATTGCGGCAGCAGAACCCGCAGGTGCTGCAGGCAGACATTGCATCGGTAGCGGCATCGAACCAACCCAAGCCCGTAAGCTTGAGTGCGATGAAGGAGACGAGCGTAAGGACGACGTAGGTGCTGAGCATCTTGTTGGCAAATTTCTCGCTCTTATCCCCTGCCAGGGATTCCCTTGCTACCGTAGAGATCTCCGCACCGGACAGCATAGATTTGTCTGACCGGACAGTAAGCATGGAAAACAAGGTTACTATGCCTACCCCGCCTACCCACGCCGTTGAAATCCGCCAGAACTGGAGCCCGCGTGGAAGAGCTTCTATGTCGTTGAGAATGGAAGCGCCTGTGGTAGTAAAACCGGAGACACTCTCGAAAATGGCATTCACGAACGTGAATTCACCTCCATAGAACAAATACGGAAGCAAGCCGAAGATGCAGGCGAGCAGCCAGGCTCCCACGACGATGCAATTCCCTTCCCGGAAATTGAGCTTGTGGGGCCCCTTCCTTACGAATATCAAAGGATAAAGGCCCACGATGCCGGTAAGGAATGCAGACAGCAGAAGAGGAAGACGGCTCTCATCGCCCGGCGTACAGAACGCGATGATGCAGGATATGGTCATCAGTGCTGCAACAAGCAGCAGAGAGACGCTGATATACCATATGATGATCTTCCAGTTCATTATTTCGTTTGACGGGGCAAAGATATTCCACCAAAACTCATTTATCAACACAAAAAATTATATATTTGCATTGATAAAATCAATCAAAACGGCATTATGACACTTCAACAGCTGCGCTATATCATTGCCATCGACGACTTTAGGCACTTTGGCAAAGCGGCCGAAGCCTGCGGCCTCACGCAGTCTACATTGAGCCTGATGGTAAAGAAAATGGAAGAGGAACTGGATGTACGTATATTCGACCGCGATGTTCACCCGCTTGCCCCTACAGCAATCGGCAAAAGGATCATAGACAGGGCAAAAGTCGTTTTGTATAATGTAGAACAGATTGCCCAGATGACGCGGTCGGAAAAAGAGCTACTATCCGGCCCTCTCAAGATCGCCCTTATCTCTACGGTATCTCCCGTCCTGGTGCCCGGCCTTTTCAAGCACTTTGGAACACAGTATCCCGCTATCTCGCTGCAGACGGAAGAGATGCTCACAAGCACCATAAAGGACAAACTGCGCAAAGCGGAGGTGGATATGGGCATAGTGGCAGGGCCGGTGGATGATTCCGACCTCCTGGAAATCCCGCTCTACCACGAGCGTTTCCTGGCCTATGTGTCTCCAAAGAATCCGGCGTACAGCTCGGAAAGCATTAAGACGGAAAGCCTTTTCCGTCAACCTGTTTGGATTATCAGGGACGGCCTGAGGCTGCTTGTCCCGGGCGAGCTTCCGGAAAAGGTATTTACCTACGACCGCTTCTTCGAGGGCGGACGCGTAGGCATTCTGATCCAGGTAGTCAACGATAATGGCGGCCTTACCGTTATCCCGGAAACCCATTCGGATCTGATAATGTTCAGCCAGCAACGCTGCCTCCGTCCCATCGTAGACCCTGTGCCCAGCCGTACGATTTCTCTTGCTCTGCGCAGCGACTACATACACGAGGCAAAACTGAATGCCGTGGTGGACGCCATCAAACATATAATACCAGGCGTTCTGCTGGACAATGTTGTCCGGAAAGAACGCCTGGTATTATAAAAGTGCCTTCTCGGCAGCTAGAAGCTATTCAAGCATCAGCGCGCGGAAGTCGTCGATATCCTTCTGAGACACACCTGCCACGGTAAGGAGGTACTTCTCCACGCCGTCGGCAAAAGTGCCGTCTCCGGCCAGCTCCCAGAAGTAAGGGGTAACATCGCTGTAAACCCATGCCATACGGGTGTTCTTGTATATAGGCGTAGGGTTGGACTTCTTGTCTGAGGAAGATACGCTGTATCCGACCGGAGCAAAATAGGTGAGCTCGTACTCCTTGGAGATATCTCCTTCGCGGACTCCAAGCAGACCGAGAAGCAGGATGCCGAGGGTGCCGGTACGGTCGCGGCCGAGAGAGCAGTGGAAATAAACAGGCTTGTTGTTACGGACGCTGTTGACCACAAACTCAAAGCACTCCTTGGTCTTGGCGGCATCGGAGACGAGCATTGTCTTTCCGCCTTCCTCGATAACAGGTGCGCAGTGGTCAAGGCCTGCTACGGCAGGTTCGAAGATAACGTCGGAATTGCCGCGGAGGTCGAGCTCGGCGCCAAGTCCCTCGAACAGCACTTCCTTCTGGCCCTGGGCATTGAGCGGGTAGGGAGTCCACTTCTCGTTAAGGCGTCCGCCGCGATACACCTTGCGGTATTTGACGGTCTTTCCGTCCAGAGTCTTCCAGCCGCCGAAATCGCGGGCATTGCGTCCGCCGCCGCCCTTTACGTTGGGCTTGTTGGGATCGCCGTTGAAATAGACCTGATGGAGGCTGCCGGTCGTGGAGAAGTTGCCCTCGGCAAGGACTTTTCCGCTGGCTGCGGTCACGCTGTATTTGTACTTGTCGTTCGGTACCAGATTGGTGATGTTGACGTAGAGGGCGCCGGCGTCAATTTCCAAATCGCCCTTCCAGCCGAGCTCGTCTTCCATGTGAAGCATCATCTTGCCGCTCTCGAGCTGATCCTGGCTCCAGCGGATGCTGTACTGCTCGGGGATGTCGCCGTCGGGCCATTCCTTGCCCCAGTTGTCCCAGGTGAAATTGGTGCCGTCAAAGCCGCCGTAATAATCGAAAATCTTTGTGTAGTCCTTATATGTCTTGTCTGGATAGTCGACTTCCGTGAGGAACTTCTCCACAAGGTGATTGGTGGCAAGGACCTCGTCGCCGCTCTTCAGCTCGGTGGCTGCGCCTGCCATCAGGTCTCCCTTCTGGACTATGCTCAAGCACAGGCTGACCCCTTTTCCGTAGATAGTGATATCGGAAGACCTGTTCTTCTTCTTGGGGGTCTGCTCGTAAGTATATGTGAGGGTGACGGGGTCGTCGGATGCAACGCCGCTCTCCGGGCTTACTTTGAGCCAGGCGTCACCGGCCTCCGCGGTCCAGTCTGTGTTGCAGGTAAACGTGAGGGAACCGGAACCGGCAGCGGGTTCCAAGGTTATCTCTGTTTCTCCGGAATAGGTGATTTCGGGCTTGACTTCCGGATCATTCCCGGGGTCGTCGTTGTTTTCCGGATCGGTGGGATTGCAGTAGGCCATCATCGGAATGATGAGGAGCAGAGACAGGATTCTTTTCATATCTGTTATAGTTTTGTGTTGATTTACTCAATCCAAAAAGCGAATATAAGCATTTTCGCCGACATTCCTACAATCTTGTATATTTGTAGGGAAAAGCTTATTTTTACGGCTGATAAAAAACGGAACCATGAGCAAGACAAAAAGCATACTGGTGCGCTACGGCATTTCAACCCTGGGGCTTGTGGTCGTGGCACTTGGCGTAGGGCTTTCCATCAAGTCGAATCTCGGAATCGCGCCGCTGTCCTGCATCCCCACCATCCTGAGCCTTAAGTACACCGCCGTCTCAATCGGCACGTTCACCTGGGCTTTCAACCTGCTTTTCATTGTGCTGCAGGCCATTATCCTCCGCAAGGAATTCAAGTGGACCCACGTTTTGCAGGTACTCCCCATCCTAATATTCGGATACCTGGTAGACGGCGCCATATGGCTGTTCGACGCCCTGCAGTCCCCCGCCACCGAATACTGGTTGCAGATAGTCCTGTGCGTGGTTGCCGTCGTGCTCACCGCCATCGGCATCAGGCTCGAGGTCGTGGGCCAGGGGTGGATACTGCCTGCAGACAGCACGCTGCACGTAATCACCCAGCGCACCGGCGCATCGTTCGCGATAGTCAAGGTCATAATGGATGTGACGCTGGTTGCCATAACCGTAGGGCTGGCTTTGATATTCTTCGGCCTTCTCACCGGCAACGGACATACCATGGTAGTACGCGAGGGCACGCTCATCCAGGCCGTACTCACGGGCCTCTGCATGCACGTCACAGACCCCATCATCAACAAATGGCTCGAGCCGGTGGTTGCAAAGCATCTTTAGCGCGCCGTGAAGAAGTTCATACTGATACTCAAGCTGGCCGGCATCCTGATCGTTGCCGGGCTGGCGCTGTATTTCTTCTTCAGCGTGCGCTCCTGCGTGCGCGAGAAGCAATGGCTGGCGCTCGGGCCCATAGAGAACCATCCAGTACGCATCTACGACGTCAAATTCTCAAAGGAGTTCAACGACATGAACGACGTGCAGTTGGAGGTCGCCCAGGCCATTGGTGTGCCGCCGATAGCCAACAGGGAAGACGCAGAAAAGCACAAATCGCAGCTCATAAAGATCGAAGACACAGATACATACGAGGTCGACTCCCTCACCTATTCCATCCCCTACCTCATTCCGTCGGCAAAAGAGCTGTTGGACGACATCGGCCGCGTGTTCCAGGACTCCCTGAGCGCCAAGGGGCTCAATCCGTACAAGCTGATAGTCACCTCGGTGCTCCGCACGGAAGACGACGTTGCCAAGCTCCGCAAGCGCAACGTAAACGCATCGGAGAACTCCACCCACCGCTACGGCACCTCGTTCGACCTGTCGTACTGGCGATACGTCAAGATTCCGGAATATCGTGGCCGCCCATACGAAGACGTGCCCCCTGAATACCTGCGCGCCACTCTGAGCCAAGTGCTCAAAGACATCCACGACCAGGACGGCCGCTGCTACATAAAATACGAAAAGAAGCAGAACTGCTTCCACGTTACAGTACGCTCCAAATGAAAAGATTTGCATACCTTCTCTTGGTTCTGCTGGCCGCATGCGCCTGCCGGAACAAGACCGCCGAGCCCGGCTACATAGTTCAGGTTTCCCTGGGCGGATGGCATTCACCTGATTACACGGCGGAGCAGATAATCAGCCGCATAGATACCGTCGGCAAACTCATTCCGGTACAGAAAGTCATCATAGGCTGGAGCCTGGACAAGGATATCTACCGCCAGGTAGGTGAATACCTGCACTCCAAGGGCATAAAGATGCTGATTTGGCTGCCGGTGTTTGCAGAGACGGAGGAGATGTGCAGCAACTCCCCCGCCGTCGACCTCTGGGGCAACATCCCCGCAAATTACGACCTTGCCGCCGGAGAGGGTTTCCGGTTCAACTGCCCCTCCGACCCGCAGAATGCCGCCAACGTGGTGGATATATATGACCGGAACTTCTCCGACTGCGGCTTTGACGGCGTGTTCCTGGACCGCATCCGCACCCAATCCTTCGTGAGTGGCGTTGGAGGCGTGCTCAACTGCGGCTGCGCGTTGTGCGCAGAAAAGTTTACCGCGGAAGGAATTGATTTGGAGGCTGTCAAGGCCGAATGGGCCGATAAGGGAGACGACTTCCTGAGCGTTACCGGCTACTCCCCTGCCGGCGGATTTGAATTCGAGAATCCCCTTGCTGCCGCATTTTTCAAAGCCAAGGGCCACATAGTCAGCGGCGCCGTTGCGGCAATCGCAGACAGCCTCCGCAGCCGCGGGCTCGAGGTTGGAATGGACCTGTACGCGCCGTTTATGGCACCCTTCGTGGGGCAGGACTACGGGATTCTGGCCGCTCACGCCGACTTTATCAAACCCATGCTCTACCGCAAGACCTTCGCCCCTGCCGGTATGGGCTTCGAATACGACCTGCTCAAGGCTGCCGCGCCCGGAGCAACAGGCTACCCGGAGTTCAAGATGGACCTGAGTTTCCTCGACTCCCAGCTGGAGGCAATGGAGCCCTACGCCTGCGCCAAATACCCCGGCGTAGAAATAAACTACCGGGAAGGCGTTGTTCCCACCTCCCCGGAGTATGTAACTGAGTCTCTCTCAGCAGTTTTGAGCCACGGATTCGAGGGAGTGGTGCTCTCCTGGAACATCATGGAGGCTCCCCTCGCCCACCTCGACTGCCTCTAGAACAGCACGCTTCTGGCAGCCTGCTGCGCCCTCTGGCTGTGCGCGGCGTTCATCTTGCCGAAGTTCCACTTTACGCCAAACAGGACGTACCGGCCCATAATCAGCCGATATGAATCCTCTTCGTAATTGGCAGTTACCGTGTGAGTAAGGTTGCGCGTCTGGTTGAGGATGTCGTGCACCTTGACGCTCAGATTGAAGGCACCGACGTTCTTGGACACCTCCGCATTCCACTGCCACTCGGGCTGGCCGTAACCTTCTGCGTAGCCGTTGTAGAAGACGTAAGCCAGGTCTGTATGGAACTCGAACTCATGCTTGGTGGTATAGGTGGCGTCGGCCATAAAACGTGTGTCCAGCGTGTTGAGGTCGGCATTCGGATTGAGCGAATAGCGCGCTATGCGCCCCTGCGTGTTAGCCCCGGCGCTTAATGAATAGTGGTCCTGATTGTATTTGACCGTGAATCCAACAGGGATGGTGACGGAACGCGTGCGGCTCTCTCCGAATCCGCTCAACCCGCCGTAGAAGCGGTCTCCGGCCGCATTGCCCCAGAAGTCTGCCATAAACGCCGAATAATCGAATGTATCCTTGTCCAGCCCGGGGAGCGTCGTCCTGGCCTGATAGCTGAGAGCGGAGGAATATGAAGCCATTCCGTTAAGCGTCAGGAACCAGTTCTTCTTTGCATCCAGCGGGGTGGTATAATTGAGCATCAGGTTGCCTGAAAGGCTCGGTTTGGGGGCATTAACCGGAATGGAGTACATGATGCCGTCGGCATCGTACCAAAGCGCGGAGCCGATTGGATTATTGTTCAGCTGTCCGTACAGGTAGACCATCAGGGTGGAGAACTTCTGCCTGTTGTTCCGGGACCAGCTGGCATTGAAGGATGTCATCGAGTACGGCTTCAGGTAGATATTGCCTATGCCCAGACGGGACGGATTGGCAATATTGAGCACAGGAAGCATCTGGGAATTGGACGGCTGACGGCCGTACCCTGTAGCGGAGACGTTTATCCTGTCATTCCCTTTGACGTGCTGGAAACGCAGGGTGGGCGTGAAGAACCAGCTCCATTCATCCTTGCCGGTAGTCTCGCTTATGCCATAGCTTTTGGAGAAAGTCTCGTTGAGGATGCCTGTAGCCCGGCCGCCCAGGGTGAGCCAGGTACTTTGTCCCAGTTTGTACTGGGCAATGAGATTGTATTGCTGCTCCAGGTAATTGATGCGGGTTTCCGAGGAATAGTAGTCGTTCTTGCCGGAGGCGTCGAACGCATCCTTCACATTGTTGTCGCCGGACCAGCCATACTGCACCAAAGAGGAGAGAGTCAACTTATCTCCTATGGGCTCGGTGTATTGGATGCTTCCCTCCATCCCATACGACAGACCGTTCGACTTGTATGTCATCGTGCGGGAATCATCTCCTGCAGAGGTTGTCAGGACGGAAGATTCCACAC
Source organism: Bacteroidales bacterium (assembly GCA_017616595.1). GTDB lineage: Bacteria > Bacteroidota > Bacteroidia > Bacteroidales > UBA932 > Cryptobacteroides. Next base: position 7,925 of record JAFZXV010000145.1, read on the forward strand.
TCTCCCCGTCGCTGCCGTTGTAAAACGATTCGAGAACCACCATGATGTTCCGGTCCTTTTTCCCGCCTATCTCACGAAAAGACATGTCTGCGATAAGGTCGGCAGCCTTTCTCTCCGAGGAGCCGACCGCTTTATTTACGGAACTGTTCACGAAGATCCCTTCCTGGAACGTCTCCGAGGAACTGCCATCTTTGTAGTCCGATGTATTGTAGCGGAAGTCGGGACGTATGTGGAACCACACCTTGCCGGTTTCTTTTTCGAACTCCATATTGGCGGACAAGCCGTTGGCGATGGTCTTGCCGCTGTCTTCCGAGGTGGACGAGAGGTTGCCGACGTCCTGATAGGTTGTCCTGTCGGCCCTGGACCCGTAAACCGTGTCCGAAAACTTGTAGTTGACGGTTACTGTTGTTTCTACGTCCTTGATTCGGGAAGTGTTTGCATTCACTGCCAGCTGGGCGGCGGTGGAAAGGCCCTGATTGCTGTTGGTGCGTCGTTCTCCGGCATCGCTCACAACGATGATGTAGGCGTTGGAGTCGTTGATGTTCTGGCCATTGGCGATAAAAGTCACCTGGTCCTTCTCTGTGTAGGCCGATACGAGGGCGTTGCCGTTATACAAGAGGCCACGCTCGTCGCGCAGGACGTCGTCGCCATCCTTCTCTCCCAGCGTCGTACCGCCTTTCAGGCCCACGTTGCCGAACCAGCCCTGCTCGTACTCCTTCTTGAGCGCCACGTCGAGCACTTTCTCCCGGTTGCCGTCCTGGATGCCGGAGGCGCGCGTCTGCTCGCTCTCGCGGTCGATTACGCGTATCTTGTCCACCACCGATGCCGGCAGGTTGTTGAGAGCCGTGCTCTGGTCGTCGAAGAAGAAGGTGCGTCCGCCGACGGTAAGCTTGTCAATCGCCTGGCCGTTAAACTTGACTTTGCCGTCCTCGGTAATCTCCATGCCCGGCATCCTCTGCAGCAGATCCTTGAGCATGGCATTGGCGCCGACGCGGAAAGACGATGCGTTGAATTCTACCGTATCTTGCTTGACCACAATGGGATTGCCCACGTCGGTCACCACCGCCGCCCGCAGGAACTCTTCATCCACCTGAAGCCTGATTGTGCCCATATCCACCCTTTCTTCCCGGAAATACCGCTCTTTGAGATAGGGCTTGTAGCCCATCATCTCAACGTGGAAGACGTAGCTGCCGAAAGGAACCTCATCCAGCCTGGCCTCGCCGTTTGGCCCGGAGAGGGTAAAGTTGGTTATGGTAGTGTCTTTGGACGGAATAACATATACGGATGCATAGCTTACCGGCTCGTTGGTAAGCGAATCCACCACCGTGGTCTTGATTTCGCTCATCCTGCCGCGGAGAACATTGTCGTTAAGGATGACCACCTGGGCCCGGGCGGCGATGCCGGACGCAAGCAGCAACACGAATAATGACAGCAGCTTTTTCATCGTTACTGTTCCTCCATAAACACTTCGCCCTTCAGGTATTCTATGCTTTTGGAGGCGAAATCATATCCCTGAGAGCCGGGGCGGGCCAGCTTGAGATATCTCTCGTACCATTGGAGCGCCTGCTTGTTATCCTTCTTCTTCTCGTAGCAGTATGCGATATTCAGGAGATGCGTTATGTTTGCCGGATTGTATCTGTATGCCTCCTTGAGATGCTCTATGGCCTTATCCCAGGAATCCTGCATGCGCTGGTAACCCAGGCCGTATTGCTGGTGTATGCGGGACATAAGCGCCGGATCCGGCTGCACCATCTTCATCGCCTTGTCCAGCCAGGGCTTGATTTCCGTCTGGAACGGACGGTAAGGCTCCGAATGATAGTCCATTTTAACACCCGCAATCGAATATGCCAGGTTTACGTCACTGGAATCTATCTGCCAGGCTGCCTCAAGCTCCTTCTCGGCCCTGTAAATCACATGGGTATGCCAGTAGCTCTGCCCCAGGTAATAATGGATGGAATAGGAATCGTTGCCGATATCTTCCTGACGCTGGAACACATCGATGGCAGGCTCATAATCGCCCTTACGGTAAAGCGCAAGGCCCTTGAGGGGAGCGATGGTGGTATTGTCGGGGTCTTCTGCCAACAACGGTTCAGTAATGGCTACGGCGCCGTCGTAGTCTCCCTTGGTAATGAGTATGTTCACGGCCTTGGCGACCACAGCCTCGTTCATAGGCTTCATTGCCAACGCCCGGCGGTAGTACCAGAGGGCGGAATCGGCCTGGTCCATCTGCCGGAAGGCATCGCCCACAAAGCTCACCACCGCAGGAATGGAGTCCTGCTGCAGCACGGCCTGCCCGGCCTGGATACTCTGGGGATACGCCTTAAGACGATAGTAGGACTGCATCATACGAATCTTGTAGAGGATGCTGCCGGGATTAAGGGACGACAGGACGAAATAGGTGCCGGAAGCGTCTTCGTAGGCCGCGTTCTGGAAATGGCAGTCTGCCAGCTCGGCAAGCACGGCCTCGTCCATGACGCCAGGCTGCAACAATGAGGCGAGAGATTCTATGGCATCGTCCGTGCGATATATGCTCTTAAGGTAACGCGCCTTCGTAAGCACGGAATCCCGATGGCTGGTCTGCGCCTCCATCGGGATGCAGACCACCAGCCACAAGAATAATATGAGTGTCTTTCTCATCGTGTAGCGTCAATACCTTTCTATGAAATCCGTAACCAACTTGAAAACAGGCTCATAGCTATCAAAGACCGCGTTCTTCCAGGTGTCGTATACGGTGTGGTAGAACGGGAACGCGTCGCCATCTTCGTTCTCGAGGAAGATGCAGGGCACCCCGCGCTCGGCAAATGGGTAATGGTCGCTGTTGGCGGCAAGGGGGCCGCGGTTGAGCGCCTTGAAGTACTGCTTCTCGGCGTTGATCTGCTCGAAGAGGGCATAGCCACGCATCCCCCGGTCGCTCACCTCGCAGTACTGCACCGGATTGTTGTCGCCTATCATATCCAGGTTGAAGAGGTACTTGATACTCTCAAGCGGCACGGTGGGATTCTTCACGAAGAACTCGGAGCCACGCAGATTGGCATCCTCTCCGGAAACAGAAAGGAAGTACATGTCGTACCTAGGACGGTTCTTGGCGTAATATGCAGCCAGCGTAACCAGGGCTGCGGTTCCGGATGCGTTGTCGTTTGCTCCTGGATAATAAACCTTGCGGCCGAGGTTGCCCAGGTGATCGTAATGGGCAGTAAACACATAGCAGCTGTCGTGGCTCTTGCCCTCCACCTTGGCAATTACGTTGAACAGCCCGTAGTCTTTCAGGAACTCGTTCTCCACGTTCACGCGGACGGATTTTACGCCCTCGATAGCCTCCGGAGTAACCCAGATGATGGGTTTGTCCACGACCCGGTGTCCATATGCCTTGTAGAACTTGATGGGCGAAGTCCAAGTCTGGATGAGGCCGGCATTGGTGCACTCCCCTGCCTTCTGCAGGCGGGAGAATACCTTGCCGTGCTTGTAGGCGAACCAGAAATCGCAGCATACCAGGGCGTTGGCGTACTCGGGGCGGGCCAGGTCGGCAAACATACGGTCCGCGTCGAAGTTGAGCGTATCTACGTGATACACAGGGAACTCGCCGCGCACGCCGGGAGAATACTCACGCATGGAGAAATCTACGCCTGCCTTCAGCTTCCTGCCGTCGGCCCACATCTCCATCTTGCCGTTGAAGGTATTGATGTCTATGGTGAAGGGCTGAAGGGTAAGCTCGTCGGCGCCGGCCTTCCGGTATTCCTTTTCCAGATAGTATCCGGCCTTGTTGGCACCGCCGCGGGCATAACCGCGTCCCTGGTATTTTGCGGAGCTCAGCTCCTTGACGACCCGCTTATAATGGGCCATGTCCTGGGCTTGAACTTGAACTGCGCACAGAGCCAGCAGGACAATCAGTATAGGTGTATGTCTTTTCATATCAGATTTTCAGAAGTCCGGATATGATGAACCACAGCGGCGGTATCAGCAATGCCGGGAGATAATTTAGAGTCTTGCAGTCCTTGACCTTAAGCAGCGACAGGCCGGAAGAGATGATGAGTATGCCTCCCACTATGGATAGTTCGTTTATCATCGTACCCTGAAGCAGGGCCGACTGTGCCGCGAACTTGCCGAGCAGATAGAACATCCCCTGCCAGCAGAAAAGCACCGCGGCCGAGAATATCATTCCTATACCGTATGTAGCGGCAAAGACCATAGAGGTTACAAGGTCCAGCGTTGCGTTGGTATACAGGAAGGTGTTGTCTCCGGTGGTGGCGCTCATAATGGGGCCCACGATGGAGAACGTGCCCACGCAGAACAGCAGGCAGGCAGATATGAGGCCGTTGGCAAGGCCCTCACCTCCCCTGCGGGCGATGAGCGCCTTTGTTTTGCCGTCGAGGTCGATGGCAGTGCCGATTACGCCGCCTATGGCGAGGCTGAGGATGAACAGCACCGGGAACTGGCTCTTGGGGATGTTCTGGGTGAACGTGCTTGCGCCCAGCGCCAGAGAGGCAAGGCCCATAGCATTATACAGCACGCTCTGGTATTTCTCCCCAAGGCCCTTCTTGAGGAGGCTGCCAACCACGGAGCCTGCAATGATGCATCCGGTATTAACTATTGTGCCGAGCAAATCTAAAAATTCCAGGTCTCCCAGGTGGTGACCTGGTTGTAGTTCAACTTCTTGGAGAAGTCATCCACGCTGGCGCCGCTTGGGACGTAGACCCACATGTCGCTATTGACATTGGCCAGCGCCTCGGGTCCGCAAATAGTCGGAACCACCGAACCGTGGAAATACAACTGCACCAGCTTTGCCTGGTTAAAGAAGGTACGCGCACCAATATGGTTGATACCGGTCGGCAGCGCAATCACCTCCGGCAAGCGCAAATCATCGACCGGCAGCGGATTCCCGTTCAGATCGCTCATATCAAACAGGCAGTCGGTGAGCCGCTTGATGTTCTTGCCATCGGGGATGACGACCTTCGTGTCATTCGAGCCCAGCGCATAGGCATACACCGTTGTATCGCGATACAGCACCCGGTCGTAGTCACACACCTTCAGCTTTCCGTTCACGCGCGCCCCCTCGAATTTCATCAGTTTGTAGCAGTGGGCGAACGTCCGGTCATAGACCGTAGTCACGCGGCACGTATCGACATCGGGGTTGGCTTTAGAGGAACCGTCGCCCAGCGGGAACTTGACGATCTCGATGGCGGAATGCTCGAATGCGCAGTCTCCGATCACCTTCAACGATTTCGGGATCTGAACATCCTTTGCCTTTGAATGGTAGAAGCAGTAGCGGGCAATCGTGTCTATGCCTTCCGGAATACTATACGCCGGAATGGTTTCACACACCTTGACAAGTTTGGACGTAGTCTCGCCCTGCCTCTTGTAGATCAGGGCCTTGGCGTCACTCGAGGCAAACTTGCCACGGATAGAGGCGAGTTTGGGGCAGTTGAAGAAGACAGTCTTGTCCGGCGACGGAGCAGTGCCTGCCTGGTCTCTGAAATCTATGTCTATAGTTCCAATGTTCTTCGGAAGCGTGATGGACTCCAGATTCGTCCAGTTGTTGAAGCTTCCCGCCGGAAGGGTCCAGATGCCGGTGAAGCACTGGAATTCGTCGAAAGAGCTGAAAGACGCGTTCTGAAGGCTGCTGCCCAGCATCGCCTCCACGGAGGTCACGGCCCTCGCTTCCCTGTATGATATCTCTCCGTCGCCATTCAGATCGATGCCGTTTTCAATCAGCTTGGCCTTCAAGGACGAATCTTTAAACACGATGAAATCTTCCTCGAATTGAGCATACCACTGGGAAGGTTCGTAATAGGCGATAGTCGAGTAATTCAACGCCGTTATAAACTGATTGCCTCTCTCATCGGTCGCTGACGCATCGACCGCATCTCCGTCCATTACGGCAGGGAAACGGACACGAAATTCGTGGTAATAGTTGAGGGCTCCGCTTTCTACCTGGGTCGGCGGATTCTCCGCCTTGAACCACAGATGGATGGACTCGTTGTTGCGGAAAGCATTGGTACGGAAATGATTGACGGTTGTCGGCAATCCAATTTCTTTCAACTTCGTCCTCACACTATTTCCGGATTCGTCGGACATATCGAAGGCTCCCGAGGCAATCTTCCGGACGCCCAGGCATTCGGGAATGGCAAAAAAAGCCGAATCCGCTCCCATGGCGTAGGCATACAAGGTAGTATCCCTAATCAGGCACAGGTTGTCCCTGGTCACCCGGAGCGAGCCGTTCTTGGTGGGGCCGATGAATTTCTTCAGCTTGAAGCAATGGTTGAAAGCAGTCTCGGCTATAGAATCGACATATGCAATTCCCGTGTTGGCATCGTCCGTAGTCATAGGGAACGAGAAGGACTCGATGGCTGAATAATTAAACGCAAAGTCGCGGATAGTCTTGATGTAAGGAGTGAGATTGACCTTTGTCGCCTTGGAGTTTGCGAAAGCCCTGGACCCGATGATCTGGACATTATCCGGGACAGAATACTCACCATCTACGACTTGAGAGACACGTATCAATGCCTTATCGTAAACAACGGCCTTTGAATCGCCCGTAGTAAACTTGCCTCCAATATATTTCAGGTTGGGGCAATCCTGGAATATGCCTGCGCAGTTACCATAACCGCTCATAACCTTTATGATACTGTTAGGTATGATGATAGAATCCAGGGACCTCCAGTGGTTGAAACTCCCGTCCGGAATCGTGTCGATGCCGGTAAAATACTGGAATTCATTGAATCTCCTGTAGTCTCTCCCCTCGGTCGCTCCGGTACCGAACAAAGTGTACAGGTTAGGCACCGCGGCAGCCTCTGCCTTGGATATCTCACTGTCGCCGTTCAGGTTCACACGACGATTGTCCAGCAGATACTGCTTCAGGCCGGAGTCCGCGAAGACGATGGGCTCGTTGTCGCAGTCCTGGTAGATGTAGAACGTAACGGAAGAGGGCCTGCCGGTGCCGAAGTGATTGCTAACCGTAACGCTGGTGCGGCGCATCTTAGGGCCTGTGTTGGGCTCGATGTGAACAGAAACGATGGAATCGGCAAGCTGCGCCTTGGTCCTTACCTGCCAGCACCAATTGCTTGAAGAGTCGGGTATGGAGATAGACACCGGCGTGTTGGTCTGGTAATGGAAGTCCAGCTTTCCTCCTTCCTGGCGAACGTCTACGCGGTCGTGGTCTACGCGTACCAGTTTTGACTCCTGGATTTCAATCGTGCGCATTATGGAACAAGACTTGTTGGCAACTATCACCAGGACTTTGGAAAGCCACTGGTTGGTAGTGGCGTCCCAGTGCAGATTGTCCAGTGTCTTGATACGTATGATGCCCTCGAGTGGCTTCTCTCCGTCTGGAATCACGTAAGCGCCCACATCGGCAGAGGAGACTACCTGAACTGCAACCTGGTCTGTAGGAGACGTAACCACATAATGCAACTCAAAGCAGTCGTACATCGGAGGAAGGGTAAGGGTATCTCTCTTGGGGTCTGCGTCGGTATGCTCATAAATCTGTTCAAAACCCGCCTGAGCAGTAAAAGTTATGTTAAGCGGCGTTTCCTTGGGGATGGTGAAGACCGTGCCTCCGGCAAGGGTGATATAGACGTTCTCCCCATCTTCCGTGACGCTCTGGAATATGGAATCTCCATTGACGCCATTGGCGCCGTTTGCACCGTCTGCGCCATCTGCTCCGTCTGCGCCGTTTGCTCCGTCTGCTCCGTCTGCTCCGTCTTTGCCGTCTTTGCCGTCTTTGCCGTCCTTGCCGTCCTTGCCGTTCTTGCCGTCTTTGCCGTTCTTGCCGTCAACACCGTTCTCTCCGGTGGCTTTGCATATCATCTCCCAGGTTTCTCCGCCGTCTACGCTCACATACCAGTACCCGTCTTTGATGGTGAGGATAGGGGTGATGCCGTCGGTACCGTCGACGACGCCGGTGCCATTGGATCCGTCTTTGCCATCTTTGCCGTCAGCACCGTCTTTGCCGTCTTTACCGTCGGCACCGTCTTTGCCGTCAGCCCCATCGGAACCGTCTTTGCCGTCTTTGCCGTCAGTTCCGTCTTTGCCGTCCTTGCCGACAGCTTTGATCTTGGCGCCGTTCCCGTCCAGGAGCCATTCTCCGTTGAGGGTCCAGTACCAGATGCCGTCGGAGTCTTGGCGCACACCTACCAGGGGCACCGTGCCGTCCTTGCCGTTGCGGCCGTTGACGCCGTCTGCGCCGTCCGTACCGTTGGCGCCGTCTGCACCGTCTGTGCCATGATATATGGTTACCGCTCCGCTTTCAGTAAACAGGAGGGTGTAACCCACAGTCTTATCGGCTTCGATTATGGGCGCGACCATGGAGATATAGTCCCGGCTCTCCACCGCACCGACTATCATCTGCAACGACATGATGTTGGTGTTCATCTTGAGGCAGAGCTGTTCAAGTGAAGCCAGCCTGGCCTCCTGGGCGTCCAGCAGGTCCATCACTTCCCTGTCGTCGTAACATCCGGCAATGCCGGACAGCGAGAAAACGGTCAATATCCAGACCGCAATCCTGCCTGTCAGTTTATCGGTCTTCATCAGTTATCCTTTCTTTTTTTGAATGAATAACGCCTCATAAGAAGGGTCCTGTCGTCAGAGACGAACACCGTGACATGGCTGAATGCATCGACCCTGTCTGACAC
>JAFZXV010000146.1 GCA_017616595.1 Bacteroidales bacterium
GCGGTGAGTGAGGGATTCGAACCCCCGGTACGTTGCCGTACACCTGTTTTCGAGGCAGGCTCCTTCAACCACTCGGACAACTCACCGGATTGGGGTGCAAAGTTCGTAAATTTTTTTTAATTTTGTACACTATGCGCATAGGAGATTTGGAATTTGGTGCCAAACCTCTGTTCCTGGCCCCGATGGAAGATGTTACCGACGTGTCTTTCAGGGTGTTATGCACGGAGCAGGGGGCTGCTATGGTGTACACTGAATTCGTGCCGTCGGACGGTCTGATACGCGATGCTGACAAGGCAATCGCCAAAATGCACACCCTCCCGGAGGAGGCTCCGGTCGGCATCCAGATATACGGCCACATACCCGAGTCTATGGTTGAGGCGGCCCGCATGGCAGACCGCGCGGCGGAGATTGCCGGCGGCCACGGCGCAGACGTCATAGACATCAACTTCGGGTGCCCCGTCAGCAAGATCGCGGGCCGTGGCGCCGGCAGCGGGATGATGCGCGAGCCGGACAAGATGGTGGCCATCACCAAGGCGGTGGTAGAGGCGGTAAACAAGCCCGTCACCGTTAAAACCCGCCTGGGGTGGGACGAGGGCTCCAAAATCATCGTCGAGCTTGCCGAGCGCCTGCAAGACGTCGGCATCCAGGCCCTTACCATCCACGGCCGCACCCGTCAGCAAATGTACAAGGGCAGCGCAGACTGGACGCTCATCGGCGAGGTCAAGAACAACCCGCGCATGCACATCCCCATAATCGGCAACGGAGACATAACCAACGGCCCCCAGGCCAAAGAGGCCTTCGACCGCTATGGGGTGGACGCCATCATGATAGGCCGCGCCTCCTTCGGCCACCCCTGGGTGTTCCGGGAGATCCGCCGCTATCTGGACGCCGGAGAGACCCTCCCCCCGCTCCCCGTGGCAGACCGCGTGGCCCTGGCCAAACGCCACTTTGAGTTGTCGCTCCGGTACAAGGGCGCCCCTCGCGGCATCTACGAGATGCGCCGTCACCTCAGCTGCTACTTCAAGGGCCTGCCGGACTTCAAGCAGACCCGCATGCGCCTCGTCACCACCACAGACCCCGCAGAGGTGCTTTCCATACTCGACTACATCCAAGAAACCTGGGCCGGCGTCCCCCTGGAGACGTCCAACGTATATGATATATAAGTTGATACTTACGCTCCGCAACCTGCGTTACCGCAGCGGCAAGCACTCCGTTCAGGCGGAGGTGCCGACGGTTTGCATCGGCAATATAACCGTGGGAGGCACCGGCAAGACGCCCCATACCGAGCTGACCCTCAGCCGTTTGCGCGAGGTGAGCCGCTTCAGCGCCCCCGCCGTGCTGTCCCGTGGCTACAAGCGCCGCAGCCGCGGTTTCCAGCAGGTGATGCCGGACAGCACCGCCCTCTTTGCCGGAGACGAGCCCCTCCAGGTCAAGCGCCGCTTCCCCGACGTTACGGTGGCCGTATGCAAAGACCGCATCGAGGGTTGCGGCATCCTGGTGCATCCGGAGCGTGCGGCATCGCTCAAGAAATGCGTCAGCCCGGAGTTCCCGCCCGCAGACGTAATAGTGCTGGACGATGCATTCCAGTACCGCCGCCTGCGCTGCAGCCTCAACGTGGTGCTGGTCGATTACGCCCGTCCCGTCACCAAAGACTCGCTCCTCCCCGGCGGCCGCCTGCGGGACCTCAAGTCGCGCCTGTACGACGCCGACGTGATAATCGTATCCAAATGCCCCTACGAGCTCACGGAGGAAGAGAAGGCCGATTATGCCGCGGTCCTCGGCTTTGGGAGTTATGACCCTGCGTCGTGCCTGGCCGTCCGCCGCGGGCGCGCCATCCCCCTGCTGTTCAGCGGATTGCAGTACGGGCGCCCCGAGCCGGTGTTCCCCGGCGCAGACCCCCGCTACACCTATTCCGCCAAGCTGGTGCTCCTCACCGGCATCGCGGACGATACGCCCCTGCGGAGCCACCTGTCCGACGGGCACAAGATAGTCGGCCACCTGCGCTACTCCGACCATCACCGCTACACCCGCGCCGACTCCCGCACCATCGCATCCCAGATGCGCCGCAACCCCACGGCCGCCTTCATCACCACAGAAAAAGACGCCCAGCGCCTGCGGGACCTCAAGAAACTCCCCGACGGCCTTGCCGAGCGCCTCTTCTACATACCCGTAACCGCGTGCTTCTTCTCGACCGCCGAGAACGAAGTCTTCGACCAATATCTCCACAGATTATGACACTCAAACGCATCCTCATTGCTGCGCTGCTGAGCGCCGCCCTGACCCCTTGCCTGCAGGCGCAGGACAACGCCGCCAACGACTCCATGGCCGACTGGCAAGACCCCCGCATCCAGGAGGTCAACCGCCTCCCGATGACGGCCTACTACCGTTCCGACTGCGCCTCGCTAAGCCTCAACGGCCAATGGAAGTTCCGCTGGTCCGACAATTACGAAGACCGAGTCAAGGGCTTCGAGGCCCCTGCCTTCATAGACCTGATGTGGGCAAAGATCCCCGTTCCGGGCCTCTGGGAGCTCAACGGATACGGAGATCCGCTGTACGTCAATCATCCTTATCCGTGGGTGGGCCATTACGAGAACAACCCTCCGTACGTGCCGCTGGAGCATAATCATGTGGGGCAGTACCGCCGTACCTTCAAGCTCACGGCGGCTCAGCTCAAGAACAGCGTGATCCTGCGTATTGGCAGCGCCACCTCCAACGTGCGCGTGTGGATAAACGGCAAATACGTTGGCTACAGCGAGGACAGCAAGCTGGAGGCCGCATTCGACATCACCCCGTATGTCAAGAAGGGCAACAACCTCATCGCCCTGGAGATAATGCGCTGGTGCGACGGCACTTACCTGGAGTGCCAGGACTTCTGGCGCCTGTGCGGCATTGCCCGCGGAGTCAAGATAGACTTCCGTCCGCACAAGGGCGTGGACGACGTTCGCGTGAGCGCCGATATGCTCGGCAACTTCAAGGTCGACGCCACCCTCAAGAACGGCGCCGGCGAGGCCAGGTTCGAGATTTTCGGCCCAGACGGCAACGTGCTGCGCGAGGTGCGCGAGGTTGTGGACGGCCACGCAATATGGGAAGACAAGCTCCTGGACCCGCAGCTCTGGAGCGCAGAGGATCCCAATCTCTACACCCTGCACGTTACGGCGCTTTCCGGCGGCAAACCGTCGGAAACGGTAACGCTGGATTTCGGTTTCCGCAGCGTTGAGATAAAGGACGGGCTGCTGCTGGTAAACGGCAAGCCCGTGCTCATCAAGGGCGTCAACCGCCACGAGATGAGCCCCGACGGCGCCTACAACGTTACCCGGGAGGAGATGCTGCGCGACATCAAGCTGATGAAGGAGCTGAATATCAACACCGTACGCACCTGCCACTATCCCAACGACCCCTTCTGGTACGAGCTGTGCGACCGCTACGGCATCTATGTTATAGACGAGGCCGACATAGAGTCCCACGGCATGTACTACGGAGAGAAGACCCTCGCCAGGAACCCCCTCTTTGAGGAGCCGCACCTCACCAGGATGCAGCGTATGGTGTATCGGGATATGAATCACCCCAGCGTCATAATCTGGAGCCTCGGCAACGAGGCCGGCTACGGCCCCAACTTCGAGCGCAGCTACGACTGGGTCAAGTCTTTCGACCCTTCCCGCCCCGTGCATTACGAGCGTGCCGTCAACTACGATGACCCCGAGCACAGCTGGAAGACAGACATCGTCTGCCCCATGTACGCCGGGTACGAGTGGTGCGAGGAGTACGCCAAATCCAAACCTTCCCGTCCCCTCATCCAGTGCGAGTATGCGCACGCGATGGGCAACTCTATGGGCGGATTCGCCGAATACTGGGACCTCGTGCGCAAGTATCCCCACTATCAGGGCGGCTGCATCTGGGACTTCCAGGATCAGGCCCTCCGCTGGCCGTACGACCCCAAGCAGGGGCGCGTAGATTCCAAGAACGGCGCCGGTTCGCGCCTGGCCAAGAAGAAAGACTGGATATTTGTCTTTGGCGGCGATTTCAACACCTACGACGGCTCCGACGACTCCTTCAACTGCAACGGCATCGTGTCTGCGGACCGCGTGCCGCATCCGGGTGCCGAGGAGGTGCGCTATCAGTACCGCTCCATCCTCTGCAGCGCCCAGGCAAAGCAGCAGAAGGCCGGCAAGGTGCTGGTTTACAACGAGAACTTCTTCATCGACCTGAGCCGCTACCGCTTGGACTGGAAGCTCGTCGTGGACGGTACGCCGGTGCAGGAGGGGAGCATGAATATGCCCGCCATCGCCCCCGGGGCGGCATCCGAGGTCGACCTTGGCTATACCGTGCCCAAGACAAAGGGGCACGACGTCTCCCTTTGGCTGGACTTCTTGCTTCTGCGCGACGACGGCCTGCTGCCTCGCGGCACCACCGTCGCCCGGGACCAGATCTCCTTCAGCCGGGACCTTGTCATCGACACGTCCTTCATAGAAGGGGAGGAGGAGATGGTGCTGTCCGAATCGGACACCGAGGTTATCGTGGAAGGGGAGAACTGGTCTGTGCGTTGGGACAAGGCCACCGGCGGCATGTGCTCCTACAAGGTCTTCGGACGCGAGATGATAAAGGATCCGCTGATGCCGTGCTTCGGCCGCGCCCGCACGGAGAACGACTACGGCGCAAGCTGGGCCACCAACAAGATGGCGCAGGCATGGAACTATCCTGAGTTCAAGCTCGGCTCCATTGCAGCAACCCAGGTGTTCGAGGAACTGGTGCTGGTGGTGCTCGACTACCAGCTGCCGTACGCCAACGTCAACCTGGCGTACAGGATCCAGCTGGGCGGTCTCGTAACCGTGCTGATGGACGTCAAGGACAACGGCCACCTTGCGGAGGCCCCGGACATGTTCCGCGTGGGCTTTGAGTTCTCCATGCCGGGCGATTTCTCCACCGTGCGCTTCTACGGCGAGGGCCCGTTCGACACCTATTGCGACCGCCACACCGCCGCGCGCCTGGGTTATTACGAGCAGAACGTGTGCGAGCGCTACGACTTTGGAGCCGCGAGGCCGCAGGAACACGGCAACAACATCGGCGTAAAGAGTTATAAGATAGTGGATAAGAACGATGTGGGCATAGAGCTCATCTCGCCCACGCCGTTCTCTGCGTCGGCTCTGCCGTTCAGCCGCACGACGCTGGACGTCAGCAGGGGAGAGTGGCGCCACAGCCGCGAGCTGATCCCGCTGATGCACAAAGAAAAAAGGTCGCTGGGTAGCACTTACGTGCACTGCGACCTCGTTCAGATGGGTTTGGGATGCGTAGACTCCTGGTATTCGCTACCGAGGGAGGAGTACCTCATCCATCCCAAGGAATATCAGTTTAGACTGTCAATATTTCCTTCTCTTTAACGGCGACTATCTCGTCCACGCTCTTGACGCGCTTGTCTGTGAGCTTCTGGACTTCGTCTTCGGCTTCTTTTTCTACGTCTTCTGAAAGGCCCTCGTTCTTCTGGGCCTTTTTGAGGACGTCGAATGCGTCGCGCCTGGCGTTGCGGATGGTGATCTTGGTGTTCTCTCCGGTTGCTTTGGCCTTCTTGATGAGGTCTTTGCGGCGCTCCTCGGTGAGGGCGGGCACGGTGCAGCGGATGATCTCTCCGTTATTCTGAGGGGTGAAGCCGAGGTTGGCGTCCATGATTGCCTTCTCTATCTTGGGGATCATGTTCTTCTCCCAGGGCTGGAGGGCGAGGGTCTTTGCGTCCGGCGCAGAGATGGAGGCTACCTGATGTATGGGGGTGGGTGAGCCGTAGTAATCTACCATCAGGCCGTTGAAGATAGAAGGATTGGCCTTGCCGACCCTGTAGGTCTTGAGGTCTTCTTCCAGGAATTTGATAGCGTCCTGCATCTTTGCATCGGCGCCATTTACGATTTCTTTTGCTCTGTCTGTTAACATATCTCTATTCGTTTATTCTTATCTCTACGCATGCACCACTGTGCCGATGGGCTCCCCTTCCAAAAGCCGGGCCAGATTCCCCTTCTTTGACACGTCAAACACCACGATGGGCACGGGGCCCTGCTCGCAGAGGGCGTAGGCGGTCTGGTCCATCACCTTGAGATGGTCTGTGAGGGCCTTGGTGAAGGTCAGCTCCTCGTAGCGGACGGCGGTGGGGTCCTTCTCCGGGTCTGCGGTGTACACGCCGTCTACGCGGGTGCCCTTGAGGAGGGCGTCGGCCCCGAGCTCTAGGGCGCGGAGGGCCGCACCTGAGTCTGTGGTGAAGAAGGGGCTGCCAGTGCCGCCGGCGATGAGTGCCACGCCGCCGCGTTCGAGCACCGCTATTGCGTTGTCTCTGTTGTAGTAGCGGGCGTGAGGCTCCATAGGCGTTGAGGTAAAGACCTCCGCCTCTATGCCGAGGCTGCGGATGGCGCTGCTGAGGGCGAGGGAGTTGATGATGGTGGCGAGCATGCCCATCCGGTCTCCGGTAACGCGGTCGAAGCCCTTGCCGACCCCCTGGAGGCCGCGGAAGATATTGCCGCCGCCGTTGACGATTGCGATCTGATGGCCGGCGTGGACGGCCTGTGCGATTTCTTCTGCGAAGGTGCGGAGGCTCTCCGGGTCAAGGCCCTTTCCTGTGGGGCCGCCGAGGCTCTCGCCGCTAAGTTTCAGTAAAACCCTTTTGTACATTTTATGTGTATTCTGTTATGCGGAGCAACAAAAATATTTGAAAATTATTATATTTGCAAACAGTATTTATCAAAACCTATGTTTATATTCAATTCCTCCATCGGCAAGAAGTTCATCCAGGCGGTCAGCGGCGCATTCCTCGTGCTCTTCCTCCTCCTTCACGGAACAATCAACTTCTTCTCCGTAATCGATTCCTTTACCGGTAAATACGGCGTTGTCGCCGCGGACGAGGCCCTCTTCTCCAAAGGCGACGGCCTCTTCAAGATGGGCTGCGACTTCATGTCCCTTCCTATTATAGACATCATGGTCCCCATCCTCGCACTCGGCGTGCTCGTGCATATCGGCTACGGCGTATGGCTCACCATCGGCAACATCATCGCCCGCGGCGGCTACAAGCGCTACGAGGTCGCCAGCAAGGCAGCCACCGATTCCTGGTCGGCCAAGAATATGCTCGTGCTGGGTATCGTCATCCTCGGCATCCTGTTCTTCCATCTCACCCACTTCTGGGCCAAGATGCAGCTGCCCGAGATGTTCGGCATAGGCAACTTCGAGAACAATCCCTACCTGCTGCTCAACGTAACCTTCGGCAGCTGGATCGTCCTCATATTCTACATAATCTGGTTCGTCGCCCTCTGGCTGCACCTCAATCACGGCTTCTGGAGCATGTTCCAGACCGTAGGCTGGGACGGCAAAACCTGGTTCAAGAGAGTCAAGGTTATCGGCACTATCGTCGCCACCATCATCGTCCTCCTCTTCATCACCACCGCCATCAACGCCTGCCTTCAGGCCAACGGCCTCCTGGCATAATCGCCCGGGAAATATCCAGTTAAAGGGTGACCCTCGCGGCCACCCTTAACTGTATCCGTCCGCCTCCCCCGGGGACTCCTTTCCGTTCCCGGGGAACCTCACCGCTCCCGGCAGAGCCTCCCCGTGCCAGGCAGAGCCTCCCCGTGCCCGGCAGAACCTCCCCGCTCCCGGCAGAACCTCCCCGCTCCCGGGGACCTTCCCCACGGAAATGGCCTCTGGTGGCTCTGGGTGGCACAGTGGATGGGGAAGGTGCCGATGGCATTTGGGGAAGGTCTATTTTTCCCCCTGGGGACC
>JAFZXV010000147.1 GCA_017616595.1 Bacteroidales bacterium
ATCCGTCCCGCCATCCAGCGGGCCCCTCCCGTCTCTGTGAGACGAATTGTCCCCCTGTAGTCCCCCAGGGGACATCTGCCCTTCGGGGTGGCCACGGGCGGCCACAGTTTTTCAGAAGTATTTTTCCTCCCAGTCATCGGCTATTCTACGCCAAAGGCAAAGATTATGGCTTCGTGGAAGGTCTTGTGAGGGCGGAGAAGGGTTGGCGGATAGTCGGGATGGTTGGGACTGTCCGGATAGTGCTGACACTCGATGGCAACGCCGCCGTAGTCGTGATAGATGCGCCCTCTCTTTCCCTTGGGGCAGCCGTTAAGCCAGTTGCCGGTGTAGATCTGAACGCCCGGCTGGGTGGTTGTAACTGTGAGCGTACGGCCGCTGCGGGCGGCTTTGAGCACGGCTGCGGTCTGCAGCTGGCCGGGGGTGTAACCGTCTATGAGCCAGCAGGCGTCATATCCCTTGCCGTAGTTGAGGGCCGGGAAATCTTTGCGGATATCACGTCCGAGGCGCTTGGGGTTGATAAAGTCCATGGGGGTGCCTGCAACTGGCTCCGAGGCGCCGAGAGGAATGAGGGTGGCATCTGTAGGAAGGTATTCCGATGCGTTGAGCTGCAGGGTGTGACGGAGCACGGATCCGCCGCAGTCCAGGTTGAAATAGGCGTGATTGGTGAGGTTGACCACCGTGGGTGCGTCTGTGCGGGCCGAGAATGTTAGGCTGAGCACGTTGTCATCGCTCCACTCATAGTGGGCAACTACGGTAAGGCGCCCGGGGTAGCCCATTTCTCCGTCTTCCGATATATACTTGAACTCTACCGCCCCCTTGTGCTTGCGGGACTGCCAGTTGCGGTTCTGGAAGCCGTCCGGGCCGCCGTGGAGGTGGTTGGGGCCGTTGTTGATGGGGAGGCTGTAGGTCTTGCCGTCTACTGAAAGGTGGCCTTTGGCGATGCGGTTGGCATACCGGCCGGGGCATTTGCCGAGGCAAGGGCCGTCGTGGTCGTAGCTCTCTGCCTTGCCATAGCCGAGGACGACGTCTCCGAGTTTGCCGTTGCGGTCCGGCACGTTTACGCCCACGATTGCAGCGCCAAAGCTGCTCAGAACTGCAGATGCGCCGCTGTTATTGGTGATGGTGTAACGGTAGACGGGCTCGCCTGCAGGGGTTCTGCCCCAGAGTTTTCGTGTGATTGACATATTTTTAAAAAAATTTCCATGTGGCGAATACAAATATAAAAAAACTTTCTATATTTGCAGTCGATGCGCAACGTAAACTCCATATGCTGGTGGCGCCTGAAGGATATTTCCGGTCAGGCCTAGAGTTGTGTATCGTGGCGGCCAACAGTGCCGCACATATTTAATAAGCAGGCTGTCCGGAGTTCGGGCGGCTTTTTTTATTGCAAATTATAAACAACAAACATTTATACTATTATGAAACAGAAAAAATTCATGCTTCCGGAGTCTGAGATTCCGACCCATTACTTCAACATCCAGGCTGTTATGCCTAACAAGCCTCTGCCTTTCCTGCATCCTGCCACCAGGCAGCCCCTCAAGCCCGAAGACCTGTACCCCATCTTCTGCAAGGCCTGCGCCGACCAGGAACTCAATCAGACCGATGTATGGATCCCCATCCCGGAAGAAGTGCGCGAGCAGTACGCCGCCTACCGTTGCACCCCGCTCGTGCGCGCATATGAGCTGGAGAAGGCCCTTGGCACTCCTGCACATATCTACTTCAAGAACGAGAGCGTCTCGCCCGCCGGCAGCCACAAGCTCAACTCCGCCATCGCCCAGGCCTATTATGCCAAGGAACAGGGCGTTACCAACCTCACCACAGAAACGGGCGCCGGCCAGTGGGGCGGTGCTCTGAGCTACGCCACCAAGAAGTTCGGCATCGACTGCGCGGTATATATGGTTAAGGTGAGCTACGAGCAGAAGCCCTATCGTCGCAGCATCATGCAGACCTTCGGCGCCGCCATCACCCCTTCCCCTTCTATGAGTACGCGTGCCGGCAAGGATATCATCACCCGCAACCCCAACGACAAGGGTTCCCTGGGCTGCGCCATTTCCGAGGCTATCGAGCTCGCAGTCAGCACCCCCAACTGCAAGTACGCCCTCGGCTCCGTGCTCAACCACGTGTGCCTGCATCAGACCGTCATCGGCCTTGAGGCGGAAAAGCAGATGGAGCTGGCCGGGGAGTATCCCGATATCGTCATCGCCTGCTTCGGCGGCGGATCCAACTTCTCCGGCATCGCCTATCCGTTCATGCGCCACAACATTCTGGAGGGCAAGAAGACCCGCTTCATCGCCGCTGAGCCTTTCTCCTGCCCCAAGCTTACCAAAGGCAAATTCGAGTACGACTTCGGCGACGAGGCCGGCATGACTCCGCTCCTGCCTATGTACACCCTTGGCCATACCTTCAAGCCAGCTTCAATCCATGCAGGCGGTCTCCGTTACCACGGCGCAGGTGTCATAATGTCTCAGCTGATGAAAGACGGTTACATGGAGGCGGTGGATATCGAGCAGCTCGACTCTTTCCGCGCCGGCGTGCTCTTTGCCCGGACCGAGGGTATCATCCCCGCACCCGAGAGCTGCCACGCTATTGCGGCTACCATCAACGAGGCCCTCAAGTGCAAAGAGAGCGGCGAGGCCAAGACCATCCTCTTCAATCTCTCCGGCCACGGCTTTGTGGATATGGGTGCATACGACAGCTACTTCTCCGGCGAGATGCAGAACTACCACGTAAGCGAAGCCGACCTCGCAGAATTCATCAAGAGTGCCGACGCTCTGAATAAATAGAACCGAAGAATCCGGAAGCTCTTTTTCAAAACAGTGGCCGCCCGTGGCCACCCCGAAGGGCGGATGTCCCCTGGGGGACTACAGGGGGGCAATTCGTCTCACAGAGACGGGGGGGACCCGCTTGCGGGGGGGATGGAGCGAAGCGGAAGTTTTGAAAAAAGAGCTTCCGGATTCTTCTGCAAAGATAAGTTCTTGACTACTAGATAGTTAAATGTTTAAGGGACCCCCGAAATGAGGGTCCCTTAATCAATTAAAACGCTATGTTTCAAGCTATTAGCTTTGCGGACTACTTATATACTTCTCTGAAGTAGCGGTAGCTGCTGACGCGGAGCTCGGTGGCGGCGGCATCGTCGAGTACGAGGACGCCGTCGGGATGGTTCTGCAGCGAAGAGACGGTGTTGTAGTGGGTCATAGGGCCCTCAATGGCGGCGGCAACGGCACGTGCCTTCTTGGGACCGATGGCGAGGATGACCACCTCTTTGGAATCCAGAACTGTTGCAACACCTACGGAAAGGGCCTGCTTGGGAACCTGGTTAGGATCATTGTTGAAGAAGCGGGAGTTAACGCGGATGGTGTCCTCCGTAAGGGAGACTACGCGTGTACGGCTCTGCAGCGACGAGAACGGCTCGTTGAAGGCGATGTGGCCGTCTTCTCCGATGCCTCCGAAGAAGAGGTCTATGCCGCCCGCGGCGACTATTGCCTTCTCAAAGGCGGCGCACTCGGCGTCAAGGTCGGGAGCGTTGCCGTTGAGGATATGGATGTTCTCTGCGGGCTCGTCGATAAGGCTGAAGAGCTGGCGCTGCATGAAGCTGTGATAGCTCTCGGGATGCTCGACGGGCAGGCCTACATACTCGTCCATATTGAAGGAAATGACGTTGCGGAAGCTCACCTCGCCAGCCTTGACCATACGGCCAAGCTCTGCATAGGTGCGGATAGGGGTGGAGCCGGTGCAAAGGCCAAGCACAAAGGGCTTATCTGTAATCTTGGCTTTGGCGTTGATGGCGTCTGCAATGCGATGGGCTACCCACAGGGAGGCGTCTTCGGACTTGTCTCGGATGATAACTTTCATATTCTATCGTAATTTTAAGAAAACTTCTATTGCCTGATATTCAGCCATACCGAGCTGGTCGTATGCCTGCGCGGTGGCCTGGGTGCGGTCTTCCGCCCTCTGCCAGAACTCGCGGGGATCCTCGCCCGGGAACGGGACTATGTCTTTCTGCGAGAGGTGGCGATAGATGGCATGGCGCTTCTCCACAACCTCGTCGGGGCTCAGAGGGACGGCCATGTCGACCCTGGAGAGCTCCCACTCCATCCATGCGCCGCGGTACATCCAGATGTGGCAGTCTTTGACCCATGGCACTCCGGCCTCTTCAAGCTCGGTAAACGCCTCGAGGGCGGCCTCCGTGCAGACGCGGTGCGTACCGTGAGGGTCTGCAAGGTCTCCGGCCATGTAGATCTGGTCAGGCTTAATCTCCTCCATGAGGGCCTTGATGATGTCTACATCGGCCTGGCTGCAAGGGAGTTTGCGTATGCCGCCGCTCTCGTAGAACGGGAGGTTGAGGAAGTGGATGTGGTTGTCGTCCATTCCAAAGGAGTGGCAGGCGCCACGGGCCTCGCTGCGGCGGATGGCGGCCTTGATGTCCAGCAGGCCGCGTGGCTCGGGCTCGCCGGGAACTTTGGAATCTACAAGGGCCTGAACCTCAGAACGGCGGTCTCCAAAGCCGAGCTGATAGGCGGCATCCAGGTGCTGCATCACGACGGAGTCGTGCACTGCAACGTTGCCGGAGGTTTCGTACGCTACGTGAACGTCGTGGCCCTGATGCTGGAGGCGGATGAGCGTGCCGCCCATGGAGATGACGTCATCGTCGGGGTGGGGAGAGAACACCAG
>JAFZXV010000148.1 GCA_017616595.1 Bacteroidales bacterium
CTCGCCTCCCACGCCTCCGACGCCGTAAACGGTCACATCCTCTACGTGGACGGCGGTATACTGGCATATATCGGTAAACAACCCAAATAGCCATCACCTGAATAACAAAAACGTATGGAACAGGTTTTCAGCTACATTATAGGCCTGGGGGCAGCGGTGATGATGCCGATTCTCTTTACGATACTCGGCGTCTGCATCGGAATCAAGTTCGGCAAGGCGCTGAAGAGCGGCCTGCTGGTGGGTGTGGGTTTTGTGGGCCTGAGCGTCATTACGGCGCTGTTGACGTCGAGTATGGGCGCACCGCTCAAGACTATGACGGAGATATACGACCTCCATCTGGGCATTTTCGACATGGGCTGGCCGGCAGCGGCGTCGGTGGCATATAACACTACGGTCGGCGCCTTCATCATCCCGGTGTGCCTCGGTATCAACATACTGTTGCTTCTCGTCAAGGCCACCAATACCATCAACATAGACCTTTGGAACTATTGGCACTATGCGTTCATCGGAGCCGTGGTGTTTTATGCCACCGAGAGTATCTGGTACGGCTTCTTTGCCGCGGTGGTGTGCTTTGTCATCACCCTTGTGATGGCGGACCTCACGACCCGCAAGTTCCAGCAGTACTATAAAGACCTGGACGGCATCAGCATCCCGCAGCCTTTCTGCCAGAGCTTCGTGCCCTTTGCCGAGGGTCTTAACTGGTGTATGGACCGCATCCCCGGAATGAAGAAGCTGGACATAGACGCCGAGGGCCTCAAAAAGAAGTTCGGGGTGCTCGGCGAGCCGCTTTTCCTTGGCGTGATAGTGGGCATACTCATCGGCTGCCTGAGTTGCAGCAGCTGGGGCGAGCTGGTGCAGAACATCCCCATGATACTCGGCCTCGGCATCAAGATGGGGGCCGTCATGGAACTTATCCCGCGCATCACATCGCTTTTCATAGAGGGACTCAAGCCTATTGCGGAGGCCACTAAGGACCTGGTATCCAGGAAGTTCAAGAACTCAGCCGGCATCAACATCGGCATGAGTCCGGCGCTTGTCATCGGCCATCCCACCACGCTGGTGGTAAGCCTGCTCCTCATCCCCGTCACCATCTTGCTGGCGGTGGTGTTGCCGGGCAACCAGTTCCTGCCGCTCGCCTCACTCGCGGGTATGTTCTACGTGTTCCCGGCGGTGCTGCCCGTAACCAAGGGCAACGTGGTCAAGACTTTCGTCATCGGCCTGGTGGCGCTTACAGTCGGCCTATACTTCGTCACAGACCTCGCCCCATGGTTTACCAAGGCGGCGCAGGACGTCTATGCCCGCACCGGAGACGCCGCCGTTGCAATTCCCGAGGGCTTCCAGGGCGGTGCACTGGATTTCGCTTCCAGCATTTTCTCCTGGATAATCTTCCACCTTGTGCACGACTTCAAGATCGTGGGCAGCATAATCCTTGTGGCCGGCACTACCGTTATGGCCATTTTCAACCGTCGCAGAATTATCAAAGCATCTTATGAAAAAAATATTGACAGCAGCACTGTTGCTTAGCACATTGACTATGAGCGCACAGACAAAGTACACCATCCAGACGGCCTGCCATCCCGAGGACGTCAAGCATTACGACACCCAGCTCCTCCGCGCACGCTTTATGATGCCCGAGGTTATGGTGGCAGACCAGATTACCCTGACGTATTCTCTGTACGACCGCTTTGTCTTTGGCGGCGCGGTGCCTGTTGCCGGGCCGCTGAAGCTCGAGGCCATAGATCCGCTCAAGGCCTCCTACTTCCTGGAGAGGCGCGAGCTGGGCGTTATCAATGTTGGCGGCCCCGGCATTGTGACTGTTTGTGACAAAGACTACGAGCTGGGATTCAAGGACGCCCTGTACGTGGGGCGCGGCAACAAGACCGTTGTTTTCAAGAGCAAGGATGCATCCAATCCGGCTAAGTTCTACATCAATTCTGCAACGGCGCACAAGTCTTACAAGACGCAGCTGATCACCATCGACGGTCGCAAGGGGTCCATAAAGGCCAATTCCTTTGCCGCCGGCAGGATGGAAGACAGCAACGACCGCGTAATCAACCAGCTGATAGTGAACAATGTACTGGAAGAGGGCCCCTGCCAGCTGCAGATGGGCCTTACCGAGCTCAAGCCGGGCAGCGTCTGGAACACCATGCCCGCGCATACCCATTCCCGCCGCATAGAGGCATACTTCTACTTCAGCGTCACCCCCGGTAACATGATATGCCACTTCATGGGCGAGCCCCAGGAGGAGAGGATAGTCTGGCTGGCCAACGAGCAGGCCATAATGAGCCCCGAGTGGAGCATCCACGCCGCCGCCGGCACCTCAAACTACATGTTCATCTGGGGCATGGCCGGCGAGAACCTCGACTACGGCGACATGGACAAGATCCAGTACACAGAGATGCGATAGGGCTCCCGCCGTATGAACCTTATCGACAGACTCATTGTTTCTTTGCTGGCAGCTGCCCTGCTGCTTGCTTCCATAGCTGGTTGTCAGGAGAAGCCAGACGAGCCACAGGTCCCGACAGAACTGAAAGTTCCGGAGAACGTAGTGCTCCACGGCGCCACCGAGACAAGCCTGACATTCCAGTGGAAGGCGGTCGAAGGAGCCGGCAGCTACGAGTGGAAACTGACCGGACCGGATGACGCCTCTTCTCTCAAGGGCGAGGTAACGCAGCGCAATGTAACGGTAGGCAATCTCAAGAAAGGTACGGAGTACAGTTTCTGCGTACGTGCAAAGGCCGACGGCATATTCTCCGGATGGAGCGGGCATGTGAGCGCCAGAACAGAGGGAACCGCGCCCCAGCCCGGAGGCCAGCGTCTCTGCGTCGATGCACCGCTTGTGCTGGAGATGGACAAAGTTCCCGTGCTCGGCACGTCAGGACTGATAAAAGTTTTCACGTCTGCAGGCCGGGAAGTGGATCGCATAGACCTTGCCGACATTGCAACGGTGAACGTACGCAGCGACGGCGTCATGCTCCCCAAAGAGCAAATCACTGCCGCGACACGCAAGAATACGTTTATGGATGTACTGACCTGCAGCGGAAAGACGCGCACGGTGCATTACACTCCGCTTTATGTTCAAGGTGAATCCCTGGTCATCAAGCTTCACAGCGGCGTGCTGGATTTCGACACGGAATACTATATAACCGTTGATGAATCGGTTTGCGACAAGGCTGTAGAGGCAGGCGAATGGGTATTCACCACTACTTCAAGCCCGTCGTCTTCCGAAATCCGCGTCGCCGCAGACGGCTCCGGCGATTTCTGTACCCTGCAAAGGGCCTTGAGTCACGCATCCGCAGGGGCTGTAATCACGCTTGCCTCAGGTACTTATCCGGAGATGCCATACCTGAGGGACAAGAAGGATATTACTGTCCGGGGCGATTCCCGGGAGGGAGTACGAATAGCCTATCCCAATTGCGAGAACTACATGAACGGTTCCAGCGCCCGCTGCCTGTGGCTAGTCGAGAACTGCGACAATCTGGTACTTGAGCAACTCACGATAGAGAATACTTTCGGGGAGCAGAAGGGGCAGGCGGAGACCATCTACTTCAACTCAGGCAGCAACGCGCACAGGCTTACTATAGAAAACTGTTCGCTGATTTCTTACCAGGATACGTTCCTTTGCAAAGGGGTAGTCTGGGTTCACAACTCGCTCATCGCCGGGCACTGCGACTTCATCTGGGGCTATCCTAAAGCCTGCCTGTTCGAAGATTGCGAGATCCGTTCCCGCGCCGCCGGATATATCGTGCAGGCCCGCGTACAGGCTGCTGCCGACAAGGGTTTCGTCTTCTTGAACTGCTCGCTGACGGCAGAAGACGGAGTTGAAGACGGGTCGATGTATCTGGCCCGCAGTTCGGGCCAGAGCGAGTGCTGGGACAACGTCACTTACGTTGGCTGCACGATGGGCCCCGTTATAGCCACGCAAGGCTGGCACAGCTCACCGGCGCCCAATCCCTCCAAACCAACGGCTGAATCCGGATGGAAAGAGTACGGTAGCGTTACTCCTGCAGGAACAGCCATTTCCGGCCACAACGCATACGGACGCGTATTGACCGCGAACGAGGCCGCCGCCTACTCCTCCCGTGAAGCGGTGCTCGGATACTAAAGGCCGAGAGCAGAGCTATATCAAGAGTTATCATTTCCGTAATAATTGTTATATTTGTGGGAAATTTCCAACTATTCCTACAAACAAATGAAAGAACTGGAAGGCAAGTACATCTTCGGCGTCGTAAAGGTGGGGGACAAAGGACAGATAGTCATCCCCAAAGAGGCGCGCAAAGTTTACGGCATCAATTCCGGTGACGCCCTGCTGCTGTTGGGCGACTCAAAGGGCATGGCCGTTCTAAAGACAGAAATATTTCAGGATGCAATCAGTCAGGCTATGGAGGGCCTTACAAAATGAGAAAGCATTGGATAGACAATCTGCGCTGGGTAACCGTGCTCCTGGTGCTCTTTTATCATGTCATTTATTTCTACAACAACAAGGGCGTATTCGGCGGCATAGGCGGCTTCGGCCCCTATCCGGAAAACCCTCAGTACCAGGATATCGTAATGTACATCCTGTACCCCTGGTTCATGCCCATACTCTTCATCCTTGCCGGCATAAGCGCCCGCTATGCACTTCAGAAGTACAACCCGGGGGAGTGGTTCAAGGCGCGCACCCGCAAGCTGCTGGTGCCAGGCACCATCGGCCTGTTTGTCTTTCAATGGATGAC
>JAFZXV010000149.1 GCA_017616595.1 Bacteroidales bacterium
AGGTCTGTGATCTCTACGCCGTCCATCAGGATGAGCGGTTCCCGGTTGGCGTTCCAGGAGCTGATGCCGCGGATGTAGAGCGAGCCTTCGGGGCCGACCATAACACCGGGGACCCTGCCGCGGAGATAATCGTACAGATTGGTGTTGAACTCGTTGTCTTCCGGTTTGACGGAGGACACTGAATACGACAGGTCGCGGCTGTCGGCATCGCCGTAACCGATGTTCACGCGCGTATCCTTGTCAATCGCCAGCGGATCGGCTTGCTTGGTTTCCACCAGAATGACGCCGTTCTCCCATCCGGGATACTGCTTCACCTCTTCCACGCTGCCGTTCTTGATTACGGTGATGCTCTTGATGCCGGTCGGATTCAGGTTCTCGAATTTCCGCTTGCTGACCTTCTTGCCGTCGATTACATATATAGGGTCGGCCTGTTTGGCCGCGTTCCTGGTGCGGATGTTATGGATCATTATGACCTCGTCCGGGGACGATACTACAGTTGACAGCTTGTACGAGGCGATCTGCTTGCCTTCGAGCTGCGACCCGTCAAAGAAATCTACCGCCACATTGTCTATTATATATTGGTTGAGAGTGTCCAGTGCGGCATAGGGCTGAGCGGCACACAGGGTGCCGAAACTGCAGGAGGCGAATGCCAGAATGGCGATGACTGTAGTTAACCGTTTCATATTCTGTACGTTTTATTGGTTATCGTTGTATGCAAGAAGGGTGGTGTTGCCGTCTTTGCCGTCGCATTGCAGGATGTAAGCGCAGGTGTTGCCGTCTTTCAGCTGGGCGGTAAGGATGGCGTAGGACCCGGCAGGCGTTGCCACTATGGATTCTATTTCCCCTATGTCGAGCAGCATCATCTGCTGTATGCCCTCGGCAATCTGCACGGGAGTGAGCTGGTAGTCCGGCGCCGGGCGCAGCGGGGCGAGCCATAGGATTATGGCGATGCCGGCGGCGGCCGCGGCGGCAAGGACGGCGGTCCAGCTTGTGGCCCTGCGGCGCTGCTTGCGGTCTGCCGCCTCGAGTATGCGGTCGAACTCGGTCTCCGAGTCGTCCAGATACATTTCTATTATCTTGTTACGTGTTTCTGTATCCATTGTCATTTCAGTCTGTTAAATAATTCCATCATGCTCTTGCGTGCCGTTGAGAGGGCCACTTTGATGCTCGATTTGGGCCGGCCGGTGACCTCGGAAATCTCGTCCAGAGACAGACCGTCCCGGTTGCGGAGCTCCAGCAGCCGCCGCTGGCTGTCGCTCAGATTCCTCTGTACTATGTTCCGTATCACTTCTGCATCGGACCTTTCGGTTTCTTCGCTTGCTGTATAGCTGCCGGCAAGCTGCAGGTCGGCCAGAGGCTCATACTGGAAATGCCTGCGACGGTATCTTTCTACACAACGGGTCTTCGTTATCTTTACTGCCAGCGCTTCGGCATCTCTTATGGGATAGTCCTGCGCAGACAGCTGCCAAAGCGTCAGCAGCGCGTCCTGCACCACGTCCTCCGCATCTCCGTCCCAACCGGTGGCCCGGCTGAAACGACGCGCCAAAGCCGTCAGTTTGCCCCGGATCCGGTAGGCGAGTGATATGAAGTCCTGCTCTGTCATAAAAAGCCTTACATCATAAAGGTAGCAAAAACGGGCAAAAAGTTAAAAAAGATTTCGGGAACAAAAACGAATTGTTCCCGAAATCCAATCGTGGAGGCGCAGAAAGCCCCTGTTATTTGAGCATTATGCTGCGAAGGTCGTCTATATCCTGCTGGGGCACGCCGATCTTTATCAGATACTTTTCTATGCGCTGCTGGTAGGTGCCGCTGCTGATCTCATTGAAGATGGTCTTGCGCACCGAGGGGTAGCTGTAGTTGTTGCGGGTGTGCTTGTAGACGGGGTTGCCGTTGTCGTCGGTAGACATGCTCCAGTCGGCAGGGGAGAAGTAAGTGAGCTCGTAGTCTTTGGCCATGTCGCTCTCGCTCACGCCGAGGGCGCCGAGGACGAGGATGGCGAGGGTGCCGGTGCGGTCTCGTCCGGCGGCGCAGTGGAAGTATACGGGCTTGTCTTCCCTGAGGCACTGCACCAGGAACATGAAGGTCTCCTTGACCTTAGGCTGGTTGTCCCGTACCATCGAGTTGTAGCCGCTGTCGAACCCGGGGGCGAAGAAAGCTATGTTCTTGCCGAGGGGGGACTGCTTAGGCACGTCTTCGGCCTCGCGGAGGTCGATTTCCGCCTTTATGCCCTCGGCCAGCATCTCCTTGCGGCCGGCGTCGTTGCTGTATTTGCCGTCCAGCCTGCCACCACGGTAGATCTTATGGTATGCTATTGTCTTGCCGCCAAGGCCCTTCCAGCCGCCGAGGTCGCGTCCGTTGCGCACGTTGGGTTCGAAGAAGACCTGGTGCAGCATGCCGCGGGTCTTGAAGCTGCCGCTGGCCACAACAGACTCGTCGCTTGCCGTGACGATATACTGGTAAGTCACGCCCGGAACCAGGTTGGTGACGTCATGGGTGCCGGTGCCGGCGGGAACGGTGAATTCCCTGCTCCAGGTGCCTTCCCACAGGCGCAGCTTCTGGTCTCC
>JAFZXV010000150.1 GCA_017616595.1 Bacteroidales bacterium
AAAGGCGAGAACGTGAGGGATTGGTTGTATGTGGAGGACCATGCCCGCGCCATCGACGTCATCTTCCATGAAGGCAAGATCGCCGAGACCTACAACATCGGCGGCTTCAACGAGTGGAAGAATATAGACATCATCAAGGTTCTCATCAACACCACGGACCGTCTGCTCGGCCGTCCCGAGGGTGCCGACATGGACCTCATCACCTATGTGACAGACCGCGCCGGCCACGACCTCCGCTACGCCATAGACTCCACAAAACTCCAGAAAGAGCTCGGCTGGGAGCCCTCACTTCAGTTCGAAGAGGGCATCGAGCGCACCGTCCGCTGGTACCTGGACAATCAGGACTGGCTTGACAACGTCACCTCCGGCGACTACCAGAAGTACTACGACTCGATGTACAAAGGCCGGTAGCGAAACCGCTGGCTCCGTTGCGCGGCTGGCGCTTTTCAAAACTTCCGCTTCGCTCCATCCCTCCCACTGCTACGCAGCGGGCCCCTCCCGTTCACGTGGCCACGGGCGGCCACGGTTTTGAAAACCCCCAGCCGTCTCCACTCCACCAGCGGTTTCGTGATGGTGGATTTGCTAATCTGTTTGGACCAAAGAGAGATTCGGAGGCACGGAGTGCCGACCGAGGGGTTAGCTGCGTAGCAGCGCAAGGGGATTAGATTCCGAGTAATTTCTTTCTCGCCAACAGGCAATCGCCAAGGCAGATTGCCTTTCGGCCGAGGGTGGAGAGGCGGATTTTGGTGTCTGCGGTAACGCGGGCCATGGAAAGGCGGTTGACGGCGGTGCGGATGGGGAGCAGAAGGTGCTCCTTGCCAACGATGAGGCGGCCGCCGATTATTACGAGTCCCGGATTGAAGATGTTGATGACGCCGGCAATGCCGCGCCCGAGCAGAGCGCCCACCTCTCCTATGCATTCGATAGCCAGCACGTCTCCATTCTGCACGGCCTCCAGGATGTCGGACAGGTCTATGTTTCCTGTTTCTGCGTAGAGCTTGGAGAGCGATGAGCGGCGGCCGGCCTTAAGCTTGTCTATGATCATGCGGTACAGGGCGGAGCCGGAGGCGCCGGTCTCCAGGCAACCAACCTTGCCGCAGCGGCACATGATGTCGTTGTCCAGCAACGGGAAGTGGCCTATCTCTCCGGAGAAGCCCGATTTACCGTAGTACAGGTGCCCGTCCAGGATCATACCCATTCCCAGACCCCAGCTGAGGTTGATGGCAATCATGTCTTTGTCTGCCTCTTTGCCGAGATGCATGTACTCGCCGTAGGTAAGGGCGCGGGAGTCGTTCTCTATGCTCACGGGCACGTTCAACTCCCTCTGGAATAGCTCTTTAAGGGGCAGGTCGTCGCTTACGAAATAGGAGAGGGAATAGCCCTCCTCCGGATTGACGCGGCCGGAGAGGCTCACGCCTGCGGCAAGTACCTTGATCCAGGGGATGCCGGCGGCTATGACCTGGTCTTTGACCATACGGCACATCGTGCGGAACGACTCTCCGGAAGACTCGAGCACGAACTCAATGTCTTCTATATGTTTGAGGAGGTTGCCCTTGAAATCGGTTATGGCGATGTGGAAATGGTGGCGTGCCACGTCTATGCCCACAAAGAAGCCGGCTTTAGGGTCCAGGCCGTAGATGCTGGGGCGGCGGCCTCCGGAAGTGCCTATCTTGCCCTCGTCCAGCAGGAATCCGTCGTCCATCAGTTCTCCGATGAGTTTGGTGATGGTGGGGACGCTGATTCCGAGGGCTTTACTGAAATAAGAAATGCTAGACTCGTCGTGCCCTATGCACAGACGCAGGATTTCGCGCTTTATGAAAGCGTTTTTCCCTGAGGTGTCGCTGAGAAAACCGGTGGCCATCGTACTAGTGTTATTATGCAAAAATACGATATTTTTTGTATATTTGTACAGATTTTGTAAAAAAATTTAAAATGAAGTTGTCATTAAAGGCAAAATTATCATTAAGTCTGAGTGCAATCGCTGCAATCCTGTTGGTTTCCGCCTCCCTGTCGGTGCTGGAATACGCCAAGATGAGCACATACGTCTCAGACCTCATTGCCGACGATATAACCAGTCTCAACACGGCCCACAAGCTGTCTGACATCTGCAGCAAATACAATCTGGACATCCTTACGGTTATAGGAGACGATAATTACGCGGAGCTCCCGGAGTTCGACCAGGAATACTTCCTCTCTCATTGCGACGTCCTTAAATCCTCGCTGGAATCCAATGTAATCCAGCCGCTTACAGATTCTGTTATTTATTCCTGCTCGGCGTACGTGCTCACGTCGCTGGAACTTGAAAACGTTCTCGACTCCTATTTCATAGATTCCCGCAGCTGGTACTTCAACCGCCTGCAGCCGGGCTTCCAGATTCTCTCTTCAGATATAGACGCCCTGGAAACCGCTATCTATAACGACCTCGAGAAGAACTCCAAAACCTTCGAGCGCGGTTTCTACCGCAGCATAATCCCCGGCATAGTTGCCGTCGGCGTGGGCCTCCTGCTCGTAATTATGCTGCTGTTCTTCATGCTCGCATACTATGTGAATCCCTTATACAAGATGCTGGATTCCCTTGACGGATACCGTTCCTACAATAAGCGTTATACATATACCTTCGAGGGCGACGACGAGCTGGTGAACCTCAACTCCGGCATCAGCGAACTTGCCACGGAGAACCTCACCCTGCGCAAACGGCTGAAAGATCTCAAGTCTCACGAGAACAATGAATTGGAAGTCGATCAGCCGTAACGTCGGATTAGCCCTTCTGGTCAGCTCGCTGTTTATGCTGCTGGCAGTGGTGGTGTCGCTGCTCAACGGCCGCGACAGCGCGCTGGTCGCCCTTGCAATCAGCTTCGTCATCACCTTCCTCGTTGGCGCGTTCCCCTTTATTTTCGTGCGCAAGACTTCCGCAATAACGCTCAAGGAGGGCTACGTCACAATCACCCTGTCCTGGCTGCTGTCGTTCGTGTTCGGCATGCTGCCGTACGCACTCTGGGGCGGCCCCTTCTCGCTTGAGAACGCCTGGTTCGAGAGTGTCTCTGGATTTACCACCACCGGCGCCACGATCCTGGACGATGTGGAGGCCCTGCCAAAGAGCCTCCTGTTCTGGCGCAGCGCAACGCATTTCATCGGAGGTTTGGGAGTAGTTGTGTTCCTGCTGCTCATCATTCCCGATTCCAGCCCCGTCAAGCTGCGCCTTGTGAATATGGAAATCGGCTCCCTGTCGCGCAGCGCGTACGGAGGCCGAATCAACAAGACGGTGCCCATCTTCGCCTCCATTTACGGCGGCATCTTTTTACTGGCGTTCGTCCTGTACCTGCTGGGCGGAATGCCGCTGTTCGATGCCCTGTGCCACGGTATGAGCGTAACGGCAACAGGCGGATTCAGCACGCGCAACGCGTCCATCGGAGCCTTTGATTCCCGCTGGATCGAGGGGGCCACTATGCTGTGCATGTATCTGTCGTCGCTCCACTTCGGGCTGCTTTTCATGACCTTCGTAACCCGCTCGCTCAAGCCGCTCAACAACCCTATAGTCAACTACTATTCGGTGTCCGTGCTGGTGTTTGCGGTGCTCCTGGGCATCAATCTCAAGGTCAACGGATACTGCGACACCTGGGGCTCGTCGCTTTGGAACGGCCTCTTTGAGGTGATGTGCATCTCCACCACCACCGGCTTTGCCATAATAGACAACAGCACCTGGCCCGGCCTGATGTGTGCGCTCATTATGATTCCGGCGGCTGTGTGCGCCTGCGCCGGCTCCACCTCCGGCGGCCTCAAGATAGACCGTATCTTCCTGCTGTTCAAGTCGACCGGCCGCCAGATCAACCGTATCCTGCATCCTTCTTCCGTCAACGAGGTGCGCCTTTCCGGCCGCATCCTCAAAGACGAGGATGTTGCCCCGCAGCTGCTCTACATCGCCCTGTACATACTTCTGCTTGCCTTTTCCATGACCTTGTGCCTCTGGCTTGGCGTGGGGTGGCAGAACTCGCTTGCGGCATCGATCACCAGCATCAGCAACGTAGGCCCCGCCCTTGGGGAGATGGGCTCGATGGGCACGTTCAACGGCGCCCCCGACCTCGCCAAGCTGGTCTTCACCCTGGATATGTTCCTCGGACGTATTGAAATCTATCCCGTCCTTGCGGTCGTCGCCATGATATTCGACCGCCGCAACCGCTGATGGACGCCGCCTCGCTGCATAAAGGCTTCCTCAAGCTTCTGAGCATAGAGCCTACGCCTTGCCAGGATGCACTTTTCCGTGCCCTGGCCCGCTTTCTCGTGACCGACGACGGCGACATATTTGTAATAGACGGCTATGCCGGTACCGGCAAGACGACGGCGCTGGCGGCGGTAATCGGCTACCTCAAGCGCCTGGGCATCATGTCTGTGCTGCTGGCTCCCACGGGCCGCGCCGCCAAAGTGCTGTCCGGAATGGCCGGGATGGGCGCATCCACCATCCACAAGCACATCTATCGCCAGAAATCCGTTGGCGCCGACGGCTACGGCCGCTTTACGCTCGCGCCCAACAAGTCCAAGCATACGCTGTTCGTGGTCGATGAAGTGTCTCTGATAGGCAACGAGACCGGCACCCAGAACCCTTCCGTGTTCGGCTCCGGCAACCTGCTGGAAGACCTTATCCAGTTTGTGCGCAGCGGCGACGACTGCCGCCTCATCCTGATGGGAGACAGCGCGCAGCTGCCTCCGGTGGGGCTGGAGTTCTCGCCCTCGCTGGACCATTCGTATATGGACAATTTCGGCGGGGTTACGTACGCCAGGCTTACCTCGGTGGTGCGTCAGGCGGCTGAGTCCGGCATCCTGTGCAACGCCACCGCGCTGCGGGAGCGTATCGCCAGCGGCAACCAGTTTTTCGAGGGCCCCCAGCTCGACGTCCGGGGGCGGGACGATATAGTCAGGATAGGCGGCGCAGACCTGCTGGAGGCCATTTCCGACGCCTACGGCAACTACGGCAGCGACTCCACGGTGGTGCTTACCCGTTCCAACAAAAGGGCCATACGCTACAACCTCGGCATACGCGCCAAAGTGCTCTACAAAGAAGAGGAGCTCTCGCGCGGGGACCGCTTTATGATAGTCAAGAACTGCTACCAGTTTGTGGAGGACGTGGATGAGCTGGACTACATTGCCAACGGCGATGTGGCGGAGCTCCGCAAGATTTGGAATTACGAGGAGCGGTACGGGCTCCGCTTTGCCGACGCGCTGCTGTCGTTCCCCGATTACGGCGACTGCGAGATCCGGGCAAAAGTGTGCCTCGATACGCTCACGAGCGAGTCGGCGTCGCTCACGTATGAGCAGCAGAACGCTCTCTACGCCGGCGTGAGTGCCGATTATGCAGACCGCAAGACCAAGAAGCGCATCTGGGACGCCGTGCGGGAAGACCCGTACTTCAATGCTCTCCAGCTCAAATATGCAGATGCCATAACCTGCCACAAAGCCCAGGGCGGCCAGTGGGACTGCGTTTTCATAGACAACCCGTTCTGGCAGCCGGAGCGTACGGCGGAAGACCTCAAATGGCTTTACACGGCGCTCACGAGGGCCGTTTCCAAGGTGTATCTGGTCAATTTCCCCGACAGCTTCTTTGTATGAGTTTTGCCGATATACTCAGCGGTCTGGACGCAAAGGCGCGCGCCAAGCTGGAGCGCAAGCTGCCGTCGTGGGCGGGGAAAGGGATTGACGTGCCCGCATCGCTCAACCTGGAGCAGTGCTCGTCGGAGGCAACCGCATTGTATAAGGCGTCTCTGGTCGATGCCGGCGCCCGCGTGGCCGATCTTACCGGCGGCCTGGGGGCGGAC
>JAFZXV010000151.1 GCA_017616595.1 Bacteroidales bacterium
GACAACGAGTGGGGCTACAGCAACAAGGTCCTCGAGATGGCAAAGGTCATCATGAAGTAATCATGATTTCATATTATTTGTTTTGATTTGAGGCGGCCGTGAGGTCGCCTCATTTTTTATATCCTCAGTATTTATAAAAAATGCACGCAGGATATTTTTAGCCAAGCCTCAATCCTTAAAGAATCGTATAAAAGATCCTGCTGATTTTTAAAGGTTCTTTGGAATCAGGCCGGGGCTGCTGATATTTGCGCTATGAATGACTTCAGACATTTATGGCTATTGGCGGCCATCGTTGCCACAGGGGCGTCCTGTACGGCAGCGCATAAGCTTCATAACATCAAGACTTCCGAGCTCAGGGCGGACCTGAGCCTTCCGGCGGAGCAGGAAACGGCCCTGCCGTCCCTGGCATTGCCGGAAGCACCGCGGGATACATTGCAGATAGTGGATTTCGAGGGGCATCAGACTCTCATAATGAATGCCGTCCGTGATGTGGACGGAGAGATGGTAGCTACGGACCGCATTACCGCGTCGTACGTGACGGCACGCTTCCGCAACGTTGCGGAAAGGCACGGCCGGGTGGATTTGGAATTCCAGGTGCGGGTGCCGGAAGAGATGCTGGACAGCCGCTGGCAGATACGCCTGAATCCCGACATGTTCGTACTCGGAGATTCCTTGAGGCTGGACCCGGTAATCATTACGGGGGTTGGGTATCGCAAGGCGCAGCTGCGTGGCTATCAGCAATACCAGCGTTTCCTTAACACCATCATCACAGACACTACCGTATTCATAAACAGGCGCGACCTGGAAATCTTCCTCGAGCGCAACCTGCCGCTGCTTTACGCCTTAAAGTCAGATACCACCTTTGTGTCGGACGAGGCGTTTGCCTCTATGTACGGCGTCACGGAACGGGAGGCCATAGAGCACTACACCTATGGCATGCTGGTGCGATGGAACAAGAGGCGCATAGGGATGAAGGATGCCATGTACCGCCGTTACGTCAAGGCTCCAATTGTCTCAGAGGGTATAAGGCTGGACACGGTAGTCCGTGCAGACAACGGAGACTTCATCTACAACTACGTGCAAACGGTCAACACTTCGCCCAAATTGAGGAAGGTGGACATATATCTTTCCGGAGACATACGCGAGCAGGACAGACGCCTGTATACCATTCCGCGCTCGTCACCTCTCACCTTTTACATTTCTTCCATCGCAGGGCTCACGGACAATACCGAACGTTACCTCCAGAAAGTGATCAGCCGCAAAGTGGAGGCCAATACGGCGTGTTATATAGAATTCCCCCAGGGAAAGGCCGGAATAGATCCGCGGCTGGGCAACAACCCGGAAGAGATAGGCCGCATAAAGGAGAACATACGCGGCCTGCTCGTGAACGAAACCTTCGAGCTGGATTCGATCACAATCGCCGCCTATGCTTCTCCGGAAGGCTCCAGAAAGGCAAACGACGCGCTATGCGGGCGCCGTGCGTCTTCTGCCGTCGACTACTTTGGCAAATACATCAAGGGCATACGGGATTCGCTTACCCACGACGCCGGCGTATTCATGGAAATAGACGGCAGCGGCGCCCGCACGCGCACGACGGCCGACATCCGCTTCCGCAGCCGCAGCGGAGGAGAGAATTGGAAGATGCTGGATGCGCTCGTGGCGAGCGACCGGTCGCTGGGCGAGGGCGCAAGGAGATTATACGACCAGTGCTCCTCCATCGCCGACCCGGATGCCCGCGAGCGCGCACTCAGCCGTCACGCGAGCTATAAGTATTATCGGGAGCACCTTTATCCGCGCCTGAGAATAGTAAAGTTCGATTTCTACCTTCACCGCAAGGGCATGGTGCAGGATACCATACATACTACGGAACTGGATACCGTTTACCTCAGAGGCGTGCAGCTCATCCGCGACCGGGACTACAAGGCCGCGCTGGAACTGCTGCTCCCGTACCGGGATTGCAACACGGCCGTTGCCTTCCTTGCGCTGGACCGGAACGCCTCCGCAATGGAAATACTGCAGGATCTGCCAAAGACTGCGCGTACAGACTATCTTATGGCCATAGCCTGTTCCCGCACAGGCGACGAACGCAGCGCCGTGGAGCATTATCTGCACGCCTGCGCCCAGGACGGTTCGTTCGTGCACCGCGGCAACCTCGATCCGGAAATCTCTGCACTCATACGCAAGTACCAATTGAATAAAGAAGAAAATTGAGTATCTTTGCGCTGTTATGAAAGAAATCCGATTCGTCAGCCCCGATGAGGCAGTAAGCCACATCCCTTCACACAGCCACATACACCTCAGCAGCGTCGCAAGCGTGCCCCACTGCCTGATCAAGGCCCTTTGCCGCAGAGCAGATGCCGGAGACGTTACAGACCTGCATTTCCACCATTTCCATACAGAGGGTCCGGCCCCATACAGCGAGCCCCGTTACGAGGGCATATTCTTCGACCAGGGGTTCTTTGTAGGCCCCAACGTAAGGGCCAACGTCAATGCCGGTTATGCAGACTATCTTCCCGTCCACCTCGGAGAGACTCCCCGTCTGTACAGCACGGGCGCAATCAAGCTTGGCGCCGCTCTGGTAAACGTTTCAAGGCCCGATGCCGAAGGGCGCGTCTCGCTCGGCACCTCGGTTGACTGCTCCTACGCTGCCATCCATCATGCAGACCTAGTAATCGGCGTTGTCAACCCTAACGTGCCGTTCGCTTTCGGAGACCTCGTAAGCGTAGACCAATTCGACTATCTGGTAGAGGACGACGAGCCTCTGGTTACCGCCGCCTTTGCCGAGCCCACTCCCACGGAGATGCAGATCGGCAAGAACTGCGCAGCCCTTGTAGAAGACGGAGACTGCCTCCAGATGGGCATCGGCGCTTTGCCTAACGCCCTCGCATCTCAGCTGGGAGACCATAAAGACCTCGGCCTGCATACGGAAATGTTTGCCGACGGCCTGTTGCGCCTCATCAAGAAAGGTGTAATCAACGGCTCCCGCAAACAGATTGACCGAGGCAAGGTGGTGGCCTCGTTCCTCCTCGGCTCGCAAGACGTCTATTCCTTCATAGACCACAACCCCGACGTGCTGATGCGCGACATCACCTACACCAACGACCCCTGGGTAATCTCCCGCAACCACAGGATGAAGGCCATCAACAGCGCCACCGAGGTAGACCTTACCGGACAGATAAGCGCAGATTCCATCGGCACCCGCATCTTCAGCGGCACCGGCGGCCAGCTTGAGTTCGTGCGCGGCGCAAGCATGTCGGAGGGCGGTAAGAGCATCACCGCATTCGCATCCCGCACCAACAAGGGCAAGAACAAGATAGTCTCGTCCATCAATCCCGCCGGCGGCATAGTCACACCGCGTGCAGATGCCCACTGGGTGGTTACTGAATACGGTGCCGTAGACCTTTACGGCCGCAGCCTGCAGGAGCGTGCAAAGCTTCTCATCAGCATCGCACATCCAGACGACAGGGAGATGCTGGAACGGGAGGCTTTCGAGCGCTTCGGCCCCCACTTCCTTGGAGTAAGGGTGTAATCAGACCGTAATAAACTAATAGATATAAATCTTCTGCCCGATGGAAAGCCTGTCGGAGCGGAGATGGTTCCAGCTCATCAGCTGCTTTACGGAGCAATGGTAGCGGCGTGCTATGTGGCTGAGGGTGTCTCCGCTGCGCACGGTATAGACCGTCTTGGCGCCTCCTTTGGCGGTGCCGCTTTCAATGTCTTTGATAACCTGTTCCGAAAGGTATTTGGAGGCGTTGTGGCTGTACAGGGAGTCCTGATCGGCGGCCAGGTAAGCTGCGCTCCAGGCATAGGGAATGTTTACCGAGCACTCCCCTCCCGAGCCGGGAATGATGTCGTTATAGTACTTGGGGTTGAGATACTTAAGCTCGTCAAGCGGCACGCCTACCACCTCGCTTATCTGCTTGAAATGAAGATTGCGGTGCACCAGGAAGGTGTCTACCTGCCCGGGCGCCCCAACCTCGGACGCCTGAAGGCCGTAATCCCTGGAATAGTTGAATGCGTACATAACCCCCACGAACGCAGGCATGTAGCCTCGCGTCTCGCGCGGGAGGTACGGGAACACGGACCAGAAATCCCTTTTGCCTCCGGCCCTTCGGATTGCCTTGTTCACATTGCCGGCGCCGCAATTGTAAGCGCTTACGGCAAGCGGCCAGTCGCCCAGTATCCTGTAAAGGTCTCTGAGATATCTGGCGGCGGCGTCCGTAGACTTCTCCACGTCCATCCGTTCGTCCACATAAGAATTGATTTCCAGCCCGTAGTTCTTGCCGGTGCGGTACATGAACTGCCAAAGGCCCTTAGCTCCGGCGCGTGACGTTGCCGTGGGCTTGAGCATAGACTCTACGACCGCCAGATACTTGAGCTCCAGAGGGATGCCGTATCGGAGGAAAGTCTCTTCGAAAATGGGGAAATAGTACTCGCTGAGGCCCATAGCCTGCTGCATCGCCGCTCCCCTCTTTTCCGAATAGACAATCATGTAGTTCTTAACGATGTCGTTGAAGGGCAGCGAGAAGAAAGGATTCATGCGGCTCAGGCGCGCCATCATCACGCTGTCGCTCACAGTGGATGTGAGCTTGAGGGAATCCAGGTCTGGCGTGGGGGCCGCACTGTCCCTGCCCCAGTTGTTGCGGTACCAGAGGGTCAGCAGGCTGTCTGTCATCTCCGGCGAGTAGTCCATCGGTCTGGGTGCGACAGCCGGCACTTTGTTGCCCTCTTCCAGCGCCTCGGCAAGCGGCTCGGCGGCGCGCATGTCTTCCAGCAACGCCCTGAGGGAATCTACTTGATGCCTCAGGCGACGGTTCTCCTGCTGCAGCTCGTGCTCGTGCACCTGTGCATAAAGTGCAGGCGCAGACAGGACAAGGAGAACTAAGAGCGCGAGGCGTTTCATTGCGTTAGAATCTGAGGCCTATGCTCATGCCGACGGCCGGCGAAGTGTTGAGCGCAAGCTGGGTATCCGGAGCTATGATTGTAGGGGAAACGCTCACCGCCATGTCGTCCACAATCTCGAAATCATGCATGTAAGAGAATACGTTAGCGTCTATTACCTGAAGCAGATATACAAGTCCCATAGCCAAGATGGAATAGTCTCTGTAACGCCGGAAGACGTTGCGGTAATAGAGTGCCGTCTCTGCCGGAATGGGGCCTGTGTAAATTTCTTCCGTATTCGTTGCTTCCTTGTATATGCGGCGGTAGCGCTCGTAATTGATGCGGTTGGTGTCGTAAAAATAGTAAGCGGCGCCAAAGCCCCCGATGTAGATGGGGATCTTCCAGAACTCGCCGTTGTATGCCTGCCCCAGACCCGGCAGCAGGATAGAATACAGCGTAGCCTTGCCCGGCAGCGGATATTTGTCTGTCTTATAGCTGATTACGCCGTCCATGTGCATTGCCCAATAGGCTACGCCTGCCCCTATGAAACAGTATTTGGCGATATCATGCTCCCCCTGCGAATTGAAGTACACGCCGGCACCTGCTCCACCCAGGATGGTTCCGTAAACGATGGGGAGCTTCCAGTACTGCTTGTTATAGATCTGCTCGCCCCCAAGGAACACGGCCGACCCTGCCGCAAGCGTGCCTATTGGAATCTCGTTCTTGTGGGCAAGGCCCCCGAAGTAGTCTTTGAAGGAGAAGAGCACGTCGGCGGAGTCTTTCTGATTGGCCACGTCGTCGTTGTACTGCTGCTGGAAGGCCTCGCTCTTGAACTGGGCGGCGGCTCCTGCAGACAGCAGCATCAGCAATATGACTCCAAGGATGCGTTTCATTGTATCGACTCGAGTGCTTCCAGGAATGCAGACATCTCTTCATCCGAGCTGAAGCGGATGGTCATCGTGCCCTTGCCGGCGGCGTTGCGGCGTATGGAAATGTCTTTGGAGAAGAAGCGGCCTACGCTTGTGAGTATGCGGTTATACTGCTCAGGAAGCTCGGCGGCCTGTGCAGATGCGGCATCCGTCTTGACGGGACTCCCCTCCCGGCACTTGCGCACCAGGGCCTCGAGCTCGCGCACGGAAAGGCCTCCGGTGATTACAAGGTCGCACAGGCGCTCCTGCATGGCAGGGTCTTCCAGCCCGAGCAGGGCCTTTGCGTGACCGGGGCTGATAAGGCCTACTTTAAGGTCGTGCTGTACTTTGACGGGGAGCTTGAGAAGGCGGAGGGTATTGGCAACGGTAGCGCGTTTCTTGCCCACGCGGTCTGCCATCTGGTCCTGCGTGAGGGAGCATTCATCCATCAGGCGCTGGTAGCTCATCGCTATTTCCATCGGGTCCAGGTCTTCCCGCTGGATGTTCTCTACGATAGCCATCTCCAGCATTCCGCGGTCGTCCGTATCCCTTGCGTAGGCGGGAATCATGGTCATCCCGGCCATGCGGCAGGCACGGTAGCGCCGTTCTCCGCTGATAATCTGGTAGCGTCCGCTGGACACGCGGCGCACGGTAATCGGCTGTATGAGGCCAAGGGTCTTGATAGACGATGCCAGTTCTTCCAGGCTCTCCTGGTCGAAGCTCATGCGCGGCTGGAACGGGTTGGCCTCTATCATATCCACCGGGATGCGGAGTATGTCGGCCTCCGATGCCGGACGGCTCCCTGCTATCTCTTTGTTGATGTAGCCCACGGGCTTGCGGAGCTGGTCTGCCCCCGGCACGGAGCCCATAAGGGCGCTGAGGCCTTTGCCGAGGCCGCGTTGCTTGTTATTCATGTGGATTCAGTTTTTGGCCGTCGCGCTCGAGCACTTCCGATGCGAGGTTGAGATAGTTGGATGAGCCTGTGCAGGAAATCTCGTACAGCAGAATGGGTTTGCCGTGCGACGGAGCCTCCGACAGGCGGATGTTACGCTGGATGACGGTGTTGAAGACGAGGTCCTTGAAGTGCTCGCGGAGCTCCGCCAGCACCTGCTGGTGCACTTTTGTGCGGCCGTCGAACATGGTGATCACAAAGCCCTCTATGGTGAGAGCCGGATTGAGGCCGCTCTGCACTATGCGTATGGTCTGCAGCAGCTTGCCTAGGCCCTCCAGGGCGAAGAATTCCGGCTGCACGGGGATGATGACGGAGTCTGCCGCCACCAGGGTGTTTACTGTGATGAGGCCGAGCGACGGCGAGCAGTCTATGATGATGTAGTCGTACTCGTTGCGTATCGGGGCGATGGCGTCGCGCAGGAGCGACTCGCGGCCGTCTTCGTTTATCATTTCTATTTCGAGACCCACCAGGTTGATGTGCGAGGGAATCATGTGGAGGTTTTCCATCTCGGTCTGGATGAGGGTGTCGTAAACCGAAATGGAGCCTTCCATGAGCTCGTAGATGCTTCGCTTGCGGTCGTCGTCTGGGGAGAAATTGAGGCCGGATGTAGTATTGGCCTGGGGGTCTGCGTCTATTATCAGTACCTTTTTCTCCAGTGCTGCGAGCGATGCTGCAAGATTGATGGCGGTAGTAGTCTTGCCCACTCCGCCCTTCTGGTTGGCTATAGCTATTACTTTACCCATATCATGCAAAAATACAAAACATATACCGAAAAAGCAAAATACTGCCTTGGCGCGATTGCTAAGCTCCGCAGGTAGCTGTTTCTACATCCTCGGACCTTCGGTCCTCGCCCTCCCACAGCCTCTTCGAGTCTGCGGGCCCCTCCCTCTACAAGCGAGGGTGCTTATGATTCCGAAACAGCTACCTGCCTCCGCTACGCAATCGCTTCTGACACAACAAGCTGAGACAAGCTTGCGTTTTCAAATTCGCTCGACCCTTTTCCGGTGCTTCTACGTATTGAGCTGATTGCGGAATGGAGGCGGGTGAAGTTTTGCAAAACTGTGGCCGCCCGTGGCCACCCCGTAGGGCAGATGTCCCCTGGGGGACTACAGGGGGACAATTCGTCTCACAGAGACGGGAGGGGCCCGCAAGCGAAGCGCAGTGGGAGGGACGGAGCGAAGCGGAGGTTTTGCAAAACTTTACCCGCGCAATGGAGCAATCAGCGGAAGAAACGTTATTGCAACAAACTTAACTGATATTGTAGTTTTACTTCAAATTTAGATGGTTTAAATTCTGTCATCCAAGGATATGAGATATAGCTGATTCTGCAGTAAAAGCCATGTTTGCGAGAGGGTTTGTATGAGCTGACAAGCGATAACGCGTAGCCTTTACCGTAATAGGCGGGGACGTTGAAGGAGCCGGGGGCGTCGCGCTCGTAGACATAAATGCGGTCGGGCCAGTTTTCTACCTTGAACAAGGTCCATCGGAGGTATGCCTTGAGGGGGCCGGCGGTGTGGCCGGCCTCGGCGTTAACGAGCCAGGCGAGGGCCGTGGCGTGCACTATGTCCAGGCGCGAGCGGAGCACCCAGCCGCCGAGGGCGAGGCCGGCTTCTCCCCTGCCCTCGAGGCGCCAGGCATCAGTATGACGCGCTGCCAGACGGAGGGACGGCGTTATGGTAAACGGCCCTGCAGTGAACTCCGGAGCATATTTTGCCGTTGCCCGGAATTGTCTGGTGGAGACGGCTACAACCGAGTCGAATGCTTTGAGACTGGCTCCGGCAATGAATTCCGGCGTGCCGGAGATGTAGCGCGCGACGGCTCCGACCTTGCTGCCGTAAAACGGCACCCACATCAGCCCGGCAACGGCTTGCGGACCGTTGTTCCATGCCGCTTCTCCGTATATCGATGCGTTGGGGATGCCGACCTGCCAGTTAACGCCGACCGCTTTATCGGTTGCCGTAATGCCCGCGGTGAATGTGCGGCCGATGTAGCTCACATTGGCTACAGGCAATCTGCCGGTTACGGAATATCCCGCGCCTATGTTCCAGCGGCCGAGGTCAAAGTCGGCGGCCAGCCCGCAAAGCTCGGGGCTGAAGGAACTTGTGGCGGCAAAACCGGTGCCGCTGCGGCGCAGGGATGCAACGCTGCCGTATGGCTGCATCGAGAAACCGCTCCATTGCGTGAGGCCTTGTCCGAAACGCGCCCCGAAGTGCCCCAGGACCACTTTCCCGAGGACGCCGCGGCCATAGTATGCGGCGCTGACGGTGCCCAGCCTGAACTCCTGGTCTGAATAGGTCGTACGGCTCCCCCAGTTCAGCTCGGCCCGGTCGCCATAACTCAGTTTGACTTTAGATCCGTATGTGTAAGCCCATCCGTCCTGCTCTCGGGCGGAACCCCGGACCATTATGTCTGCGCCCAAGCGGTTGCGAGGGCGCTGCCCCGGTGGCGCAGTGCTGTCCAGCGTTACAAACTGTCTGAGGGCCTCTACGAAGTCTGCCGGAAAGCCGTCTACCAGAGCAAGTTCCGCAAAAGAAAGTACGTCTCCGGTTCGCTGGCGATAGTCCAGCAGAGAAGCAGCCTGGAAAGGTGTCAGCAAGCCGCTTGAAAGAAGGCGGCTGCGGCCGGCGGAATTGAGATTCAGAGGCCTCAGGGCGAGGGCGCGGTAGCGTTCGATAACGGACTCGTCAAGATCTTCCATGACGGATGCGCCGGTGAGGCGAAGAACTGCAGATTCGAAACCGGGAGCGGCACTGAGGATGGCCAGGATAAGAAACAGAGTCTTCATAGTACAAGCGTTTAAGCGCTACAAGGTACGGAAATATTTCGTATCTTTGGCAATTATGCACGACAAAAAAGAACAGACAAATACCCT
Organism: Bacteroidales bacterium; assembly: GCA_017616595.1. Taxonomy (GTDB): domain Bacteria; phylum Bacteroidota; class Bacteroidia; order Bacteroidales; family UBA932; genus Cryptobacteroides. Next base: position 9,614 of record JAFZXV010000151.1, read on the forward strand.
TACAGGCGACCTCTTTCTTGAAATGATTGCCCAGGGGTGTGCGAATCTCAGCCAGAACAGACAGTCTATCAACGACTTGAACGTCTTCCCTATCCCCGACGGAGATACCGGAGACAATATGACCCTCACCATCCAGGCCGGCTACGGCCAGGCTTCCGCCCTTAAGGGCGCACCGCTCGGAGAGCTTGCAGGCGCCGTTTCTTCCGGAATGCTTATGGGAGCACGCGGGAATTCAGGCGTTATTCTGTCCCGCATCTTTGCCGGCCTTGCAAAAGGCCTTGCGGGTCTCAAGGAAACAGATACCAAAGGCTTTACAGAAGCCATGGCCAGTGCGGTTACGGAGGCTTACAGCTCTGTTTCCCATCCGGTAGAGGGCACCATCCTCACTGTTGTCCGCGAGGGTGCTGAGGGCGCACAGCAGGCCAGCGGCCTCAGCCTAGAAGAATATGTTTCCAAACTCATTCGTGCCATGGAAGTCTCCCTTGAACACACTCCGGAGAAGCTTCAGGTGCTTGCAGATGCGGGCGTGGTAGACAGTGGCGGAGCCGGTCTGATCCACATCTTCTACGGCTTCCGGGATGCCCTGCAGGGCAAAGAATACGAGGCGGCAGAAAGCGCTCCCGCAGCAACTGCTCCAAAGGTAGACCTTTCCGCATTTGACGAGAATACGGAGCTCAAATTCGGCTATTGCACGGAGTTCCTCCTGCGCCTTCAGAGCAGCAAGGTAGACCTCGCCACATTCGACGAGAAAGAGATAGAAGAATACATCCTCGGCGCCGGAGATTCCGTGGTCTTCTTCCGCGAGGGCTCCATAATCAAGGTTCATGTCCATACCAAGACCCCCGGAGACATACTCTCCCACTGCCAGCGCTGGGGCGAGTTCCTCACCATCAAGATAGAGAACATGACCCTCCAGCACAACCACAGTGCCTTCGCTCCTCAGAAGAAGGTAGAGCGCAAGGGCTTTGGCAGGGTCACGGTGGCATCGGGCGCCGGTCTCAGGCAGGCTTTTGAAGAAGTTGGCGCGGATTACGTAATCGAAGGGGGCCAGACCATGAATCCTAGCGTCGCCGACTTCATCTCCGCCTTCGACCAGGTGCCCGCCCAGACCATCTTCGTCTTCCCCAACAATTCCAACATAATAATGACGGCGCGCCAGGCCGCAGTGGCGTATAAAGATGCCGACGTGCGCGTCATCCCCACCAAAGACATCGGCGCCGGGTACGTTGCCCTTGCGGGCTTCGACCCCTCTGCCGGCAGCCCCGACGAATTGGAGCAGTCGCTCTCCCAAACCGCATCCTCCGTTGTGTGCGGCATGGTATCCACTGCCATCAGAGACACCGTTTCCGGCGGTATAGAGGTAAGCAAAGGAAGCTTCATTGGCTTCCGGGGCGACGACATCCTCTCCTGCGGCCCGGACGCAAATGCCGCCGCCGTCGGCCTGCTTGATGCCCTGGACGCCGCAGAGCACGACGTAGCCGTGGTCTTTTCCGGTGCCGAATCTGCTCCGGAGGAGCTCCAGGAGGCCCTCGGCGCCAAGTATCCCCTCACAGAATTCATGTTCCACAACGGCGGACAAGCCGTATATAACTACATAATTATCCTATGCTGACACTGTTCACAGACACCGATTGCGACATTACTCCCGCCCTTGCCAGGGAGTATGGTTACAAATTCATCCCCATGCCTTACGCCGTAGACGGCAAACTCATCACGCCCTACGTAGACTGGCAGGAATTCGATTCAAAGGCTTTTTACAATATGTTGCGCGCCGGCACCATCCCAACGACCAGCGCCATAAGCGAGGCTGTATATCTCGAGCACTTCGAGCCGGAATTTGCTGCAGGAAACGACGTCCTCTACGTCCATTTCTCTTCCGGCCTCTCCAACACCTTCGAGAATCTGGACAAGGCGGTTGAGACCCTCAAGGCAAAGTATCCCGAGCGTAAGTTCTATGCGGTGGACACCCTTGGCATTTCCGCCCTCTGCCTCAATATACTCATGGAAGTCTCCGATCTGTACAAGGCCGGCAAGACCGCAGAAGAGATAGTCGAATGGGCCAAGGTGGAAGTGCCCAAGTTCCCCATGTACTTCTTTGCAGACGACCTCAAGTTCTTCCGCCGCAGCGGGCGCGTGAGCGGACTGGCCGCCACGATGGGCAACTTCATCGGCATCCGCCCCATCATCTATCTCGACAACAACGGCAAGATGGTTTCCATCGGCAAAGAAACAGGCCGTGCCAAGACCATAGACCGCCTGCTGGCCTATGTAGACGAGCTCGGAGAGGATGTGGCCGCCCACCGCGTGGTTATAGGCCATAGCGACTGCCCTGAGCTGGTAGATATAGTCGCAGGAAAGCTGCGCGCAAAATACGGAGAGGACCTCCGTATAGTCGTTACGGTTGTTAATCCCACTATCGGAAGCCACTGCGGCCCCAACGGCCTTGGAATCTGCTTCCACGCAAAGCATCGTTAAGCTGTGGTAGAAGTAAGAGAAGTCCGTACCCGGGCCGAACGGAAGGCGTTCGTGGAGTTTCCGCTTAAGCTGTACAAGGGCAACAAGTGGTTCTGCCCTCCCCTGTACAGCGACGAAATGGCCATATTCGGCTCCAAAAACATCTACAACGATACTTGCGATACAGTATACTATATTGCTTATCGCGAAGGTGTTATGGTCGGGCGAATCTGCGGCATCATACAGAAATCCGCCAATGCCAAGAACTCAGAGAAGCGCGTCCGCTTCGGCCGGTTCGATTCCATAGACGACCAGGAAGTGGCCGATGCCCTCTTTGCGGCCGTCGAGTCCTGGGCCGTTGCCAAAGGAATGGACACCGCGCACGGCCCGCTCGGATTCTCGGACCTGGAGCGCGAGGGTCTTCTGATAGAAGGCTTCGACCAGCCCTCCACCTTTGAAGAACAGTACAACTTCCCTTACTACCAGAAGCTTATTGAGGCCTGCGGCTACACCAAGGAGGTAGACTGGACGGAGAGCCAGCTGCGTGTACCAGCAGACTACAACGGCAACATAGAAAAGCTCGGCGAGATGGTGATGAGCCGCTACAAGCTCCGCCGGGGGCCGGCCAAAAACGTAGACGACTTTATCAAGAAATACGCCGACGGCCTGTTCGTGCTTGTAGACAAATCATACGAAAAACTCTATGGAACCGTGCCCTTTACGGACGCAATGAAGAAGCAGGTTATAGACGGCTTCCGCTTCATCGTGGACCTGCGCTTCGTTGCGGTCGTTTTGGACGAGAACGATAAGATGGTGGCATTTGGAGTCTGCTTCCCCAGTGTTGCAGATGCCGTTCGCCAGTCTGGCGGGCGCATCACTCCGAGGATGCTCCTCCGCTTCCTCAAGGCAAAACGCAAACCCCGCGTCATCGAGCTTGGCCTTGTGGGCGTAGATCCCGATTATATGAGTATGGGCATCGGCGCCGCATTTGCAGGCGCCGTTATGAAGATGCTGAGGGAAGAAGGCATCGAATACGCAGAGACCAATCTCAACCTGGAAGACAACATTGCCATCCAAAGCCTCTGGAACTGCTTCGACCGTAAAGTCAACAAGAGGCGCCGCGCTTACGTAAAGAAACTCGTTTGATATTATGGATAAAGTAACACTGCACGACAAGACGTTTCGCAAATTCATCTTCAACTCCCGTATCAAGGAGGCCATAGACGAGGTGGCGGAGCGCATCAACCAGGACTTCGAGGGCTGCGAAGACGTCCCCGTGGTCATCTGCACGCTTAACGGCGCACTCCCCTTCACCGGTGAGCTTTATATGCGCCTCAAGTTCAATTGCGAGCTCGGCAGCGTCAAGCTCAGTTCTTACCGCGGCACCCAGAGTACCGGCACCGTGCTTACCGTGCAAGGCCTTTCCGAAGACGTGCGCGGCAAACGCGTCATAGCGTGCGAGGATATTGTCGACACCGGCAATACCATCCTGGCACTCAAGGAGTTACTGCTTGCCAACGGCGCCACTGAAGTGCGCATCTGCACTATGCTTCTCAAGCCTGATGTCTACAACAAGGACGTCAAGCTTGATTACGTCGGAATGGAGATACCCAACGACTTCATAGTCGGTTTCGGACTCGATTACGACGGTCTCGGCCGTAATCTCAAAGACATTTACGTACTCGACAAATGAAATACTACATTCTTTTCGGCCCTCCCGGAGCGGGTAAGGGTACGCACGCGGGCGCAATCGCCGCCAAGTACAATCTGAAACACATCTCCACCGGAGAACTTCTCCGTGCCGAGATTGCAGCCGGCACGCAACTGGGCCTGCAGGCTAAGGAACTCATTGCCGCCGGCAGTCTGGTGCCCGACGAGGTGGTTGAAGGAATGATTGAGAACGCCTTCGACACAATCAAGGGCGTGGACGGCTTCCTGCTGGACGGATTCCCCCGCACGCTGCCTCAGGCAGAGGCTCTGGACGCCATCCTTGCGAAGCGCGGAGAGAAGGTGAATGCCGTAATCTCCATTATGATTCCCGACTCCCTTGTGTACGAGAGAATAGCTGGCCGGGCTAAGACGGAAGGCCGTGCCGACGATGCGTCCCCGGAGGTCATCACCCATCGCATCCAGACCTATCACGCCCAGACCGAGCCACTGAAGGAGTATTACCGCGCCGCCGGAAACTATTATGAGGTTGACGGCTACCCCGGCACCATAGAACAGAACCGGAATCGCGTCCTTGCCCTTGTAGAGACCATCCAGTAACAGATGGCGCGGCAGAAAGAAAACATAGCCGCCGAGGCCCGCAAACTCGTGGAAGACGCCCGCGCAGGCATCTACAAGCCCGTCTATGTGCTGATGGGCGACGAGCCCTATTACCCCGACCTCGTATGCCAGGCCATCCTGGACAATTGCATAGACGAGTTCGGCAAAGACTTCAACGAGACGGTCTGCTATGGGGCCGACGTGACCGCAGAACAGGTGATTACCGCCGCGCGGCGCTTCCCCATGATGGCAGACCGCCAGCTCGTTGTGGTAAAGGAGGCCCAGATGCTCAAGGGCATAGAAGACATCGCCATTTATTGCAACGAGCCGCTGGACTCCACCGTGCTGGTGCTTCTTCTGCACAAGGCTTCTCTGGACAAACGCAAGAGCCTTTACAAGAGCGCCCAGAAAATAGGCGCGGTGCTGGACAGCCCGGCGCTGCGCGACTATGAAGTCCCTGCCTGGATCGGGAACTACTATTCAGAGCGTGGCCTGAGTATAGAGCCTGCTGCGGCCGCCTTGTTTGCAGAGTCGGTGGGAACGGACCTTTCCACCATAGTGGTAGAGACGGACAAACTGCTCAAGAACCTGCCGGAAGGAGTGCGCTCGGTATCTATAGCAGATATTGAGAGAAACGTAGGTATCTCCCGGCAGTTCAGCGTGTTTGAGCTCACAAAAGAATTGTCTTACCGCAATGCGCAGAAGGCTCTGACCATTGCCGCTCATCTTGGCAACGCAGCCCGCTTTGCCATGCCTCAGGCCGTCAGCGCCCTGTATATGCACTTCAACAGGATACTGCGTTACGCCGCCCTCCTTGCCCGTGGCGGCTATCCCTCTCCGGACGATAAGGCGGCCGCCCTTGCCGGTGTCAATCCTTACTTCTATAAAGAATACGACATCGCCGTGCGCAACTATCCCCTGCCCAAGGCAATGGCCGTCATGTCCCTCCTCTGCGAATACGACTACCTCGGCAAAGGTGGCGACGGCGCCGCAACCACCCCCGCCGAACTCCTTTTAGAGCTCGTCGCAAAAATCCTTAATACTTAGCACGTCTTAACCGCACCTCCCGCGGAAGAGGGGCACTCCCTCATGATACAAAAATGCTGCGACAAGCTTGCATTTTCAAAATCGGTCGACCCCTCTTCCGCTCCCGGTGCTACTACTTTTTGCAGAATTGCAAAATAATGTGCAACTTTGCAGCCGCTTTCCATTGGGGCTGTTCTGGTTTTGACAGCATTGACGACGGAAGGTAAGCACGTCGGGAGTAGGCAGCTGGCCCGTAAATCCCAGCAGTCAAACAATTAGTAGGCAACTACAACTATTCATACGCTTGCTAATCTCCAAGAGATTGAGCATTAATCAGAGCCGCCAAGGCTGCGGCACTGACGTATATCCCTCCGGCTTTAAGCCGCTTATGTCCGGACCAAGGGGTATCATTCAAAGCGGATGCGCGGGGCCGCCGCCTCCAAGCCCCGCTAAGATTCAGAGGATAAGCTGCTGCTAAGGGCGTCTTCCCTCGTACAGCGGCCCACAATCAAAGGAAGAATAAGCGTGTAGAAAGCCTTTTGGCGCTTTGTTTGGACGCGGGTTCGACTCCCGCCAGCTCCACAGAAAAGAAAACGCTCAGCGATTGCTGAGCGTTTTTAGTGGAGCACATAATTTGATTAATACTTATCCGTTCCTTCTACGTCCTTCGTACTTATGCCACCTTTGTCCATCTGGCGCCAGGCGTAGACTATGTAGGCAAGTACGAAAGGGATCAGCAGGGAGACCCAGGTCATCACCTTGAGGGTGAAGTAGCTGGATGAGCTGTTGGCGATGGTGAGGGAACTCTGAAGGTCGGTGCAGGAGGGATAATAGGCAGTACCGTTAAAGCCGGCCAGGAAGAATACAGACATCACTACAAGCACGCTGCCGGGGCCGGTGAACCATATACCCTTGCGGGAGGCCGTAAAGCCACCTTTCCAGATTCCGAACAACACCAGCAACACGCCCACGACCAGCATCGCCAACACCACCGGCATCTGCATCAGGTTGTGCAGGTACTTGAATTTTTCCATGCTCACAACGCCCTCTGAATCAACCGCATATCCGGGACGGACCAGCAGTATGGCCGCCCAGAAAATGAAGAACAACAAGAATGGAAATACAGAGACCTTGATGCTGCGGCGCATCTGGGCCGAAACCTCGTCGTCATCAACATTATTCAGGATGTAAAGCGAGCCGAGGATTGCGGTAAGGAACATCAGCGTGCAGCCAAGCAGCACGGCATGGTACTGCACAAGGGCCTCGAGCCCGTGCCAGCCGCTCCCCCACGTGCTGATGACAGGTGCGGAAGCATCGGCGATAGCCACCTTGTTGACGACGAAGTCAGACCCTGTGAAAAACGTTCCCACGGCGGTTCCCACAAGGAACGGAGCAAGGATACCATTGACCATCAGCGCAATGCTGAAGGCCTTACTGCCCAGCAGATTCTCCTTCTTGTGGAAGAATTCGTAAGAAACGGCCTGGAATACAAAGGTAATCAGCAACAGCATCCATACCCAGTATGCGCCGCCGAAGCTGGTGCTGTAAAACAGGGGGAAGGACGCAAAGAAGGCGCCGCCAAAGGTTACGAGCGTTGTGAAGGTCAGCTCCCATTTGCGGCCGGTGGAATTGAGGATCATACGCTTGCGCTTCTCGTCCAGAGCGCGGTTGCCAAGATGAAGGTTGCCACCCTGCACGAACATCAGGAAGACCAGCAGGCCGGCCAGCAGGGACACAAGGCACCACCAATAGTTCTGTAAGAATTCGTAGCTCATAGCCTATTCGTTTTTGGGTTCTACGGCGGGGCCTTTGCAGATGGCTCCAAGCATAATGCGGATTTCTATTGCGAGGAATAACGCAAACACCGCCAGGAATACAAAGAATGTGGTCTGCACGGCTCCTGCGCTCAGGCTGGAGATTGCAACGTTGACCGGCAGCAGCCCCTGGATGGTCCACGGCTGACGCCCCACTTCTGCAACTATCCAGCCGCACTGGCCGGTAAGATACACAAGCGGGATGCATATTATGGCTGCCCAGAGGAGCCATTTCCACTTGCCCAGCTTGTCTTTCCATACAGCTATGACGCTCAGCAGCAGCACCAGCGCAATCAGCATTCCCAGACCTATCATAAAGCGGAACGCCCAGAAGACTATGCCTACAGGCGGCACAACGTCCTCCGGCTTCTCCAGGTGGCCGTATCCCATATACTGCACGTTCTCGTCCAGCACCGCCTTTGCCGCGGCAGCCGCCTCAGGGTCGCTTTCCCGCAAGTTGCGGTATGCGGCAAGCGCATCCAGCGCCTGGCGGCCGCGCGCCATCTTATCTGCCACTGAAGGCACGGCGTTGCCATCGTTATCGGTATAACCGTTCAAGATATCGTTGATGCCGGGCACGTAGCCGTTGAAGCTGTGCGTGGCAAGGAGGGAAAGCATTTTGGGAATCTTGATGCCGGGGACGACGGTGAAGGCAGCTCCGTTGCCGCCGTCGCGCAAGCCTTCTGCGGCCGCCAGCTTCATGGGCTGGAATTCTGCGGCATGCACGCCGGAGGAATCTCCGGAAAGCATTACGGCTCCGCTGCCAATCAAGCCCACCAGACTGCCGACGAGCATGCTTTTCCTGGCAAACTCAAGATGGCGTCCCTTCAGGAGATACCATGCACTCACGCCAACCACGAAGATGCCTCCGGTTACCCATCCGCTCGTAACGGAATGGCAGAACTTGCTCACGGCCACCGGGTTGGAAATCACCTCCCAGAATGCCGATGCGGATGCCATCTCGCTGCGGACGGTGTCTGCACTGAACGTCGTGCCGACGGGATTCTGCATCCATCCGTTGGCCACAAGGATCCAATAAGCCGATGCGGTAGCGCCGATGCCGGTAAGCCATGTGGACGCCAGGTGGAACTTCTTGCCCACCTTGCTCCAGCCGAAGAACATCACGGCAAAGAACGTGGCTTCCATAAAGAAGGCGAGGATGCCTTCTATGGCCAGAGGCGCGCCGAACATGTCGCCCACAAACCAGGAGTAGTTGCTCCAGTTGGTACCGAACTCGAACTCCAGGATGATGCCGGTGGCAATGCCTACGGCAAAGTTGACGGCGAACAGCTTCATCCAGAACTGCGCCGTTTTCTTCCAGAACTTGTCTTTTTTGACGACGTACAGGGTCTCCATCACAGCCATGACGAGGGCAAGGCCGAGCGTGAGCGGCACGAACAGCCAGTGGTAGGCTGCCGTCATGGCAAACTGGATGCGAGACCAAATTACAACATCCATAAAATCAATAGTTTAGTGTGTTAATATCGGGTTTATTCGTAAGTCTTTCACCTACTTGCTCTATCTTCTGATCTTCCGTCATGCCCGCCATCGCGGGACGGAAGAAGAACACCCTCAGGATTGCAAAGAGGATGAACAGCTTGAGCAGGATGAGCCAAATCAGAGGACGGCCCCAGGACATATTCCTGAAGCCGTCTCTGTATATAGCCCACAGCTTTTTCATTTCTTGCTTTTCTTGCTGAACGCGTGATGGACCACGGTATCTCCGGGGAGCTCATCGAGGCGTTCCATCATCGCATCCGGATTGGTAAGAAGCTCCTGAAGCTTCCTGAAGGCGTTGACGAAATAGAAACCGTCGCAGAACCGCTCGTCCGTAACTATGCGCAGCGGCATAAGCTTTCCTACAACTATCTCTCCTTTCTTCACAACGGGCTTGAGGGATTCCTTGCCCATCGCAAAGAACATTCCGGTGTTGCCGAAATTATAGACATGATGGTAGATGGCAGGGCCTTTGATGGACTTGAGATTGGTTACGAAAGCAGTACAGTGGAAAGGAAGAAGGTCCAGGACAGCTTTAGGCAGAAGACCGTGAAGGTCTGCGAACTTCAGCATACCGACCATGAAGCCAATGAGGAAATTGGGCACGATGGAGAAGATGCGGGCCATGACGTCGGTGTCGTTCTTTGCCTCTACGGACACGTTCTTCTGGATTACTTCATTTATACGGTCCCTGATTTCCGGAAGGGATTCATGGCCGGTAAAATCAAGCTTTATTGTTGCATCCGCGGCATCCGGGCTAAGGGCTTTCTTTACCAGGAAGGATATCTGAATGCAATTGCGGGCGTAAATGCGCCCGTTGCATATAAAGCGGTTGATGCGTGGATACAGTGCCGAGCCGCGGACGATTGCGGCAATCAGGATGTGCATGTAGTTGTATTTCTCCCCTTTCTCGTATTCCCTTTTTATGAATTCGTCGATTGGCTCGCATGGGACCTCGTAACTCGTGGAGTTCTGGGCATCTGCGCGTGTGGGCATGATGTGGGGCATCAGCCTCTGGATAGGATCGAGGTTCTTAACCTTCTTTCCGTCAGCTCTGTATCCAAACATAGGTTTCAGGTTTTAGTTATATCTTATTTTATGACACCGAGTTCCCGGCCGACCTTGATGAAGGCGGCGATTGCCTTGTCCAGCTGTTCCCTGGTGTGACCGGCGGAGAGCTGCACGCGTATGCGGGCCTGGCCCTTGGGAACGACGGGATAATAGAAACCGGTTACAAAGATGCCTTCTTTGGCCATTTCCGCGGCGAATTTCTGGCTGAGCGGAGCGTCGTACAGCATTACGGCGCAAATGGCGCTCTGGGTGGGTTTGATGTCAAAGCCTGCGGCAAGCATCTTGTCTCTGAAATAGGCTACGTTCTCCTGCTGGCGGTCGTGGAGCTCGTCGCTCTCTGCCAGTATCTTGAAGGTCTCAATTCCTGCGGCGCAAATCATAGGAGGCAGCGAATTGGAGAAGAGGTACGGGCGGCTGCGCTGGCGAAGCATGTCGATTATTTCCTTGCGGCCGGTGGTGAATCCGCCCACGGCGCCTCCGAAGCTCTTGCCGAGGGTTCCGGTATGGATGTCGATGCGTCCGTAGAGGTTGTAAAGCTCGGCCACTCCCCTGCCGTGTTTGCCGACGACGCCGGCGCTGTGGCTCTCGTCCACCATCACAAGTGCGTCGTACTTCTCTGCAAGGTCGCAGATCTTGTCCATAGGGGCCACGTTGCCGTCCATGGAGAACACGCCGTCTGTTACGATGATGCGGAACCTCTGGGCCTGGGCCTCCTGGAGGCATTTCTCCAGTTCTGCCATATCGGCATTGGCATAGCGGTAACGAACGGCCTTGCAGAGGCGCACGCCGTCAATTATGGAAGCGTGGTTGAGGGCGTCGGATATGATGGCGTCTTCTGCAGTAAGCAGAGGCTCGAACACACCGCCGTTGGCGTCGAAGCAGGCGGCGTACAGTATGGTGTCTTCTGTGTGGAAATACTCGGAGATGGCCTTCTCCAGTTCTGCGTGAAGGTCTTGCTTGCCGCAGATGAAGCGCACCGACGACATTCCGTAGCCGCGCTCGTCCATTGCCTTCTTGGCCGCGGCTATAAGGCGCGGATTGTCGGACAGGCCGAGGTAGTTGTTGGCGCAGAAATTAAGGGCCTTGCTGCCGTCGGCTAAGGTGATTTCCGCTCCCTGGGGGGCGCAGATGGTACGTTCGCGTTTGTAGAGACCGGCCTCGTCGATGGCCTTGAGCTCCTGCTGGAGGTAAGATTGGAATTTGCCGTACATAATTATGTGGTATATTATTTCTGTTTCTGCAACAAATTTAATAAATTTGCATAATAATTAATAACACGCTAAATGAAAAATGTTCTCGTTATCGGTGCCACCGGCCAGATAGGCTCGGAGCTCACAATGGTACTCCGTAAGCAATACCGTCATGGCAGTATAGTAGCCGGTTATATTCCCGGTGCAGAGCCCACGGGCGATCTTCTGGAAAGCGGCCCCGCCGAGATGGCCAATGTCTGCAACGGTCAGCAGATAATGGAAATCGTCCACAAATACGATATAGACACTATCTATAACCTTGCCGCCCTTCTGTCCGCCACCGCCGAGCGCCTGCCGCTCAAGGCCTGGGACATCCAGATGAACGGACTTCTCAACATCCTGGAGGTTGCAAGGGAAAACCACTGCGCTGTCTTTACGCCTTCATCCATCGGCTCCTTCGGCCCCGACACCCCGCGCGACAATACGCCCCAAGACACCATCCAGCGTCCCACATCCATGTATGGCGTCACCAAGGTCGCCACTGAACTCTTGAGCGATTATTACTTCCATAAATACGGCGTAGACACCCGTTCGGTCCGCTTCCCCGGCCTCATTTCCTACAAGACCCTTCCCGGCGGCGGCACCACGGACTATGCCGTAGAAATTTATTACGCGGCCGTCAAGGGCGAGGAATTCGTCTGTCCTCTCGCCCATGGCACCTATATGGATATGATGTATATGCCCGATGCCATCAAGGCCGCAATCAAGCTTATGGAGGCGGATCCCAGGTATCTTGTGCACCGCAACGCCTTCAACATCGCTTCAATGAGCTTCGACCCTGAAGAGGTCTACGACGCCATCCGCAAGCACTATCCAAACTTCAAGATGCGCTACGAGGTAGATCCTGTGCGTCAGGCCATTGCAGACTCCTGGCCCAACAAGATGGACGATGTATGCGCCCGCAAGGAATGGGGCTGGACTCCTACCTACAATCTGGAGACGATGACCAAAGACATGATCAAGCATCTCAAGGAGAAACTCCTGTAAAGTTAAGGGCGGCCCGATCGGACCGCCCTTTCAATTCAGTTTATACTGATTATTTGTCGAAGACCCTCTCTTTTACGCGGGTCAGCTTCTCTTTCATGGCGTCTACCGCACCGGTGATTGCATTCTCGAATGTGTCTGCAATCTTCTCGATGATGAGGTCGTCGCCGGGAAGATGGATGTGAAGCTTGGCTTTCTTGCCTTCTTTTACGTCTTCAAGGGTGACTTCCGTCTCCGGTGCTACGCCGGGAAGGAAGAACTTCTCCAGACGAGATACTTTCTTTTCGACGAAGGCGGTGAGCTGCTCACCGGCGTCGAATTTGAGGGATTTGAGTTTAATCTCCATTTTTACCTCCGTTTTTTGCCCTTGGGTGGGCGTTAGTATAAACCTTTTGCAGACGTTCTATGGTGTTGTGCGTGTAGACCTGCGTTGCCGCAAGCGAGGAATGGCCAAGCAACTCCTTTATGGAATTGAGGTCTGCGCCGTCTTGGAGGAGCTCCGTGGCAAGGGTATGCCTGAGAACGTGAGGCGAGCGGCGTACCGTAATGTCCGGTACTCCGGCAAGCTCTTTCTTGACAACCCTGTCTACGAAGACCGGGTAGAGGCGCCCTCCCTTTGGCGTGCGGAGCAGAGGGGCTCCGGGGTCCTGGGCATCCGGCATCAAAGAACTGACTGCACTCAAATATAAGGAAATTTCGTTACAAAGAGAAGGAATCAGAGGAATTTCGCGCATTTTGTCTCCTTTTCCGTGTACCCTCAGCACCTGCCTTTCAAAGTCAACGGAGCCCACGTTAAGGCCTATCAACTCGGAACGGCGCAGCCCGCAGGATGCAAGCATGCTGATAATCAGCCGGTTGAGTTTTTGTTCGAGAGTGCCGAACTCAGGGTCTCCCTTTGCACCCTCGAAGTAGGCCTCCATAGACTTGTCTTTATAGAACACCGGCAGGCGCTTCTCTACCTTCGGGCGCTTGACAAGGTGCACCGGATTGCTTTGCAGCACGCCTTCTTTCATCAGGAACCGGGCAAAACTGCTGAGCACGCTGAGATGCTGCCCCACGGTGCGGGCGGAGAGTTTACGCCGGTCGAACAGAAACACCTCGTACGCACGGATGCCGTTGACGTTCATCGTGGCGGCAAAGTCCTCGCAGCCGTCGCAGAAATCCAAGAACGTCTGCAGCACGTCTGTATACACCTCGCAGGTACGGGGCGAATAGCGGCGTATGTCGCGTATGTAGCTGAGGAACTTATTTCTCATTCAGACCGAATTCTGGCGCCCTGAGGCGCATATATGTGTCCGCTTCCTGGAAATTGTTGCCGATGATGCCTTCAAGTATAGCCTCCTTCACGGCTTCTTTAAGCTCCCCTATCTGGCGGCATGGCGGGATTCCGTAAACCTCCATGACGTATTCGCCGGTGATGGGATTCTTGAAGTTGCGTATCCTGTCTTTCTCTTCCACCGCAACGAGCTTCTGTTTGACCAGCTCGAAGTTGCTGCGGATGCGGGCCACCTTGGCGGGGTTCTTGGACGTGATATCCGCATTGCAGAGCGTCATAAGGGAGTCTATGTCGTCTCCGGCGTCAAAGAGGAGCCTGCGTACGGCGCTGTCCGTCACCTCGTCGCTGGCAAGGGCTATGGGGCGCATGTGGAGCCATACCATCTTCTTGACAAACTTGCCGTCGTCTATGGACAGGCGCAGGCGGTTGAAGATTCCCGGCACCATCTTGCTGCCAACCACGTCGTGCCCGTGGAAGGTCCAGCCCAGGGCAGGGTCGTAGCGTTTGCAGGCGGCTTTGCCTATGTCGTGCAGAAGCGCGGCCCAGCGCAAAGGCAGGCTGTCCGATGCGGCGGCAACGTTGTCTAGCACTGCGAGGGTATGTGCAAAGTTGTCTTTATGTCCCCTGCCATCCACGGTCTCCACGCCCTTGAGGGCTGCGAGTTCGGGCAGTATCCGGTCCAACAAGCCGCACTCGTCAAGCAATCTGAAAGCCATTGATGGACGGGGCGTTACGAGCATCTTCTCAAGTTCTTCTGCAACTCGTTCCACAGACAGGATGCTGAGCCTGTCTGCCATCCTGCGCATAGATTCAACGGATTCCGGCACTATCTTGAATTCCAGGTCCGGGGTGCTGAGCTTGGCGGCAAAACGTACCGCGCGGAGCATGCGGAGCGGGTCGTCGGAATAAGTGGTATCAGGATCGAGCGGAGTGCGGATCAGCCCGGAGGCGAGGTCCCGGACGCCGCCGAACGGGTCTACAAGGGCGCCGTAATCGGCATCGCACAAGCTGAGGGCAAGGGCGTTGATGGTAAAGTCGCGCCGCTTCTGGTCATCCTCAAGAGTGCCGTTCTCCACTATTGGTTTGCGGGACTCGCGGCGGTACGACTCGCGCCTCGCGCCCACGAATTCTATCTCATCGCCCCGGAAATGCAGCATGGCCGTGCCGAAGTTCTTGAAGTACGACACATTGCAGCCGTGCTTGCTGCCGAGGGCCTTGGCAAAGTCTATCCCGCTGCCTTCAACTACTATATCTATGTCTCCGCTGGGGCGCCCGAGCAGGCAGTCGCGCACGTATCCGCCTATCACAAAGGCCCTTACGCCAAGCTCGGAACTGAGCTCGCGCACTGCGGCAAATACAGGCTTATCCAGGAATTGGGGCATCAATGTAGGCATAGCATGGTATCGTAATCTGGGATGGATGGATAAGGTACGAAGACAGACCCGTCTCTGCGGAAGACGAGCGTGGAGCCGCCGTTGGACAGGATGATCCAGCGCACGCTTAGCACTATGTCGTAACGCATGGCTTGGCGGGCAACGGCGGCAGTGAGCGCCACGTCGGGGCGTTTGCATTCAACTACGGCAAGCGGCGCGCCGGATCGGTCGTAGATGAGGATGTCGGCCCTGTAGCTCTTGGCTCCGAACTTGAGTCCCGCCTCGCTCATCATCAGATGCCGGGGCACGCCAAGTGTGCCGCCAAGCTCGCCAATCAGCCATTGGCGGACTCGTTCTTCGGGGGTATCGGCAACGTCTTTGCGGCGCAGCGGGTCATATAAAGTGCTCATCAGATGTATTTTGCGGTAAATGTATCGGCGGCCCGGAGCTGCTCGGGAGTGCCCTGGAAGACTATCTCTCCGCCGCGGTCTCCGGCATCGGGCCCCAGGTCTATTATCCAGTCTGCGTTGCGGATGACGTCGGGGTTATGCTCCACAACCACAAGGGAGTGGCCGGCCTCCAGCAGGGCGTCGAAGCTCCGCAGCAGTTTTTCTACGTCGTAGAAATGCAGGCCCGTGGTGGGCTCGTCAAATATAAAGAGTATGCGCTCGTTCTTGCGGTTCTGGCGGCTCTGGCTCAAGAACCACGCAAGCTTGATGCGCTGGCTCTCGCCTCCGGACAGTGTGCTGCTGCTCTGCCCCAGGCGCAGGTATCCCAGGCCGACGTCCAGCAGCGGCTGCAGGCGTTCCACCACCGTACGCGCCTCAGGCTCAGGGCCAAGCGCAAAGAACTCGGTGGCCTGGGAGACGCTCATGTTGAGGATGTCGTCTATGTTCATGCCGCGGTAACGCACCTCCAGAACGTCGGGCTTGAAGCGCTTGCCGCCGCACTCGTCGCATACCATGGTAACATCGGCCATGAACTGCATCTCAATCTTCACTACGCCGTCTCCCTGGCATTCCGGGCAGCGCCCGCCCTCCTGGTTGAAGCTGAAGAACGACGGGCCGAAACCGTTTATCCTGGCATACTGCTGCTGGGAAAGAAGGTCCCGGATGGGATCGTAAGCCTTGAGGTATGTGACGGCGTTGGAGCGGGAACTGCGGCCGATGGGGTTCTGGTCTACGTATTCCACGCGGGATATGCGGTCTAAGTTGCCCCCGAGGCCTTTGAAGATGCCTGGCAGGTCTCCAGATTCTTCCAGCTTGCGCTTCATGGCGGGATACAGTATATCGCCCACAAGGCTAGATTTGCCGGAGCCGCTCACGCCCGTTACTACCACAAGCGCGCTCAACGGTATGCGTACGTCTATGTCTTTGAGGTTGTGCTCGCGCGCGCCTTCTATGGTGATGCTGTAGTTCCAGGGGCGCAGCGTGCGGGCGTAACGCTTCCGTTCTCCGCTGATGTACTGGAGAGTAAGCGAGCGTTCCGGGTGTGCCGATTCAAGGCCCTCCGGAGGCCCCTGGTATATGACTTCTCCGCCAAACTCCCCTGCCAGCGGACCCATGTCTATGAGCTCGTCTGCGGCGCGGATTATCTCCTCGTCGTGCTCCACCACAATTACCGTGTTGCCAAGGTCTCTGAGGCGCTTGAGCACGGCAATGAGGCGCTCTGTATCTCTTGGATGAAGGCCGATGCTGGGCTCGTCCAGGATGTACATTGAGCCTACGAGGCTTGAGCCGATGGCGGTAACCAGGTTGATGCGCTGGCTCTCTCCGCCGCTGAGCGTGTTGCAGGCGCGGTTGAGAGTAAGATACCCGAGGCCGACGTCGGCAATGCAGCGCAGGCGGTTCAGGATCTCAGAGCGTGGCTCTGCGGTTATGTCTGCCTCGGCGGGTGTCAGGGCGATGTTTTCCATGAACGACAGCAGCTCCTCCACCGTCATTGCCAGCAAGTCGGCAATTGTCTTGCCGCCTACGCGTACGTACAGGGCCTCTTTGCGCAGACGCGTGCCATGGCAGGCGCTGCAGGCCGTGCGTCCGCTGAAGCGGTTGAGCATAAACTTATACTGGATCTTGTATCGCTGCGTCTCCACCCACTCGAAGAATTCGTTGATGCCGACGAGGGTTTCTTCGTTGCCGGGCTCGGAGCGGGCGTTCCAGATTATGTCTTTCTCGCGCTCGGACAGCTCGCACCACGGTTTGAATGCGTCTATGCCGTACTTGGGGGCAAGACGCACGAGGTGCTCGCGAAACCAGCCCATCTTGTCTCCGCGCCAGCATGCTATGGCGCTGTCGTATATGCTCTTGGTCTTGTCCGGCACAACGAGGTCTTCGCTTATGCCGATTATCTTGCCGAGGCCGCCGCAAAACGGGCAGGCGCCAAGCGGACTGTTGAAGCTGAACAGGAAGTCGTCCGGCTCGATAAACTTTATGCCGTCGCGCTCGAAGCGGCTGCTGAAAGCCCTCTGTATGCCGTCTTTGGTGGCAATCGCCATCAACCCATCCCCTCTTGAGAAGGCGTCGGAAAGGCTCGAAAGCAGGCGCTGGCGGTCTTCCAGCGAGCCGAATCGGTCTACCAGCAGCCAGGCGTCCGCAGGCTCTTCTTCGGCCTGCAGCACATCGTCTATCCTGGCCGGCTTGCCGTCTGCCCAGAGGCGGTTGTATCCGTCTTCCTTGAGCTGGAGGAGCAGTTCCGTATGGTCTGACCGCTTGCGCCAGTTAAGGTCTGCAAGGATGAACCTGTCCTGCGGTTCCAGGCCCTCCAGCCAGCGCACTACGTCCTGTACGCCCTCCTTGCGCACCTCGCCGCCGCTCACAGGGCTGTAAGTACGGCCGATGCGGGCAAAGATGAGGCGCAGGTAGTCGTAGACCTCAGTGGTGGTGGCAACGGTGGAACGCGGGTTCTTGATGTTTACCTTCTGTTCTATGGCGATTGCAGGTGGGATGTCTTCTATGCCGTCTACGTCTGGCTTGCTCATGCGGCCCAGGAACTGGCGGGCGTACGAGCTGAGGCTCTCTGCAAAGCGGCGCTGCCCCTCCGCAAAGAGCGTGTCGAACGCAAGGCTCGACTTACCGCTGCCAGAGATGCCTGTAATAACCACAAGTTTGCCGCGCGGGATTTCCAGCGTAACGTTCTTGAGGTTGTTCACTCTTGCGCCTTTAATTAGCATAGCATACAAAAATACTAATTTTTCTCGTGCTTTTTTTCTAATTTTGCATTTATGAAATTTATCGGCAGGGTTTTATTGGCTTTGGCCTTGCTGGCAGGCTGCAGCGTCGGCGCGGCGGCCGCCGGCCAGGGCAGTCCCGTCCAGAGGCACAGGCTCCGCATCGGCTGGGGAGACATGCTCTTCGAAACCGCCGTCTACTACCCTACCGTGCAGCACGTTTTTGACACCCCGTCTGCGATTCCGGACTACTTCCGCACCAAAGAGGATTTTTCCCACTGGTTCACCGGGCACATCTTCGCCGAGTATCAATACAGCGTACTGGATTTCCTCAGCGTAGGCGGGCAGATAGATTTTGAGAGCATGGGCTGGAAAAGCGGATGGTTCGACAACAACCACGTTATGGTGGAGGCGTTGCCCGATGTTCGTTTCTCCAATGTAGTCGTCATGCCCACGGTCCGGCTCTCATATCTGCGCAAAGAGCCGGTAAGCGTCTATTCCGGGCTTGGAGCAGGATTGCTGCTTTCTTTTGCTCAGACAGTAGAGGCTGCCCCCGCAGTCTATATCAACCTTGTGGGCGTGCAACTGGGCAGTGGCCATTGGTCCGGGTCGCTGGATTTGGGAGCAATGGCATCCATGAGCGATTTTTCAAAGGTATATCTGATGGGCTCACGCCTCGTCAGCGTCAGTATTAATTACAGTTGGTAATGAAAAAGGCGTTCTGGTTATTCTTCTTGTTCTCGGCCCTGTTGTCTTGCAGGAAGCCAGATGTAGAAAGGTTCGTCAACTTTGATACTTTCCTGCCTACCGTCACTTCCGTAAGCGAGGTAGTAGAACCGGACGGCAGCCTCAATCCGGAGATACGCATGCCGGAAGACCTCAGCGCCACCACTGCCGCCAGAGCCCACACCACCGTTGCCAGAGACATACTTGATGCCGTCACCAGCAACTCGCTTGTACACGTTTCCGGCACGTTTACCGGGCACGATTTCGACGGCTCTCCCCTGACCCAGTCCGGCAAGATCATCTATCCTGCCAACGGCCCCATAAAGAACTTCATCCTCATCAGCCATTACACCATCTGCGCCGATTTCGAGGCTCCTTCAGAATCCTTCCCCATGGAGGGCATACTTGCTTCCAAGGGCTACGCCCTGTTTATCGCAGACTATATCGGCTACGGCGTTACCGTCAACCGCATCCACCCCTATCTGCATGTGGAGAGCACGGCCCGCAGCGTGGTGGATTTTGCCCTTGCCGCCAAGGCATACATGGAAAAGACGGGGCACAAACCCCTCAGCGACGAGGTCATCCTCGTAGGTTATTCGCAGGGCGCCTCTATCACCCTTGGGGCTATGAACCTCATCCAGAAAGAGTATCCCGAGCAACTTCCCATCAAGAAAGTATATGCCGGCGGCGGTGCTTACGACCTTGCCGCCACCTTCGACATCTCCATGGCAGAAGACAAGACCGGCATCCCCTGCGCCATCCCCATGCTTGTGCAGGGCATCAATGAGGGAGAAGGCCTGGGCCTAGACATGAAAGACTTCTTCCAGCCGCGCCTGCTTGCGAATTACCAGGAATGGATAAATTCCAAGAAATACACCATCGGCCAGATAGGAGAACTTATGGGCTCCACCGCGCTGCACGAGCTGATAACGGATATGGGCAGAGACAAGACCAGCCCCAAGACCGCTGCCTTCTATAAAGCCCTGATGATCAATTCCACCCTGGACTTCGAGCCTCAGGCGCCATTGATGCTGTTCCATTGCAAGAAAGACGAATTCGTCCCTTACGAGAACGCTCTCAGGGCGGAAAGGCGTTTCAAGACTCACAACATACAGTTCGACTTTGGCGACTACGGCAGCCATTCCACCGGCGCCCTGGTCTTCCTTGGCCGTGTGCTTGACGAACTATGAAAAGGCTTCTCCTATACATACTTGCTTGCATTCTGCTTACGGCCTGCTACGGAATAGAAAAAGGTTCCGTAAAGCCAACCACGTTCAGCGTCAGCATAAATGAGGTGCATGGCACCAGCACTACCTTCACAATTTACCCCGGAGACGAAAACGCCTGGTACGCATACACCATCCTCAGCGAGTATGTCAGCTCGAGTTTCTCCATGAGCGAAGAAGAGATTGCAGAAAACGAGCTAAGTTACATGCTGATGTCTTACAATAACTATTTTGTGCAGCAGGAGAACAACACGGCCCGCTTCTCGGATATTTTCTGCTATCAAGGCACCAGGGATTTTACGGAAAGGTTCCTGATTCCGGACAGCTCGTACAGGATCGTGGTCTTCCAGATAGACCCATACAAGAAAGTCCTGCTGAACCGATTCTGTTCCGTAGAGCTCAAGACCAAGGGTACGGTTTATTCAGACCTCTCATTCGATTTGAGCTTCAGTGCAGACACCCTCAGGATCATACCTTCAGAGCCTGACGCCACTTACTTCTGGGACTGCGAAGATACATCCAACATCCTCGACGACTACGGAGACGTCAACTATTATTTCCGTTCTCTTATATATCTTTACCAGGACTACCAGTTTATCGGCAATCTCCTGCATACAGGCACTCTTGAATGGGTTTTCTCCCGCGACGACAAATCAATCAAAGACGGAGACCGCCGCACTATAATGGTTGCCGGCTACGCCGACGGAGAACTCAATACGCCCATCACCAGCGTATCTATCGTCTATCACAAAGATTCAGTTGAAATAATAGAAGACGATTACGGCAACGGCAATACCGGCGTCTAGCCCACACCGATTGTCTTGGCATAATGGCACTGGAGCACCTCATCCGACGGCCCGTGCCAGTTATGCATTCCGTTGCCCAGGCAGTTCCGCCATTGCTTGCATTCCTTGCATTTACCTGTCCTGGCCCAGCTGCGGTCCCGGAACGGCTTGAACCGTTCTTCCCACACCTCGTAAAAGTTGTCTTGGTAGATGCTGCCCTGGCTGAAACGGTCCCGGTCTATGTTGGGGCAGGCGCAGATGCGTCCGTCAATCAGAACGGAAGCGATGTTGATGCCGGCGTGGCAGAAGTACCTCACGTCCCTCACCTTCTCCTCGTACCGCCCCAGATAGCCCTCGCAGCTGAAGGTAACCTTCATTTTTCCGTCATTCCCTGCTTGACGCTTGTCGTCATTCCCGGCTTGACCGGGAATCTCCTGTCGCTTCCCCTTAATAAACTCCATCAACCTCACAAACTCGTCATCTGTCAGATGCATATCGGGATCAGCCGCCGCCCTGCCGATAGGAATGATGGTAAACAGCCTCCACTGCTTGACGCCTAGCCCGCTCAGCAATTCGTAGATCTGCGGCAGTTCGCTCAGGTTGCGCTTGTTCACGCACGTAACCACATCGGCATTCAGACGCGGTTCCTTTGCCATTATGCCGATGGCGTTCACCGCATGCCGGAAACTGCCGGGCACGCCGCGCATCCAGTCGTGGGATTCTTCCATGCCGTCGAGGCTGATTGTCATGACCCTCATGCCGGCCTCCATCATGCGGGCGTGCATCCGCTCGTCGTAGAACCAGCCGTTGGAGACCATTCCCCACGCAAAGCCACGTCTGCTGATTTCCTTGCCCGCCGTTGCCAGGTCGGGGCGCATGAGGGGCTCGCCGCCTGTCAGGATTACCGTAAAGTCTTTGGGGCGTTTGTTTCCGGGTATGGTATCCAGCGCTCCGAGGAAATCTTCCAGCGGCATATCCTTCTCCCGGCTCAGTACCGAGCAGTCGCTGCCGCAGTGCCGGCAGTGGAAGTTGCAGCGCGTGGTGCACTCCCAGAACAGATAATTCAGTTCGTGGACTTTTGTCTCGTTGTTTCTGAACAGGCGGAAGAGAAACGGATTCACGGAATTCTTTTTTGCAAATATAATCCTCATTTCTGCAAAAACTTGCATCAAGCGCGCAAGATTATGGCTTCGCGTGCGTTTATTCTGCAGATATTGTTAATTTCGCGTTATGAAATGGTTGCATAATCTGCTTAAAGGCGCATCGCTCACAACGGCGCTGTTCATCTTCCAGGCGTGCTATGGATCGCCGCAGAACATAATGGAAGAAGACCGTGGAGAAGCTCCGATGACCTTTGTTGTCCATTCCCGCACAAGCGGCTCAGCCCTTGAGGGCATACGCGTACTCGGCCAGGACCGGTACTACGAGAACGGCTACCGGGAGCTCGGCGTAACAGGCGCGGACGGCAGCTGCAAAGTGAATCTTCCCTATCTGAGAAACGTGCAGGGCCCCTACGTGCGGTTTGAAGACCCTCATGGCAACTACGAGGTCAAAGACACCGTGTTGTTCGACCTTCGCGAGCGTGCCATAGACATCAAACTCAACGACATGCTATGAGAGCTCACCTTTTGATTTCATCCGCCCTTCTTTTTGCCGCCATCACCTCCTATGCGGCAGACGAAGGCAATTCCGCGGCGCCTTTCCAAAAGAGCTTCTCTCTGGAACTGGGTTCCGGCATACAACCGCTTCATATGACGCTGGCTCCCAGCCATAAAGAAAAACTGGCATATGCAGACAAAGGAATCATCACGCAGGAGGCCGGCAACCTTGATTGCCCCGTCATCAGCTTCTCCGAGGTCTGGCGCACCCGGCCCCACTGGGAGCTTTGTCTCACGGAAGGCATATCTTGGAAGATAATGGAGCTCAGGCAGTACGATAATGTCTTCGGCACAGATCCCAACGGCAACCCCCGGTACGACATCAGCAAAAGCCCCACCGACATAGGTCGCGGAGCATCATTGCCCGTCGGCTCCCTGACCTTCCAGGCTCGCTTTATCTGGTCTCCCAAGTGGAAAGTGACGGTCTACTCCGCCCTGGGCGCTGGCCTCACAACTGTAACGGCATTTTACCCCATGCCTCTTGTCACGCCAATTGCCCTGCGTTTCAAGGGCGAGCACTTCTACGTCTTTGCAGAAGCCACTATGGGCCCAGTTGCCACCTTCGGGCACGGCGGCATAGGCTGGAAATTCTAGCATCCTCTGCACTTTCTTTCACTTTTATTAGAAAAGCGCAAAGAAAAGTTTGTAAATTCAAAAAAACTGTCTATATTTGCATCCGCGTTTGACGCAAACCAGCGCACCTGGTGCGGTAGTTCAGCTGGTTAGAATGCCGGCCTGTCACGCCGGAGGTCGAGGGTTCGAGTCCCTTCCGCACCGCTGGAAAGTACCCCTGAGATATCTCGGGGGCACTTTTATTTTTTAATCCTACCTACATCCTACCTA
>JAFZXV010000152.1 GCA_017616595.1 Bacteroidales bacterium
CCGGGGTCCTGGAGGAAGACTCCGGCCCCTGGAAACCACAGGATAATGTGAGGGACATCCTTATCAGCGGACCTATAGACAAATGCATTGACGTTGTGATAGTGGCAGAAGGCTATACCGCTGCCGAGATGGACGTCTTCTACAAAGATGCTGAAACGGCGGTGGAGGCAATCCTTTCGCACGAGCCGTTCGGAAAATATAAAGACAGGTTCAACTTCAGGGCGGTGGGTCTGGTGTCGGCGCAGAGCGGAGTGAGCGTGCCGCGCAAAGGCCTGTGGGCAGACACTCCCCTCCACTCCCACTTCGACACTTTCTACTCAGACCGCTACCTCACCACCCTCCATGTAAAAGACCTTCACGACGCCCTTGGCGGCGTGCCCTATGAGCACATCATAATCCTCGCAAACACAGACACTTACGGCGGAGGCGGAATCTTCAATTCCTATACCCTCACCACCGCTCACGACCCGCGTTTCAAGCCCGTCGTGGTGCACGAATTCGGCCACAGCTTCGGCGGCCTCGCAGACGAGTATTACTACGACGACCAGTTCTCAGACACCTACGTCCCCGACTTCGAACCCTGGGAGCAGAACATCACCACCAAGGCAGACTTCGCCTCCAAGTGGCAAGACCTCATGGGGCAGGACGGAGTGGGCCTCTACGAAGGCGGCGGCTACAAGAGTAAAGGAGTCTGGCGCGGCGCCCGCGACTGCCGCATGAAGACCAACACCTGCAGATCCTTCTGCCCCGTCTGCCAGCGCGCCCTCGAGCGGATCATCCGATTCTACACGGAATAGATTGACGCAGAGTCAGGGTACTGTATCCAGAAACCTTTGGTCGCCCGTGACCATGAACGGGAGGGGCCCGCTGCGTAGCAGTGGGAGGGGCGGAGCGTAGCGGAGGGTTTCTGGATACAGTACCCTGCGGTAAGTGGCAATCTAGTTAAAAACAAATAGATAGATTTGCCGTAGGCGCGCCGCTCAACGGGTCTGCGGAAGGCATGAAGGCAATCTGGACGGGGCGGGTGGAGAGTCCGTCCCAGGACCAGTCGGGAATGCCCAAAAGGGACTTTACCGGTTCCAGGAGCCAGGCACCAACGTGGGCGGACAGGATGCCGATGCCGGCTCCGGCAAGCACGTCGCTGAGCCAGTGACGGTCTGCATACACGCGCTCAACCGCCGTTCCGCAGGCAAGCCCGTAGAAGGCCGCACCCCACCATGGGCCGTAATCCATCCTCATCAGCTCGGCGCCGGTAAAGGTAATCATCGAATGCCCGGAGGGGAAAGAATTGTAATTGGATCCGTCCGGCCGGAGGGTATGGAAAGCCTTCTTAAGTATGTAACCGGTCGACACGCAGAACAGGTACGACATCGCACCCTCCATCGCCCTGTCCGCAAACGAGTGGCGCGACTTTGCGCCAAGCAGACCGGCTCCCATGTACACCACCGGCGTACCATATTCCACCCACGTTCCTATATCGTAGAACGGCCCCATGCCGCCGACGTTCACCTTGGAAAGGTTCCAGTCCCGCACTGCCGCATCTATGCTGTCGTGCCCCAGATAATGGATTCCTAGGCCGCCCCCTAACAGCACGGCAGGAGCGATCAGCTGCGTTGTCTTAAAGGCCCCCAGGCTGTCCTGGCGGGCATATTGAGCATTTGCGCCGACGGGCAGAGCCATCAGCGCAAGCAGGGCAAAAAAGGCGCGCAGCAGCTTCATTACGCAATCTGGGGACGGCCCGGGCGGTCTCTGTGTTCGGGCTGCTCGGGACGATGCTCCACCATCTTGCCCTCCTGCAGACGTGCATACTCCGCGCGGGCGTTGAAGATGTCTATGGAGGTGAAGATCGCGGAACGCATGGACTGAGGGTCGGCCTCGTCTTTTCCAGCCATATCGAAGGCAGTGCCATGGTCCGGCGAGGTGCGCACTATGGGCAGGCCGGCGGTATAGTTGACGCCGTCTTCGAAAGAAAGGGACTTGAACGGGGCGAGGCCCTGGTCGTGGTACATCGCAAGGGTGGCGTCGAAGCGCTGGTAGTGGCCGAGCCCGAAGAAGCCGTCGGGAGAGAAGGGGCCGAACACGGTGAGGCCGTCCAGCATAGCCTGGGCGATGGCGGGGATGATGATGTCCTGCTCCTCGTTGCCAAGGAGGCCGCCGTCTCCGCTGTGGGGATTGAGGCTCAGCACGGCAATACGGGGATTGTCTATGCAGAAGTCCTCCTGCAGAGACTTGTTCATAAGATGCAACTTGCTGAGTATCTTCTCTTTGGTAACGGAAGCGGGGACGTCTTTAAGGGGGATGTGGCCGGTTACCACGCCGAGCTTAAGGCGATGGCTGGTCATGAACATGGCAACGTCGCTCACGCCGAACTGGTTCTGAAGGTACTCCGTATGGCCGGGGAATCCGAAGCCCTGGCCGGACATGGCCTTCTTGTTGATGGGGCCTGTTACCAGGGTATCCAGCACACCGGCCTTGATATCTTCTACGGCCCTGGAAAGGGCGGTTATGGCCTCGCGGGCGGAATCGGGCGTGGGATGGCCGGGGTCTGCAAATACGTTGTCCGGCAGACAGTTGACTATGTTGATCTTGCCGGGGCGGGCGTCGCGGGCGTCGGTTATGACGTTGGTCTCTATCTGCTCTATCTCGTGGATGGACTTGCGGTAAAAGCCGAAGAGCTTGGACGATCCGTACACCACGGGGGTGAAGAAATCGAGTACTCGGGAATCTGAAAGGGCCTTGATTATTACCTCGTAGCCTATGCCGTTGGAATCACCCTGGGTGATGCCTACTATGGGTTTTCTCTTTTGCATATATCTTAAAACAATTTGTCTTCTTTAACCTGTTCGTAACCCGTATCCGGCGGGAGGTCCGGCTTGAGGTAGGCCTCTACCGCAAGGGCGTCGCAACGCTCGTTCTCCGGATGGCCGGCGTGGCCCTTCAGCCAGTGATAATTGAGCTTGAAGCCGTTGGAAACGGCATCGAACCTTGCCCACAGGTCGTGGTTTTTCTTGCGCTTCCACCCCTGTGTTATGGTGTTTACGACGTATTGGGAATCGCTCCACACCTCAACCGTTGCGCCTGCCCAGCGTATGGCCTCGAGCCCCTTTATGACGGCAAGCAGCTCCATCCGGTTGTTGGTGGTAAGGGAAAAGCCGCCGCTCATCTCTTTGCGCAGCCCTGCGCATTTGAGCACCACGCCCCAGCCGCCCGGCCCGGGGTTGCCGCTGGCAGCTCCGTCGGTATACAGCTCTATTACAGGACGTTCGCTCATAGGTAAGGCTGGATTTCCGAGTATTCGTA
>JAFZXV010000153.1 GCA_017616595.1 Bacteroidales bacterium
AGGGCTGTCAGGAGTCATTTCCGTGGGGAAGGTCTCCAGGGGGAAAAGTAGACCTTCCCCAAACGCCATCGACACCTTCCCCAGCCATTGTGCCTCCCAGTGCCGTCAGAGGCCATTCTCGCGGGGAAGGTCCCTCACCAAAATGGGGAAGGTCTCAAAAACAAGTCTTGACCTTCCCCAGCCATTGTGCCGCCCAGGGCTGTCAGGAGTCATTTCCGTGGGGAAGGTCTCCAGGGGGAAAAGTAGACCTTCCCCAAACGCCATCGACACCTTCCCCAGCCATTGTGCCTCCCAGTGCCGTCAGAGGCCATTTCCGCGGGGAAGGTCCCACACCAAAATGGGGAAGGTCCCTGGTAAAGGGGAGAATCTGCCTGGAGAAGGTTGTTACTTTTTGCGGGAGCTGCGTTTGTGGCCTGAGTGGGATGCGACTTGGCGGCTTTTGCCGCTGCGACCTGACTGGGTACCGGACTTGCCGCCGAGTTTCTTGTGGCCGCGGGGCAGCGGCGAGCGGTAGCGCTCCTGCGTGGCGGCCTCCAGGTCTTCCTGGTCGAAACCGCCGGATGCCCGATCAGGTCGGGCATGACGGGAACCGTCGTCGGGAGATGCCCGATCAGGTCGGGCATGACGGGAGGCGTCGTCGGGAGATTCCCGATCAGGTCGGGAATGACGGGAGCCGTCATCGGGAGATTCCCGGTCGAGCCGGGAATGACGGGAACCGCTCCTGCCATCACGACCGCCCAGTTCGTCATTGCCAACACTTCTGCCGTCATTGCCGACCTGATCGGCAATCTCCGGTTCTATGAGCGCAAAGTCCAGCAGGCGCTGCTCAAGGTTGGCGGCAACGACTTTGATGCGTACGCGGTCGCCCAGGCGGTACTCGCGGCGGGTGCGGCGGCCGACGAGGCGGTAGCGCTTCTCGTCGAACTCAAAGAAATCGGACCGCATCTCGCGCAGTGCCACCATTCCCTCGATGTGGGTCTCGTCTATCTCTACGTACATCCCCCACTCGGTTATTCCGGACACGGAGCCATCGTACTCCAGGCCCACTTTGTCCTGCATGAACTCCACCAGCTTGTACTTGATGCTGGTGCGCTCGGCATCGGCGGCAATCTGCTCGCGCATGGAGGCGTATTCGCACTCCTTCTCGAAGCGGCTCTTCTCTGCGGAATCGCCCCCGGCCAGGTATTTGGACAGCAGGCGGTGCACCATCAGGTCGGGGTATCGGCGGATGGGCGACGTAAAATGCGTATAGAAGCGGAACGCCAGGCCGTAGTGGCCGATGTTGTCGGTGCTGTAAACAGCCTTGGCCATGGAGCGCAGGGCGATGTTCTCGAAGGCGGCGAACTCGGGCTTGCCGCGAGAGGCGCCGAGCAGTTCCCGCAATGCCACGGAGGCTCCGGCGCCGCTGCTGGTATCGGACATCTTGTATCCGAAGCCGGCGGCAAAGCCGCGCAGGCCCTCCAGTTTCTCGAAGTTGGGCTCGTCGTGCACGCGGTAGACGAAGGTCTTGGCGTTCTTCATCTCAACTCCGTTCATCCTGCCGCCGGTGGCCACGAATTCGGCCACGGTGCGGTTGGCCAGCAGCATAAACTCCTCTATGAGGTTGTTGGACTCTTTGGCTATCTTCTGGTACACGCGCAGCGGCTTGCCGTTTTCGTCCACCTCGACCTTCATTTCCGGGCGCTCGAAGTTGATGGCACCGGCGCGGAAGCGGGCGTCACGCAGGATTCGGGCAAGCTTGTTAAGGGTGATGATAGCCTCGTCCAGCGCCGACGGCTCTGCAGGCGGATTCTCTATTATCTCCTGCGCCTGCTCGTAGTCCATCCTGCGGTTGGAACGGATGACGGTACGGCCCAGCCAGCGCGACTTGACGGCGCCCTTGGGGCCAATCTCGAACACGGCGGAGAACGTAAGCTTGTCTTCGTCCTGGCGCAGCGAGCAGAGCTTGTTGCACAGCTTCTCCGGGAGCATCGGCACTGTGCGGTCTACAAGGTACACGGATGTACCCCTCTCCCGCGCTTCAGCGTCCACGGCCGACCCGGGCTTGACATAGAACGATACGTCGGCGATGTGAACGCCCACCTCGTAGTTGCCGTTCTGCAGCTTGCGGAAAGACAGCGCGTCGTCAAAGTCCTTTGCGTCGGAAGGGTCGATGGTGAAGGTAAGCACATCCCGGAAGTCCTTGCGGCCCTTGAGCTGCTCTAGGGTGATGTCGTCTGGAATCTTGTCCGCCGCCTTCTCCACCTCGGAACTGAACCTGTAGGGCAGGTTGAATTCGGCCAGGATGGCGTGCATCTCGGTCTCGTTCTCTCCGGGGAAGCCGAGCACGTCAACTATGTATCCGTGCGGGCCGAGGTCTTTGCGGTCCCACCTGTCCACCACAACGGCGACCTTCATTCCCTGCTCCGCGCCCATTGCGCGTGCCTTCTCTGCATTCACCTGCACGTCGTAAGGCATCTGCTTGCTCTGCATCAGCACCCAGCCCTGGGCACCCACAAAGTGCATATAGCCCACGAACGGCGCGGTGCTGCGCTCGAGTATTTCCACCACCTCGCCCTCGCGGCGCTTGCCGGCGGAATGCTTGGACACTGCAACCCGCACTATGTCTCCGTTCAGGGCGTGACGGGTCTTTGCCGCTTTTACATAGATGTCTTCGTCCAGGCCGTCCACAATCACGAAGATAAATCCCTCGCGGGTCATCTGGACCTTGCCTACGAACTGCTGCGCCGGCTTGCGGGCGTTCTGGCGCTCCTTGGAATTATTGCGGGATCCGCTCCTTTTTTTCATAATTGTCCTAACAATAGTTTGAGGCCGTCCGGGCCGGGAAAGAACTCTATCTCTTCCGAACTGGCGGGAATAAGCAGGCATCCGTTGTGCCCCAGTTCTTCCTTCTGCCCGTCGCAGACAACGGTTCCGCTGCCGCCCACTTCCATCAGTATAACAAAGCTGTCCCTCCTGCGTATGTCCAGCTTGAAGGGGCTGTCCAGGTCCAGGAGCGATGTGCTGAAGAACGGGCAGCTGACCAGCGGCACCTCAACGTCCTTCCTGGGATTGTAATGCACGCGGTAATCGGAATACACGTGATAGTCTATGGCCTCCTTGGCGAGTTCGGTATGGAGCTGCCGCGGCTTGCCGTCCAGTCCGGGACGATTGTAGTCGTAGATGCGGTAGGTCATGTCGGAAGTCTGCTGAATTTCAGCAACATAGCTGCCGGGCAGAAGGGCATGGATGCGCCCGGTGGGGATGAAGAACACATCGCCCTCCTTGATATCGTGATGGGCGATCACATCCGTGATGGTGCCGTCCGCCACCTTGCGCACATAGTCTTCCGGCGTAATCCGGGCGGAGAGGCCCGACATCAGCTGCGCGCCTTCCGCCGCCCGGATGACGTACCACATCTCGTTCTTGCCGTGGGCGCCGTGACGCTCGCGTGCCAGGGATTCCGACGGATGGACCTGGATGCTCAACGGCTTGCGGACATCGAGGTACTTGACCAGAAGGGGAAACTCATCGCCAAAGCGCCAATAGGCCCAACGGCCGAGGAGCCCCTCCTTGAACTGGGCCACCAACTCGTTGATGGTCATGCCCTTGCACGGACCGTCCACCACCACGGACATACGTTCCGGGTAGCCGGAGAGCACCCACATCTCCGTGCCCCATACCATAGGGCGAAGGATAGGTTCCAGCCTGAATACCATCAGACCAGAGGTTCAGCCGTCATCGCCTCGGGCTGAGGGACACCCATAAGCTTGAGGATGGTAGGAGCTACGTTGCAGAGGGCTCCGTCCTTTACGGTCTTGACCTCGTCTCCGGCTCCGATTACGATGAACTGCACCTCGTTGAGCGAGTGGGCGGTGTTGGGCGAGCCGTCTTCGTTTACCGCGTAGTCGGCGTTGCCGTGGTCTGCGGTAAGCAGCACTGTGTAACCGTGGTTGAGGGCGCATGTGACGGTTGTCTCTACGCATCCGTCAATGCATCCCACTGCGTTGCAGATGGCTTTGTAGACCCCGGTATGGCCTACCATATCGCCATTGGCGTAATTCAGGATGATGAGGTCGTTGCGCTCGCTGCGGATGGCCTCGCACAGGCGGTCGGTCACCTCTACGGCGCTCATCTCGGGGCGCAGGTCGTAGGTTGCCACCTTGGGGGAATTGACGAGGATGCGGTCTTCGCCCTCGAACGGGGTCTCGCGGCCGCCGTTGAAGAAGAAGGTCACGTGGGCGTATTTTTCCGTCTCCGCTATGCGCAGCTGCTTGAGGCCGGCGCGGGAGATGGTCTCTCCGAGGGTGTCTGTAACCTCCTCCTTGGGGAAGAGTATGTGCAGGCCCTGGAAGGAAGCGTCGTAAGGGGTGAGGGTGCAGTAGTACAGGGGGATGGTGTGCATTCCCTCTTCCGGCATCTCGTTCTGGGTGAGCACGTTGGTGAGCTCGCGGGCGCGGTCGTTGCGGAAGTTGTAGAAGATTACGCAATCGCCCTCCTCAACCAGTGCAAGCGGTTTGCCGCCCTCGGTAATGACTATCGGCTTGATGAATTCGTCGGTGACCTCTGCGTCGTAAGATGCCTGGATGCCCTCGAGGGCGCTGGCGAACTGCGCGCCCTTGCCCTCTACAAGCATATCGTAGGCCTCCTTGACGCGCTCCCAGCGCTTGTCGCGGTCCATCGCATAGAAGCGGCCGCAGACAGATGCGATCTTGCCCGTAGTGGCCGCCATCTTCTCTTCAAGCTCCTTCACGAATCCGTAGCCGCTGCGGGGATCTGTGTCGCGGCCGTCCATAAAGCAGTGGACGAAGACTTTGTCCAGGCCCTCCTTCTTTGCCTCTGCGAGGAACTCGTAGAGGTGCTCGAGGGATGAGTGCACTCCGCCGTGGGAGCATAGACCGAAGAAGTGGAGCTTCTTGCCGGAAGCCTTCACATAGTCGTAGGCGGCGCGTATCTCTTTGTTGTCCAGCAGCTCGTGCTTGCGGCAGGCGATGTTGACCTTTACGAGGTCCTGATAGACCACGCGGCCTGCGCCGAGGTTCATATGCCCCACCTCGGAGTTGCCCATCTGTCCGTCTGGCAGGCCCACGTACTCGCCGCAGGCATGCAGGTGCGACATAGGATATTTTGCCCTCAGGCTGTCGATGAACGGCGCGCCCTGGGTGTAAATTGCATTGCTGCGGTCGTGGCGTCCCTCGCCCCAACCGTCAAGAATCATCAGTAAAACCTTTTTCATTATCTCTCAATATCTTAGCCATCGACCTCTGGGAAAATCTCCCAGAGATCGAAACGTAACTTGCTGATTTACAGGCCGCGGGCGCGGAGGAGGGCTCCCGGGTCAGGGTCGGCGCCGCGCCATGCGCGATAGAGTGTCATAGGCTCCTCGCTACCGCCTTTTTCGAGAATTCCGCGGCGCAGTCCCATTGCGGTGTCGGGATCGAAGATGCCCTTCTGCCTGAAGAGCTCGAAGGCGTCTTTGTCGAGAACTTCGGCCCAGAGGTAGCTGTAGTAGCCTGCGCTATAGCCGCTGGAACCGAATATGTGATTGAAATACGTGCTGCGGTAACGCGGAATGATTTCCGGAATGAGGCCCATCTGGCTGCATACCTGCTTTTCGAAAGCGTCCACATCGATTCCCTCGACGGAGCTGAGTTCATGCCACTTCATGTCGAGGATGCTGGCGGCGCAGAGCTCGCCTGTGGTGAAGCCCTGGTTGAAGTTGGAAGCGGCCTGCACTTTCTTCACCAGTTCTTCGGGAATGACCTCGCCGGTCTGGTAATGGAATGCATAAGTGGCAAGCACCTCGGGCTCGAACGCCCAGTTCTCGTTGACCTGAGAAGGGAATTCCACGAAGTCTCGCTTGACGGAGGTGCCGCTCGTGCCCTTGTACTTGCACTGACTGAGCAGTCCATGGAGCGCGTGGCCGAACTCGTGGAACATGGTTTCAACCTGGTCGATCGTGAGCAGGGACGGCTTCTCCTCCGTAGGCTTGTTGAAGTTGCCGACGTTCACGATGACGGGGCGGACCCCCTCGCACTGTTCAACGAAATTGGTCATCCACGCACCGCCCCTCTTGGAATCGCGGGGGTAGTAATCGGTGATGATGACGCCAATGAGGGAGCCGTCGGAATCGCTCACTTTGAACGCTTCAGCCTCGGGATTGTAAAGGGCTATCC
Organism: Bacteroidales bacterium; assembly: GCA_017616595.1. Classification (GTDB taxonomy): domain Bacteria; phylum Bacteroidota; class Bacteroidia; order Bacteroidales; family UBA932; genus Cryptobacteroides. The sequence goes on from JAFZXV010000153.1 coordinate 6,156, forward strand.
CCTCAAGAGGCTCGAAACTGATGCCGTACAGGCGGGACGCGGTGGCAAACACGCCTTTGCGGACATTCTCCATCTTGAAATACTGGGAGACTTCTTCCTCGTCGAGGTCGAAGCGGGCCTTGCGCACCTTCTCTGCATAGTACATATAATCCCAGGGCCGGATGCGGGAACCGGCGGGAAGAAGGCCTGCGGCGATGTCTTTGTCCATCTCCTTCTGCATATCCGCCACTTCTTCCTTTGCACGGCGCATGGCGGAATCCATTATATTGCCGAGGAAAGCGTCCACGGTCCCGGGGTCTCCGGCCATCTTGTCGCTGAGGATGAAGCTGGCGGGGGTGTCGTATCCGAGCAGCCTGGCTTTCTCTATGCGGAGCTCCATCTCCCGGAGGACCACGGCCTTGTTGTCGAATTCATCACCATGGTTGGCGCGGGTGGAGTAGAGATTGAAAATCTTCTCGCGAAGCGCCCTGTCGGGTTCTGATGCCATCTTGTCGTAATACGACGACACCGGGAAGCCGAGTTCCTCCTTGAATGCGTTGGACTGGGCGAGGAGGTTGTTGCCGAATGTCAGGGTGAGCATGGAGAGCTCGCTGTTGATTTCCTTGAGGCGGGCCTGGCCGGCCTCGTCAAGCCCGACGCCGTTGCGGATGAAGCCCTCGTAGAGGTCTTTCAGCAGCATCTGCTCCTCACGTGTGAGGGCGCTCTGGTCTGCCTCGTAAACGGCCTTGACGCGAGCGAACAGCCCGGCGTTCATCATGATGTTGTCTCCGTGGGCGGAAATCAGGGGCGTTGCTTCTTCAACCACTTTGTTAAGGGCGTCGCTGTAGTCTGACTCGCTCACGTTGAAGAGCACGGCAGTGACTTTGCTGAGGACCTCGCCGCTGCGGTCGTAGGCAGCAACGGTATTCTCGAAATCAGGCGCGTCGGGATTGTCGATGATGGCCTGGATTTCCGCTTCCTGGAGACGGATGCCCTCTTTGATTGCCGGCATATAGTCGGATATCCTTATCTTCTCGAACGGCGGGATGCCGTACGGCGTATCCCATTCCTGCAGGAATATATTCTTCTCTCCACACGCTGTCATCATAGTCAAAGCTGCAAAAAATAAAACTGCTTTTTTCATATAATAATTCGCTTTAGCGATGCGTCTTTAGCAGAACAGTTATTTTCCAAAACCTTTGGTCGCCCGTGACCATGAACGGGAGGGGCCCGCTTGCGGGAGGGGCGGAGCGAAGCGGAGGGTTTTGGGAAAAACTGTTCTGCGGCAATAGACGCATCGCCATTATTCTACTTTTACTGATACCGAAGGTTCGTCTACAAGGGACAGCTGGGCGGAGCCGCTGTAGATGGAAAGTATGCCGGTGATGCTCACGGAGGAGCCGCCTGCTATGCGCTCGTCAAGCTTCTCGTCTGCAAACTTGGAATAACCGCTCGTACGCACCTGCACAGAGGTTTTGCCCAGGGTGAAGTAATGCGACACATAGTTTGCCACGGCATATTTGACCATGATCTCCTTGTACGTAAGGTCGGCGTCGGGGCCGAAGCTGTCCAGCACGCGGCCGGCCGCAAGATAATCGATGGGCCTGCCGGTGATGGGGCCGTAGCGCGTTGCGCCGCTGCCCACCTGGGCGGTATCGAAGCTGCCGTTCTGGATGAGGCTGATATACGTAGGCTTGGAGAGAGCCCAGGTGTTGATGCCCCAGGTGCCGGCGTCGGAAAGGAAGACGCGGTTCTCGGGGTTGCCGCTCTTGTGGTCCATGCTGGGATTGGGATAGACGAGGGCGAAAATCTGATTGTCGTACTTGAGGCCGGAGATGGTTACCAGCTTACCCCAAAGCTCGCCGGTGTAGCCCTTGGAGAGGGCCGCCGTAATATCGCTCTCCTTTACCGCCATGGGAGCTACAGGGGCTGCCTTGGCACCCTTGAAGACATGCTGGTCGATGATGGCCTGTACGTCTATGTAGGAGGTCTCGTACTCGTTGGTGGAGGTGTTGTCGGGCTCCATTCCGAGCTGTGGCATGCCGTTGTAGGCGCCAAGCGTGAGGCCGGTGCAGTATACATACACCCACTGGCCGAGCGAGAACTCGCTGTAGAGCGACGACTTTCCTATCTTGACGTCTATGCCGCCGGTCTCGTCCTGGATGTAGAGCTCGCGGTAGATGTTGCCGGTGCGGTCTGTGGATATTACCTGACCTTTGATCCAGATATCGGGGGTAAGCAACTCAATGCCTCCGCTCTTGTACATGGCCTTGAGCTCTCCTATTGTGATGAAGGAGCCCTTGAAGCCTACGGAAGCGAGTTCGGCCTCGGTGTAGAGCTTGAATTCAGCGTCAGAGCCCGGGTTGCCGAAAGTGAAGACGGGCTGCCATTCCTCAATGAAGCTTTGGCAGGAAGTGAATGCCGCTACGGCAATGCACAGCGCTAAAAATATCTTCTTCATTGCTTAGAATCTGAAATAAATGTTCAACATGTAATTGATACCCGACATGTAGAAGTACTTCGGGTCGAAGCGGTAATAACGGCTCTTGGAGACCGTGTTGTCCACTATTCGGGTCTGCTCGTAACCGCCGGTCTTGACGGAAGTGTTGTTGAGAAGGTTCTTGGCATTGAACGAGAAGCCGAGCTGGTATTTGCGCTGGATGTACCACGACTTACCCACGGAGAGGTTGACGAGCACTGCAGGGTCGAACTTCTCCTGTGCGGTCATATAGACTATCTCTTCCGGCGTAACCATGTTGTCGGGGCCTGCGGTAGCGTAGTCGGTGCGGTACAGGGGGTTCATGTCGAGGTAGGCGTTGTCGAAGTATTCAACATCGGCGTCGATGAACCAGTAGTTATAATTGTATGCAAGGCCGAGGCTGGCAGCAAGCTGAGGGGTAGAAGGCACGTAATGCTTCTGCCATCTCACTATCTGGGCGGTGTTGATGTCTGTGGGGAGGCCTCCGGTCTCGTCTTTTGCAAACACGGGGCTGCTCTTCCAGTAAGGCACGAGCACGTTGTCCATAACGGTCTCAGCACTGTTGTCCACGGTCTGGGTCATCGTGGGGTTGGAGGTATATACATACTCGCCCCAGCTCAGCACGCCCTGCAGCGACAGGTTTTCCACCAGGTAGGTAGGCATCTTGAATCCGAGCTCGACGCCCATATGGCGCTCGTCTATGCCGGTGATGGCAAAGTTGGAGAAGGCGTTCTGGAGGTCGTCGTAGGCGCTCATCACCTTGCTCTGGTCCTTGATGGTGGTGTAGTAGGCGGTGGTGCGGATGTTGATTCCGTTGCCGCTGTACTGCCAGTTGACGTCGGAGGCGAAGGTCTTGACGGTCTCTACGTCGTCCACCATACCGTTGCGGGTCCTGGGCGACAGGAACACCTGGTTGAACTTGGGAGCGTCGTTGAAGTAGCCTACGTTGGCATATACCCTCTGGTTGCCGCCTATCACGTAGTTGAGTCCGAGCTTGGCGGCATAGGTGAGGAACTCAGCCTTCTTGGAAGCGCCGGAAGAAGTTTCCTCCGTGGCCACTATTCCGGCATTCTCCCATGCGGCCGCCATCGCGGCGTCCCTGGGCTTGCCGGGAAAGAGGCCCTTGCGCACGAGGCCATGACGCCAGAATGACTCATAGCCGATACGTGCTCCGACGTTGGCGCTGAAGTTGTCCACCACGAATTCTCCGTTGGCCCAGCCGCCGGCGTTACGCACCTGCGCGAGGTAGTCGTAGCCGTATTTGTCGCCGACCTTGAGCTCGCGGGCCTTGCCGTTCTGCAGGTAGTACAAAAGGTCGTTCTGGAGCTTCCAGGGCTGGGATGCGTACTCGCGCTCGGCAAAGTTGTCAATATCCACGAAGTACTGTGCTCCAAGCAGATCCGCAATCTTCTGATAGTACTCGGTGCGGTTGAAGCGGGCGTTTATGCCGCCGGTAACGGTCACCCACTGCGCCGCACGCCACTTGACGTTGGAGGAGAAGTTGAAGTCGTTCTGGTCTACGGAGCGCTCGCTCTGGATGTATTTGGCACGGCCGTCGGCCTGCTCGGCGTTGACCTTGTAGAGGCGGTCCCAGTCCAGATGGGTGAGGTGGGGATAGTCTTTGGAGTGCGTCCAGACCTCGTGGGCCCAGCCGTACTTCATATCGTTGTGGCGGCCAAGGTCGGTATTCTCGAGGTCGAGGAAGTAGCTCGGCAGGTTGCGGTAATAATCGGGCCTGGGGTCCTGGGCGTCGTACCAGTCGAGGGCGGTGTAGCCGTTGTGTCCGAAGCGGTAGAGCAGCGTGGCTCCTCCCTCGACCTTGTCGGACGGAGTGAACTCATAGCGGACGATGGCCACGGGCTCGTGGGTCTTGCGCACGCGGGAGTTGCGCACCTTGCCGTCCTGGTAGCCCCAGTTGGAGTTGTACATGTTGTCCTTCATCAGGTCGTACACCTCCTGGGTGGAGGAGTTCTGGGCGCCCCTCTCTCCGGGCGTGCCGAAGAAGACCAGGCTCAGCTTATGCTGGCGGTTGAACACCTTGTCCGCCGCCAGATAGTATGCAAAGGAGCGATAGTACACACCGTCTATCCAGTCGTTGCCGCCGAGGCGGGCCGATATGTTGGCGGCAAGTGCCCAGCCGTTATCCATCAGGCCGGTGGCGTAAGAGGCCATCAGGCGGAGGCGGTACAGCTGGCTGTTGGTCATGACGCTGCCGCGCAGGCCCTTACGCACGTTGGTGGCATTGCCGAATATCTGCGTAAGGCCGTTGTATCCGCCAAAGCCATAGTCGGACACCTCGGCGCCGTTTACAGTCTCTTTGGTACGCATAGCCTCGTTGAGGCCGCTCCAGAGGGAGAATGGGCTGTAACCGGTGATGGCGTCGTTGAGGCGCACGCCCGCCAGCAGGACGTCCTGGCTCTCCGAGCTGTAGCCGCGGGCGCGGAAGCGCACGGAGGAGAAGTTGTAGCCGGCGATGTTGTTGAAGACGTCGTTGGAGCCGAAGAGGATGGTGGGGTTGTCGTTGTAGCCGGAGTCGTCGAGGTCGAAGGCGGCGAAGGAGTCGTCGTCGACGTCGGTGACCTGCTGCAGGCTCGTCAGGGACAGGTTGAACATGTTCTTGACGTAGCCGTCGTTTACCGCAAACTGCACCGTATTCTCCAGGAATTCGGGGGCGACGATCACGAGGGTGTAGGAGCCGTTGTCCAGATTGGGAATCTCAAAGGTTCCGTCCTCGGCAGACTCCACCACGGCAAGCTGGTTGGCGCCCTGCATCAGGGTTATGTGGGCTTTTTCAATGGGCTCCCTGCCGTTGCGGTTGACAATCGTACCCTTTACGCCGCCGGTGTAATCCTGGGCGGAAAGGGCTGCGACCCACAGCAGGGCGGCAAGTGCCAGTAAATATCGTTTGAACATAGGCCGTTGTTGTTATCTAGCGATTACGATGTAGGTGGGATAGTGGTCGGAGTAGCCGCCCACGAATGCGCCGTTGGAGAAAGTACGGAACGGAGTACCCTTGTACTGGCCGCTCTGGTTGGTCATAAAGGGCTTGGAGAAGATGCGTCCGTAGTACTTGCCCTTTATGATGGGCTGGATCTGCCAGCTGCCCTCGGGGGCGTTGGCGAGGCTGTTGCTTACGAGGATGCAGTCGTAAATGTTGCTCTCTCCTCGATAGTACAGCGAGCTGTAGCCGGCCTTGAGCATGGAGAGGAACGGAGAGAAGAAATCCTCCGGAGCCATTTCCTCCCTGGTCTCGCGGCCGTGCATGAAGTAGGCCATGGACGGGTCGGTTGGATTGTCGTTCATATCGCCCATGATCACGCACTTGATGCCGGGGTACTTCTCCATCATGCCGCGGGCGTGGTTGTAGACTATCTCGCCGCCGCGGGCACGGTTGTCTGCGCCCTTGCCGCCCAGACGGGACGGGAGGTGGCAAACATAGATGGCGAAATGCTCACCTCCTATGAGGCCGTGGCACATCAGGATGTCGCGTGTGCGGAAGTTCTCCTGCTCCTCGGGAGTCATGTCGAACTTTATCTCGCTGGGGGCGAAGGTAAAGGGGATGGACTCGCTGTCCAGCAGGGTGAACTTGGTGGGGTCGTAGAGCATGGCTACGTCAACGCCGCGCCGGTCGGGGCCGTCGTAATGCACTATCTGATAGTTGGCGGCGGCGATTTCGGGCTCCACCACCAGGTCTTCGAGCACGTGGCGGTTCTCAATCTCGGAAACGCCAAGCACCGTATGCCAGACGCCGTTGTCTTCTTTCATTGCGGCGATTACGTGGGCCATGTTAGCAAGCTTCTTCTGATACTTGGCCTCGGTCCACTCGTTGGCGCCGTCGGGGAGATATTCGTAGTCGTTTTTGCCTTCGTCGTGGAAGGTGTCGAAAAGGTTCTCAAGGTTGTAGAAACCTATGATGTGCGAGGATCGCGTCCCTGTACCGGAAGTATTCCTGGCGGGGCCGCAGGCCACTGCCATCAGGATAATCAGCACGAGGGGATAAAAGAGTCTTTTCATATTGCGGTTTATTTGTTTCAATGTCATTTCCACCAGTTGGATGGCTCCTGGGATTCTATCGCCTGGTATTTTGCCTGGCCTACCACCTCTTCCAGATTGGGGAAGAAGTTGATTCCTGTCTTTGCTTCAAGCTCGTCTATGCTCATTATGTAGTCGAGGAAACTGCGGCCACTGATGGCGCTGTCGTGCGGGAGCAGGAAGCCTGCCGCCATGAAGCCGTCAGTCGCATAAGGCGAGTGGCCCCGGAAAAGGACCGCCTTGAAGTAATGCGTAGGCACCTTCACGCGGAAGCCGGTGCTCATTCCCGTGAACATCGAGGATTCCTTGTACTGGCAGCCGGTAACTACATACAGCGTATCGGACAACGATGCGTAGCTGCGCACCTTGCCCTCGAGGCCAGCCCAGATGCCGCAGTTGAAATCGTAATCCTGCGGCGTCATGTTGGTACCGTAGAACGTGGAGGCGTTGGCCTTGAAGGTGGCAAGCCGGTCTGCGGAAGGGAGCTGATGGCCACGGGTCCAGCCGCCGCCGTACGAGCCCTGCATCACGTTGGGCTGGGCGTCGGCAGGCAGCAGCGGGTCGAAGCCCCAGGCGTTGGAGCGTGATGTTCCGCTGCCCTTGATGCTGTTGTTGAGCGGGTATGCCACCCACAGCGACATATGCTCCGCCGCATCCCAATAGAAGGACCAGTTGCGCAATCCGCTCTTTGCAGCGCCCTGATACTTGCCGCCGTCCATATCGTGCACGAAGAACGTGAGGCCGTCTCCCGACTCCGTGGCGGGGAGCTCGAGCCAGCGCCATGCGGCAACGTCCGTTCCGTTGGAGAACTTGTCGGAAGTGGAGCCGGAAAGGCCGACCTGCGTTACGGTGGCACGGGCGCTGTGGCCGCCGCTCTCGAGCACGAGGGTTACGCTGCGGGGGCCGTTGCCGGTGTTCTCTTCGTAGCGGAGGCGCACGTTGCCCGCCGCACCGCTGCCGGACGACGGATCGACGGAGGCCCAGCCGCCGTCGCCGTCATAGGCAAGGGTGATTGTCCAGGCGCCTTCCGCCTCGACGCTCACCCACACGCTGCCCGCCTCGGCCTCAAGGTCTGTGCTGCGGGGCGTGATGGAGAGGTCGGAGAGGCCGCCGTATCCGTCCGTGTCTTCCGTGCAGGAGGCAAGGAGGGCAAGGAGGGTAACGGAGACCAGCGTCAACGCGCGACTTGCAAGACGGAGGGTGCGCATCTGCTATTCGTACACAAGGATAAGGTTCTGGAACTGCGCATTCTTGTCGTTGCAGACGACGATGCGGTATGCTGCGCCGGGCTCGCCGGGAACCTCCCACTCATACTCAGTAGCCTTATTTAGAGACGAGTTGTTGATATTGAGCCTGGTTCCGTCAGCCTTGGCAATATCCTCGATGACTGCGGTAGAAGCATTTGCGCCGGTTAGGAACTTGACCTTGACAAGCGATTTGCCGTCTATTGCCGGGAACTGGATATAGGAATTTGTCTTGCCAATCAGGAGATAGAAAGAGCCGCTGCTCTCTGCCTGATAATAAGCGTCGGCTGCGTGCAGGATGAAAGTATACCCCTCGAAATCGAAGGTACCGTCCTTGAGTGCGTTCTCTTTCTTCTGCGGCAGGCTCTCCATCATTTTGGTGAAATCTACGGAAAGCGTTACCGCCTCGCCGCTCGAGGCCTTTGCCTGGGTAAAGCGGATTACCGCCTCCACGCCAGCCTCGGCGCAGACGACTTTGATGTTGGCCGTACGCGGTGCGTCAGATGTATTCGCCGGGAAGGAAAGGTTTACGGTAGCGTCTGCAGAACCGGATGCGGGGCTCACCGCAACGTCCTGGTTATCCGAGCTGACAGTCCAGTCTGCGTTGGCAGAAATGGTGAAGGAAGCGCCGGTGTCTTCCGCCTTGACTTTGATCTCGTTTGTGCTGACGTTGCAGTGCTTGGCGTTGGGATCTGCCTCAGCGATATCGGTTACGACTACCTGAAGGAGGTTCTTTCCGGAGTGGATGGTGTTGAAATAGCCGGTCATCGTGACCTCCTTGCCCTCGAGGGAAGCAGGGTTGATTGATGAATGCAGGCTGGACGGAGTAGCCTTGCGGCTGGCGCCGGGCACCTCTACGTTCCAATAGTTGCCATCCTTTACAAGCTTGCCGGTTACGCATACATACTCGGCGACGGAAGCGTCATAACTGTCTATGCCCGCGGTGACGTCCTTAAGCTCGGTGCGGGGAACGCCGTTTCCGGAGGAAATGACGGTCGCGGTGGGGCCGGTAAGCTCTGGAAGGCCATAATATGTTGTCTTGGATGCCTCCAGCTTGATTTTGTCTCCGATCTTCACGGCAGGCTCCGCCTTAAGGTAGACGTATACGTTGCTCGTGCCGTCGGTAACGATGAAGCCCTGTGAGCTGAGGGCGGCGACGATACCCTCGGGTACCACGACGGAAGTGCCGTCAGCGGTAGCGATGACCTCGGTAACGGTGCCGGTAACTGTATCGGAAGTCTGGCCGCCGCCTTCCGTGAAGGACTCGATGGTGGTGTTCATCACCTCATGCTGGCTCTTCTTGTCGTAGTACTCGTAAGTACCGTTGAGCACTGCTGTACCGCCGTTCTTGATCTTGCTTGCCCACTGGTCGTACTGGCCGTCCTTGAAACCATAGACCAGGATGGAGCCGGTGTCGTCCTTGAGGTTGAACTGCATCCAGTTCTTGCCGCTGCTGTTGGTGCCGGTGCTGAAGTCGGACACCTTGCCGGTAAGCCTGTAATAAGTATTGGGATCGGCCTTTGCGATGAAGTCTGCCACCGTGGTGGAAGTGATCTCGGTCTGAGTCTGTCCGCCGCCGGTATTGCCGTTGAGGGAGTAGACGAAGCTGCCGCCCTTGCCCACGGTCTCGGGAGTGTTGCCCTTGTAGTTGACTACCTTGCCGCACATGATGACCTCGTCGTCAACCTTTATCTCCTTGTCTCCGCTCTTCCACTTGCGGTTGCCGAGGTAGTAAGTCTGGAAGCAATAGAATGCGTCTCCACCGTCGGGATCGGAAATGTAGAAGGTGGCGTTACCGTAGGTTCCGCTGCCCTCGAAGGTGGTTACGACGGAAGTGACCGTACCCTTGAAGAAGATGGAGTTGGGGCTCTCCTCGTCTTTGCCGAGGCTGTTGGTATAGGCGATGACGCCTGCAACGGTGTACGGATCGTCCTTGGTGCCGGAGCCGAGGCTGAGTTCACCCTTCTCGCCATTCTGCTTGATGGTGAGCACCGCCTTTGCAAGGCCGATGGAGAACTTTATCTCGCCGGTACGGTTGTAGCCCTTGTTGGCGTCTACCGAGATGGTGACGGTCTGGGGCTTGGTGGAGGCCGCGCCCTTCTCTACGTTGAGGGCTGCCCAGTCGGGCTTGTTGGCCACGTACCAGTCGCGGGTTGCGAGGATTTCTACGTTGCCGCTGGCCTCGCCTTTCTCCATGGAAAGCTCGGTGGGATCGATGGTCAGCTTGGGAACGCCAAGCTCCTCCTCCTGCTTGCAGCCGCAAATAAGTGCGCCCAAAGCAAGCAGAGCAATAGTTATTCGTTTCAGACTCATAATATTGATGTGTTTGTACAATTTGCCCAATCTATCAATTTTCAAATATAAGATTTTTTTAGTGCAAACACAAAAAAAACGTCCGGGCCGCAGCTCGGACGTTTTATGAGCGTTAATAGTAAAACTATTACTCGGTAGCTCCGTTAAGGGAATAGAGCCATGCCTTCTTGCTGCTGGTCTCGTATATACCCTTTGCAGCGTAGTAGGTGAGCTGGCCCTTGATGACCACCTCGTCCCCTGCGGCAATCTGTGGATTGCCCTCGGCCCACTTGTTATCGGGACCGTGCCAGTAGATGCTGTAGCACTCGAAATCCTTCTTGGGCTCGGTGGTGCTCTTCATGTCGTCTGCCACGCCGTAGGACTTGCCGTCGTCGGACATCCAGAAGGTGGCGGTACCGTAATCGGCGGTGAAGGTGTAGACGATGGTGCTGATCTTACCCTTGACGCATACGTCAGGGAAGGTGGGGGCGGCCTGGTCGGCTGCCTTGGCGGCCGCATTGGCCTCTTCCATACGGTCGATGAACTCGACTGCTCCGGTCACGTCGAACGGGGCGACGGTATTGCCGAGGCCATGGGCATCGGAGACTGCGCCGTTGACGCTGTACAGGTGAGCTTTCTTATTGACGGTCTCTGCAACATTGCCATTCGCGTAGTAGCAGACGTTGCCGTACACTACCACCTCGTCGCCTATTTCGACCTGGGCCATACCCTCGAGCCAGTTGGTGTTGTTGAACCAGTAGACGCCGTAGCACTCGAAGTCCTTGGCGGGCTCGGTGGTCTTCTTCTTGTCTTCGGAAATGCCGTAGGCGGTGCCGTCGTCGGAGAGCCAGAAAGTACCGGTGCCGTTGTAGGTGCTGAAGTCGAAGAGAATGGCGGAAACCTTACCCTTGACGTAGACATTCTCCTCAGGGACGTTGCCGCCGAGGATGAGGGCGGCTATCTCGGAAGGACAATAGGGGTTGGTAACGGTTCCCTTGGGATTCTCTGCAAACTCGACAAACTTGGTAACGATGACGTTGATGTACTTGCCCTTGCTGGAAAGGCCGTTGAAGTAACCGGTTACGGTAATCTTCTTGCCGTCGTAGGCTGCAAGGCCGAGGTCATCGAGAGGAGCCACGATGGAGCCCTGCTTGCTGCCGTCCTCGAATGCGTCGAGAGCGAGGTTGTAGTAGTTTCCGCTGATGGAGAGGGTACCGGTCAGCTTGATGTATTCGGCCTCGGAAGCGGCATAGGTGCCGGCCTCGGCGGTGATATCCTTGGCCTCGGGGTGAGAGACCGCGTTACCCTCGCTGTCTACGAAGAAGCCGGTGACGTCGGTAAGCTCGGGAACACCGTTGTAGGTGGTCTTGGATGCGTTGATCTGAACGTTGGAGCCGAGTTTCACGTCTGCAAGGAGGCCTGCGCCGTCATAGACGTAGATTGCCTTGGCGCCGTCGGAAAGCACGAGTCCCTTGGCGGTCTTGGCAACCACGGTGGAGGACTGGAGGGTCTGCACTGCGGAGCCGTCTTCCATTGCGATGATGTCGCTCACGGATGCACCGCTGGCGGGAACGCCTGCCTGCACGATCTCAACGCTCTTGATGGCGGTGGGGCCCTTGATGCTTATGTTGGCCGTACGCTTGGCGGTACGTTCATTGGCGTCGGCGTGGAGCTGATAGCTGCCGTCGGGGTTGACTGCCACAAGCTGGAGCCAGTCGGCGTTGGAGGAAAGGAGAAGCGGGCTCTCCTTGGCCTTTACGACCATGTTGAAGGTAGTGTCGATGGGAGGGAGCTCCGTGAAGGGGAAGGCATCGACGTCGATGAGGGACTTCTTGACGGAAATGACCTCAGCGTCTACGAACTCGGGGGTGTCGCCGTACCACTTGAAGGGGCCTTCCACAACCACCTCGTCGCCGGCCTCGATGCCGAAGCGGGTCCAGCCGGAGGGATCGTCCTTGGGATAACCCTTGGCGTCCTTGACTCCGTAGATATACAGGGTGCCGGTTGCGTCCTCAATGTAGAAGTTGCCGTACTGTGTGTTAGCTATAGCGGTTACCACACCTTTGCAGCGGAAGGTTCCCGCACCGGCTGCCAGAACGTCGGCTATGGGGGTGATGGGAGTTTCCTGCTTCTCTCCGGCTTCCTGGGTGACTTTCACGACCTGGGTCTTTCCGGCGCAGACAATGTTGAAGGTGGTCTCGTGACCATCGTTACCGGCAACGGCGGTGACGGTGAGTTTCTGCTCGCCGGCGGCACCGGAAGCGGGAGATACGGAAAGCCATTCGGCGTCCGCTTCAGCAATCTGGACAGTCCAGCTGTCCGTGGTGGTCATCTCGATGGTCTTGGAACCGCCCTCCTTGGGGAAACCTATGAAGGACTTGTCTACCTTGACCTCGCTGAGGAAATGATCGGCCTCTTCTACGCAGGCGGTAAACAGAGCGGCGCCCGCGAGCAGGGATGCAATGATATATCTGAGTTTCATAAGATTGCCGATTGAGATTAGTTAAACATATACTTTATACCGACGGAAGCGTACCAGCACTGGCCAAGGGTGTGTGAAGGTACGAAGGTCTGGGTGCCGGCATTGATGACGGCAGGAGTGGAGAAGGTAGGATAGCCCTCGGCGTCTGCGCCCTCGAACTTGAGGATGCGGGCCTCGGAACCGATCTCGGGATTGAGATACTTGCTCACGCCCCAGCTGGAGTTGAAGAGGTTGAGGATGTTCTTGATGTCTGCGCAAAGCTGCAGCACATGGGTGGACTGGCCGACGTTGATCTTGAAATCGTGCTTGTAGCTGAAGTCAAGCCTGTGTACCCAGGGGCTGTAGACGCTGTATGCCTCTGCATACTGGCCCTGGTGACGGGACAGATAGCTGTCGTTGTGGACGAAGCCCATGAAGCGCTCTGCGTCGTCGTCGGAGACGAAGCGGAACTCCTTGTTGGCAACCTGCTCGTCGGTAGGGATGTAGATGGCGTCGTAGTTGTAGCCGTCCCTGTTCATGTCGTTGGTGGTCATGTAAGAATAGTTATAACCACCCCTCCAGGTCTCGTAGATGAAGCTGTAGTGGCTGCCGCCCTTGTCGTGATAGGTAAGGGAAGCTACTGCGCGGTCGGGAGTTACGTACTGGGAGTTGTGCAGAGGGATGTAGTTGGGACCCTCGTATGTAGGA
>JAFZXV010000154.1 GCA_017616595.1 Bacteroidales bacterium
CATAGGCTGGATGACGGCCGCCATAGCGTTTGCCTGCGGGGCCACCAGTGCGCCCTCGCCGGTAAATCCGTAGGTTTTGTTGAGCACCAGCATCACACCGCCAACCGTAGCGGCAGCAACCGCCACGCCGACGAACTTCCATGCCTCCTGCTTGCGGGGCGTCGTGCCCACCCAGTAGCCGATCTTGAAGTCCGTAATGAGGCCGCCGGCCGTGCTCAGCGCGGTGCACACCACGCCGCCTATTACCATTGCCGCCACCATTCCGGCGTTGCCCTTAAGCCCAACGGCAACAAGTACCAAGGCGGTGATAATCAGCGTCATAATGGTCATGCCGCTAACGGGGTTGGTGCCCACAATAGCAATGGCGTTGGCCGCCACGGTAGTAAAGAGGAATGCGATTACCGCCACGATGAGCAGTGCCACCAGCGCCTGCCAGACGTTATATACCACGCCGCCGAATGCAAAGAAAGCAAAGATTGCAAGCAGGCCGATAATGATGCCGAACACCACTGTGCGCATCGGCAGGTCTTCCTGCGTGCGCTCGGGCTTTTCTGCCGCAGCGCCGGGCTTCTTGCTGAACTCGTTCACCGCAAGGCCCACGGCGCTCTTGATAACGCCCGCGCTCTTGATGATTCCTATGATGCCGGCCGTAGCGATGCCGCCTATGCCTATATGGCGCGCGTATTCCTTGAATATCTGTTCCGGCGCCATCTGGCCCACGGTCTGGGCGATGCCTGTGCCCATGAGGTCTACGACCTGTCCGCCCCAGATGAGGTTCATCAGCGGGATGATCACCAGCCACACCAGGAACGAGCCGCAGCAGATGATGAATGCGTATTTGAGGCCGATTATGTAGCCCAGGCCGAGCACCGCGGCGCCCGTGTTGAGCTTGAGAACCACCTTGGCCTTGTCGGCAACAACCTGCCCCCAGTGCATCACGGTGGTGCTGAGAGTCTCTGCCCAGGTGCCGAAAGTGGCCACGGCAAAGTCGTACAATCCGCCCACGAGGCCTGCCAGGGCCAGGGTCTTGGCGCTCTTGCCGCCGCCCTCGCCGCTCACGAGCACCTGAGTGGTGGCCGTAGCCTCGGGGAACGGGTACTTGCCGTCCATCTCCTTTACAAAGTACTTGCGGAAGGGGATGAGGAACAGGATGCCCATGGCGCCGCCCAGCAGCGAGCTGAGGAACATCTTCCAGAAGTTGACGTCAAGGCCGAGGATGTAGATGGCGGGGAGCGTGAAGATTGCGCCCGCTACCACAACGCCCGAGCATGCACCGATGCTCTGGATAATAACGTTTTGCGAAAGGGAATCCTTCTTGCCGAGCACTCCCGTTACGCCAACGGCTATGATTGCGATGGGGATGGCGGCCTCAAATACCTGGCCCACTTTCAGTCCCAGGTAAGCCGCCGCGGCCGAGAACAGGATCGTCATCAACAGGCCCATCGTCACCGAGTACGGCGTCACTTCGAGGGGCTTCTTCTCCGGGCCCAGGAGGGGGTACTTCTGTCCGGTGCTTTTGTTGCTCTCTTTCATATTGTTTGCGGTATTTTTGGATGTATCTTTCCAATTTGGCCTCTTCGCGCAGACGCTTGCGTTCCATCGCCTTGAACTGGCGGAGCTTCCTGGCGCGCTCCTTCTCCAACTGCTTTTGCTCCTTGGCGGCGGCCTTTGCCGCGTCGAGGGAATCCAACTGGGCCCATCGCCTTTCGCGCTCCGCCTCGCGGGCGTCGCGCGCCGCTATGCGCAGCTTGCGCCGCATTTCCCGCTCCTCCAGGCGCTTCTGCTTTGGATCCACGGTAGGCACCGACAGCGGATCGACCTCCGTTTCTGCCGTGGGCTTGACGGCAAGGCTGTCCGTTGCCGCAGGCGTGCCGGGGCCCAGCGAGTCTGCCGGAGCGGTGGCGGGCGCGGTGGCAATCGAATCCGCCACCTCTATGCCGCTCACAAGGGAGTCTGCGAGCGCGGCGAGGGAATCGACGCTCGCCATCAGCGTGTCAAGAGCCTCTTCTACGGCCCCTGCCTTGGGCTCGGCCTTGGGTTTGGGAAGGCGGGCCAGGGAGTCGCGGATCGCAATCTCACGCCGTATGCCGGATATGTATCCGGGGAAGTACACCTGGGCGAACCTGAATGTCGGCTGCGGACGGGAGCGGTACATCTTGCGCTCGGAGAGGCGCAGTTTGATGTGGGTGATGTCTTCAGGGCCGGCGGGCCTCTCTTCAGGGCGCCACTGGAAGCCCTTCATCTTCTTTTCCGACTCCGGCAGCTGTACGATGGGGTATGCGTTGTTGTGAGGGTTCTCGAAGTAGAACACCTGGTCCAGCGTGCCGTCCTTGAGGCGGCCGGAGAGTATCTTGGACTCCACCTTGTTGACGGTGGCGAGCACTCCGTTCTCCTCGAGGTAGAACAGGGCGGAGGCTCCTCCGAGGGCGTCGAAGCGCTGGAGGGTGTTGGCAGTGGAGTCGAAGTAAGCCATTATCTCCGAGCCCTTTATCTGGTCGAAGATGTTGATGTCGTCCTGGGTGATGACGTATGCGTTGGACTGCAGGCTGGCCTTGCGTACTCCGCCGCCGCCGACCAGCACCAGGGCGCTGTCTGCCGTGTACTGGCGGTTGCCCTCGTTCCAGATTACAGGGTCGATGTAGAAGCGGGCGATGGAGTCGAGGTCGCAGTAAACCATCGAGTCGCAGCGCACCTGGATGTCGCGCCGGAAGATCTTTACTTTGCCCACGGCGTCCGCAAAGCCGTAGCGCGTGGTGTCCGGCAACTCGACGGGTGCGGCCACGGTATCTTCCTGTGCCGTGTAGCCGAGGCCGGAGGTGTCCATTGCCGCGGGGGCAAAGCCGAGGCTGTCGCGGACGGCAAGGCTGTCGGAGACGGCGAGGCTGTCCTGCACGGCAGGGGCGCCTGCAGAGGCAAGGCTGTCCGGCATAGCAGGCTTCTGGGGGCCGGGCTGTTGCGGGCCGGAGGTATCGCCCTTAGGGGCCCCTGGGCCTCCTGCGGGCTTCTGGGCGCCGTCTTTCTTGGCTCCGCCCTTGCCGGCTCCGCCCTTCGGCGCTCCGGGGCCGCCTTGCTTGTTACCTTCTTCGGAAGCTGCGGCGGCAGCCTTTGCGGCCTTCTCCCGGAATTGCTGGAC
>JAFZXV010000155.1 GCA_017616595.1 Bacteroidales bacterium
ATACCGGCAATCTCGTCCTCTGCCTGCAAGGTCTTGGCGCCCAGGCTCTTGTGGAGCGCGAGCTCCTCGAGGATGGCGGTGGCAGGCGTGATGGGGTACGAGCCGCAGAAGAGCGGGAGGCCGGACTTCTCGGAGGCGGCGAGGAGGCCCCATGCGGTGGCCTGGTTGCCGGTGATGTTGCGGTAAGTGCCCGGCTTCTTGTCCTTTACGGGCGCTACCGTATAGGTGTTGGGGATTGCCTGGATGTTGGCGGCGTAGTTGAAGCCGTCGTTCAGGACCTTCTTGTTGGGCTCAATGAGTTCCGGGTGCTTCTTGGCGAACTTGCGCTCAAGATACAGGTAGATGTACTCCAGGGGACGGCTGTAGATGTAGCAGGCCATACCCAGGGTGAACATGTTCTTGCACTTGAGTATGGTCTTGTTGTCCAGCCCGCTGTCTTTGAGAGATTCCTGGGTGAGGGTTGTAATTCCGGCCACGATGAGCGTACGGTCTTCCACTCCGAGTTCCTCGAAGGGATTCTCCGTCTTGAAGCCTGCTTTCTGCATTCCTTTCTCGTCGAAGGCGTCTCCGTCGACCAGGATCATTGCAGTGGGCTTGCACCATTTGGCGTTGGACTTGAGGGCGGCGGGGTTCATTGCCACCAGAAGGTCGCAGAAATCTCCGGGGGTGCCTACACCCTCGCTTCCGATGTGGACCTGGAAACCGGAAACGCCCGAAACCGTACCCTGCGGGGCGCGGATTTCGGCCGGGAAATCGGGAAATGTTGACAAGGAGTTGCCGTAGATTGCCGACATATCAGCGAAAAGAGACCCGGTGAGCTGCATACCATCTCCCGAGTCTCCTGCGAATCTGATCACAACATCCTTTAAGTCAATGACTTTGTGTTGCATCGTATTAATTATGTGTGGTTATTGAAGCTGCTGTTCTGCCTGTGCCTGAAGTTCTGCCTGAAGGGTTTCAAGCGTGCGTCCGTCGGGGATGCCGAGGGCCTTGCGGGCGGCGGGGGTGAGGTCGTCGCTCTGGGCGGGATCTACATAGAGAGCGGTGCCCTTGTCGAACACGAACACGTATCCGCCTTTCTTTGCAAGGTCTTCCAGAGTGTCCTGAGCCTTCTTATAGATAGGGGCCATCAGCTGCTGCTGTTGCTGCTGGAGCTCTGCCTGTACGCTCTGCTCGAACTCCTGGATGCGCTGCTGGATGTCGGTCAGTTCCTTCTCCTTGCTCTCGCGTATGGCCTGTGTCCAGGTTGCGGCTTTCTGCTGATACTGCTGATACTTGGTATTGAACTCATCGGCCATCGCCTGATAAGTCTCGCGGGCCTCTTTGCTGGAGGCATCCATTGTGGCACGTGCCTGGTCTGCCTCAGGCATAAGCTGTACGAGCTCGGAGAAATTGACGTATGCGAACTTCTGCTGCGCTCCTGCCGCTACGCTCATCATTGCCAAAGCGGCAACCAAAAGAATCTTTTTCATATCTGTACTTTTAAAATTGTTGACCAATAACAAAATGGAACTGGCTTCCGCCATACTGGGAGTCGTCGAAGCCATAGCCCCAGTCGACTCCGAGGAGTCCGATCATGGGCAGGAACACGCGTACGCCGACGCCTGCACTGCGTTTGATCTCGAAGGGGTTGAAGTCGCGGATGTCGCTCCAGCAGTTGCCTCCCTCCAGGAATCCGAGCACGAAGATGGTCGACTGCGGCTGAAGGATGACCGGATAGCGCAGCTCGACGGTAAACTTGTCGTACACGTTACCTGCATAGGTTGACGTATTGCTGTAAGGCGAAACCGTAACCGGAGTGAGTCTGTTGTTCTCATAACCGCGCAGAGCTACTATTTCCGTGCCATAAGTCATATAGCCCGACATTCCGTCGCCTCCAACGAGGAATCCCTCGAAGGGAGAATAGCCCCAGTTGCGGTTGTAGTAGCCCAGATAGCCGAACTGGGCGCGCGTCATGATTACGAAGTCGAGGTTGTTGAAAGGCTTGATGTATGTGGCACCTGAGAACTTCCACTTATGATATTCAATCCAGCGGTAGCGGTCCTGCACCGTCCAGTTGTCGTAGTTGACGTCCCTCCAGGTGATGGGCCTGCCGTCGCGCGAGGTGATGCGCTGGCCCGTCGCAGGGTCGTAGTCGAACTTGCGGAACAGCGAGAACGGAGGGGTGACGGACAGCGAGGCAGAGAAATCGGAACCCTGGCGGGGGTAAATCTGCTGGTCCGTGGAGTTGCGCATCAGGTTTACGGTGTAGCTGATGTTGTGCGAGGTGCCGGTGTCGAATATGAAGCCGTAGTTCCAGTTCTTCAGGCGGTACGTCTGCCAGCTGAGGCCGTTGTATAGCACGAAGTAGTTGTCCGGCCACTTGAGGCGGTTACCCAGGGATGAGGAAAATCCGAAGACCTCCATCTGCTGGTCGTTGCTCAGGATGCCGAGGTACAGGTTGGAGTTTGTGGCCCTGGTGTAGTAGCCCGACAGGTTGAGCGAGGTAGGCTTCTTGCCGAAGAGCCACGGCTCCACGAAGCTGGCGGTGAGTGCCGTATAGTAAGTACCGTTGGTCTGGAAGCGGAATGCGAGGTTCTGGGCGTCTCCGAGAGGCACTGGCCTCCAGGCGCTCTTGTCGAACATGCGGGCGGTGGAAAAGTTGTTGAAGCTTACGCCCACGGTGGCCACGAAAGTTCTGCCGCCCCAGCCTCCGGAAAGCTCCAGCTGGCTGGAAGGCTTCTCGGTAACGTTGTAGATGATGTCTACGGTGTTGGTGAGCTGATTGGGGATTATGGAGTAGCCGGTGGCAGGGTCCGCAATGGCCTCCGGGTCGAACTGGCCCAGTGAGGATATTTCCCTGATGGAACGCTCGAAGTCCGTCTGGCTGAAGAGGTTGCCGGGGCGGGTGAACACCTGGCGGCGGACTACCTTCTCGTTTGTAAGGTCGTTGCCGTTGATGATGATGTTGTTGAGCGTCGCCTGCTTGCCCTCGGAGATGCGGAGCTCCACGTCTACGGAGTCGTTCTGGATGTTGGTCTCTACGGGGGTGATGCTGCAGAAAAGGTAGCCGTTGTCTCTGTAGGCCTTGGAAATGTCCAGCTCCGACTGCTTGCCGCCGCCGAAGAGGCGCTTTTCCATGGTGACTACGTCGTACACGTCTCCCTTGTTTATCTTGAGCACCTCGTTCAGGGTTTCAGTGGGATAGACGGAGTTGCCGGTCCAGGTGATGTCCCGGAAGAAGTACTGGTCGCCCTCGTCGAACACAAGGTCGATGGCGAGTTTGCCGGGCTCTATGTAGTAGACGGAATCCCGTACTAGGCGGGCGTCACGGAAGCCGGCCTCGTTGAAGGCGGAGATGACAGACTTCTTGTCGTTGAGGTATTCCTTCTGGTTGAACTTCTTGCTGCTGAAGAAGTTATAGATCTTGTTGGACTTGGTCTTCTTCATGGAACGGGCGAGCTTGAAGTCGGACACGTGGTCGTTGCCTATGAAGTTGATGTCCTTAATGCGCACGCGCTCGCCGCGGTCTACCGCAAAGTTAACGCGTATCGCATTCTTGATGATGCTGTCTTTCTGAACCTCGGCGTTAACGGTGGCGTTGAGGAAGCCCTTCTCTGCGTAGTAGCGCTTGATGATATCAGTCGAGGTCTTTTCTACGTACTCTGAGAATTCTCCGCCGCGGCGCAGGGAGAGGCGGTCCTGCAGGTCTTTCTTGTCTCCGGAACGCACGCCGGTGAAGGTCCAGCGGGACACCCTGGGGCGCTCCTTGATGCCGATCCTGAAGAATGCGGAGTCTCCGTTCTCGGACAGATGGTCTATTACCAGGGAGACGTCTTCAAAGTAGCGCTGGAGCCAGAGGCGGCGGACGATGGAGGACACGTCGTCGCTGGGGACGGTGAGCTCCATTCCCTTGCGGAGGCCCGTGAGCTGCACGATCTGCTCTGCGCTGAAGTATGTGTTACCCTCTACCGAAACACCGCCCACGTAGTACTTGCGCGGGTGGTTGTAGTCTACTTCCACTGCACTTTCCTGCGCCTTTAAAGACAGGCAGGAGGCCAGCAGGAGGAAGAGGGCGACCAAGTATCTTTTGCTCATTTCTTACAGATAAGTCTGCAAATATACGGAATTATTTGACTTTTCCGAAACGCCGGTCGCGGGAAGCGTATTCCCGGAGCGCGGCCAGGTACTGTTCTTTTCTAAAATCGGGCCAAAGAGTGTCTGTGAAGACCAATTCCGTATATGCAATCTGCCAAAGCAGGAAATTGCTGATGCGCATCTCTCCGGAGGTGCGGATTAGGAGGTCCGGATCGGGTATGCCGGCGGTTACGAGGTAATCCTCGATGCTGCCGGTGCCGGCGGCGGCAAGCTTGGCGGCCGCCTGGCGTATGTCCCACTGACCGCTGTAGCTGAGGAAGATGATGAGCGTCGTGCGGGCGCAGGCGGCGGTAGCCTCGTCCAGCGAGTCTATTGCGGCGTTGAGCTCGTCGGAAAGGCGGGCGCGGTTGCCGAGCACCTTGAAGTGCACGCCGTTCTTGAGGAATGTCTCTTTCTCCGCTATCATAGACTTCATCATAAGCGTCATAAGGCCGGCCACCTCGTCGTCCGGGCGTCCCCAGTTCTCTTCCGAGAAGGCAAAGACGGATACGTACTCTATGCCGAGCTCGACGCTGGTCTCCAGTACCGAGCGTACGCTCTCCACGCCCTCGAAATGGCCTCTGATGCGTTCCAGGCAGCGGCTTTTGGCCCATCGGCCGTTGCCGTCCATTATAAAGCTGACGTGGCGGGGCAGTTTTGCGGGGATGTCCATGATCATTCGGTTTCGTTGCGGATGTCGCTCCCCCAGTGGAGGCGGGAGCGGAGTGCTTCTATGAAGTTGGAGCCGTTGAGCACGACCCTCTGAAGGGCGCCCGGGACGGCATTGATCTGAAGGCTGGCGTCTGCCGGCAGCACGTACTCCCTGTTGTCTGCAGACAGGCAAAGCGTGGCCTCCCTGGAACGGAATGACACGCCGATGAGTGCGGTATCCGGCACGATGAGCGGGCGCACGTTGAGGTTGTGCGGCGCCACAGGGGCGAGGATGAGCACGCGCGAATCCGGCACGCAGATGGGGCCGCCGACGCTGAGGGAGTACGCGGTGGAGCCAGATGACGTTGCAACTATCAGTCCGTCAGCCCAATACGTAGGCAGAGGGCGATTGTCTACCTGCACGTCTATGCCGAGCATCGCGCTGCCGTGGCGGCGGATGCAGATTTCGTTGAGTGCCATCTGGGGGCCGTCTCCGCCGCACAGGCCGCTCACCTGCACAAGGCCGCGGCGCTGGATGGAATAGGATTTGCTTGCCAAAGCTTCCGCTATGTCTTCCGGTTTGTTTTCCGACAGGAAGCCCAGGCGGCCGAAGTTGACGCCGAGCACAGGCAACGAGGCCTGCAGGGCGAGCACGGCGGCGGAAAGGTATGTGCCGTCTCCGCCGAAGCTCAGGAGCATATCCGTGCCGGGGGTTATCTCGGAGGCGCTCAGGGCGGGATATACGTCCAGCCCGGCGGCGCCGAGGTCTGCCAGAAGGGCGAGGACCCGGGCATCGAGCTGAAGGCGCCGGTCTTTCAAATAATAGGCAAGTTTCATATCAGACTTCAAATTTAGCACAATATTTTATATTTTTGTACGCTATGACAAGATTAAGCGTCAACATAAACAAAATCGCCACCATCCGCAACGCCCGTGGCGGCAACGTCCCAAACGTATTGGAAGCGGCACGCGCCATAGAGCGCTTCGGTGCCGAGGGCATAACGGTGCATCCGCGTCCGGACGAGCGCCATATCCGCTACTCCGACGTGCGCGAGATAAGGCCCGTCATCACTACCGAATTCAACATAGAAGGCAACCCCATCCCGAGCTTCTGCAGCCTGGTGGAAGAAGTGGTTCCGGACCAGGTCACTCTGGTGCCCGACGCACACGACGCCATCACCTCCAACGCAGGCTGGAACACATTGGCACACAAAGACTTCCTTACAGATATCTGCCACCGTTTCAAGGCCCTCGGAATACGCGTTTCCATCTTTGTGGACCCGGTTCCCGAGATGGTGTCCGGAGCCGCCGCATGCGGGGCCGACAGGGTGGAACTCTACACCGCCGGATATGCAGAGAATTACCCCCTCGGAGCGGAGGCCGCAATAGCCCCTTACGTCGAGGCTGCCAAGGCGGCCCGGCAGGCAGGCCTCGGCCTCAACGCGGGGCACGACCTGAGCCTGGAAAACCTTGCTTATTTCGTACACACCATACCCTGGACGGACGAGGTTTCCATAGGCCACGCACTCATCAGCGACGCCCTTTACCTGGGGCTGGAAAAGACAATCGCCGCTTATTTGGGGGAGATTCGGAAAATTTAGTTAAATTTGCAGATTGCAATTCAAGAAACACACAGATAAAATGAAAAAGACCATCATTGGCATCATCGCCACCGCAGGCGCCATCGCCTTGTTCTCGCTGACGGGCTGCAACAACACATCCGTCACCAACGTCAAGGCAGCCGCCGACAGCACCGCCACCGCCGGCGCCATCGTTTATTTCAACCTCGACAGGATCCTTGACGAATACGATATGGCAAACGACCTGCGCAGCGTCGCAGAGACCAAGATCAACAGCATCAACCAGGAGGTCAACCGCCGCGGCACCAAGCTGGAGAAAGACACCAAGACCTTCCAGGACAAGATCAACAAGGGCCTCATGACCCAGTCCGTGGCCGAGGTTCAGTACCGCAAGCTCCAGGAGCAGCAGAACAGCTTCCAGCAGTACGCCGCCCAGAAGCAGCAGGAGATCGCCGAGGAGCAGCAGGTCATGATGAACCAGATCGCAGACGCCATCAAGACCTTCATAGACGAATACAACGCCAAGAAGGGCTACGCAATGATACTCACCACACAGGGAGACATCCTGCCCGCCCCCGTCGTCACCGGAGACCCTTCCCTCGACATCACTGACGACCTTCTTGAAGGCCTCAACGCCGCCTACGTCAAGAGCAAATCGGAAAACAAAGACTAAGTCTTGAAAATCGCGATACTTTCCTGTTTCCACCCCTTCAGGGGAGGTATAGCCCAGTTCAATGCCTGCCTGGCAAATGAGCTGGGCCGCGAGCATATTGTCAAGGGGTTCAATTTCACCACCCAGTACCCTTCTGTGCTGTTCCCGGGCAAGACACAGTTCGTTAGTGCAGACGACAGCGCCCCCTCGCTCGACTCCGTGCGCATTCTCAGCACCGTCAATCCGTTTACCTGGTGCAAGACGGCCCGCGCCATCCGGGAATGGGGAGCGGAGCTGCTTATCGTGAGGTACTGGATGTCCTGGTTCGCACCGTCCCTTGGCTGGGTCGCACGCCACGTGGGTCCCGGCTGCAAGGTGATTGCCATAACGGACAACATAATCCCCCACGAGAAGCATTTCTTCGACGCCCCGCTTACAAAGTGGTTCCTCAAAGCCGTAGACGGATGCGTGACGATGAGTGACGCCGTGGCCCGGGACCTCCTGAAGCTCTGCCCCGGCAAGCCCCATGAGATTATCCGGCATCCCGTTTACAACCACTTCGGAGAGCCTGTTCCGCAAGGGGAAGCCCTTAAGGAGCTCGGCATCCCGGAGGGCGGCCCGGTGCTGCTTTTCTTCGGACTTATCCGCAAGTACAAGGGTCTGGATATTCTTCTGCGCGCCTTTGAGTCCCTGCCTGCCAATTACCGGCTGGCAGTGGCCGGAGAGCCGTACGGCAGCTTTGACGAATATCAGGCCATCATAGACGGGAGCGCGGCCAAAGACAGGATATTCCTCTTCAACCGCTATATTCCGGATTCGGAGGTCCGCAGCTTCTTCTGCGCCGCGGATGCGGTGGTACTCCCCTATCGCAGCGCCACCCAGAGCGGCGTAGGCTCCCTGGCACTGCACTTCGAGATGCCCGTCGTCGTAACCGATACCGGAGCCCTGCGCGCCACAGTAGAGGATGCCGGCACCGGCATCGTCGTGGACAAAGCGGAGCCGGAGTGCGTAAAAGACGGAATCCTGCGCCTTTTCGGCACTCCGGGCCTTGTAGAAGAATGCAAGAATAACATCCGCCGGCAGAAGGAACTCCTGTCCTGGTCCGGATTCTGCAAGAGACTCATAAGTTTTTCCGATTCGCTATGAAAAGATATCTTATAGCAACATTCATACTTGCAGTGCTCCTGCCCGCTGGCGCTTCTGCCCAGTGGTACCTGTTCCCCGGAGGCCGTCCCGCCAAAGACAGCACCGCCGTAGACACCTACGACGGCTTTGTGCCGGTAAAGAGCGACGATGAGCTCCAGGCGGAGATGGATGCCGTATGGAACCGCAAGGTCGCCCTCATCCTGCCCCTCAAGAGCAAAGAAACGCCCAACAGCAACTTCCTGGACTTCTACAGCGGAGTGCTCATGGCCGCGGACAAGCTGTCCAACGAGCGCGTCCGCTACGACATCACCGTGTTCGATTCCACGGTAGACCTGCCCTCTGCCGGAGAACTGGCGGAAAGCGACCTTATAATCGGCCCCGTAAGCTACGAAGACGTAGCCCGCATCCTGCCCCGCGCCCACGGCAAGTACATCATCTCTCCACTGGACCCCAAGGTGGCCACGCTGGCAGAACGGTACAACGTAATCCAGGCCCCGGCGAATTCCGACGCCCAGATCCTTGACCTCGTGAAATGGATCTCCGAAGACCTTCGCGGAGGAGACGCCGTGGTGCTTCTCCAAAGCACGGAAGAGAACGGCGGCAAGAGCGTCAACCTCATGGCCCTTGAGCTTGGCGAGGCCGGCATAAAGTACGAAATCAATTCAACGCCAAGCGCTTATGAGGGCACCGTCAGCGGCACCTGCCGCTTTGTACTGGTGTCGGACAACGACGCCTTCTGCGCATCCTGCGTGAGGGAAATCGCCCTGATGAACCTGCGCGGCGGGCACAATGCGGTTTACAGCACATCCAGGATACGCTCCATCTCAGACCTCGAGACGGAGAGCATCCACGCAGCTGCCGCACGCATCACGGCCAACTATTACGCCAACCCGCAGGACAACGAAGTCAAGCGCTTCGGCAACGCATACCGCACCCTGTTCAAAGGGGATCCCGGCCAGTGGGTGTTCCAGGGCTACGACCTGATGTACTACTTCGGTTCCACC
>JAFZXV010000015.1 GCA_017616595.1 Bacteroidales bacterium
CCAACGGCCCGTTCCCTCTTATGTATATGGGAATCGAGCGCGCCAACCTCGTAATCGAAGGCCTGCGCGAATACGGCAAAGTTGAGGAAGACGCCGACATGGCATTCCTGCTCGGCGAGGCCCTCACCCTGCGTGCCATGATCTACTACGACCTCATCAAGGCCTGGGGTGACGTTCCCGCCCGCTTCGAGTCCATCACCTCCGAGACCATCTACGCCAAGAAGGCCAGCCGCGACGTTATCTTCAAGCAGATCCTGGCCGACCTCGACGAGGCCATACCCTACCTGCCCTATCCCGGCGCTACAGCCGCCACGTCCCGCACCGACCGAGTGAACAAGGTGTTCGCGGAAGGCCTGTACGCCCGCATCGCCCTTGCTGCATCGGGCTACGCCATCCGTCCAGACGACGGCCAGATCGGCACAGGCGACCTGGGTACCGTGCGCCTCTCCAACGACCCCGAACTCGCAAAGGACGTGCTTTATCCAAAGGCCCTTGCATATCTGCAGGACGCCGTAGGCAAGGCATCCCTGGAGAGCGACTACCGCGCTATGTGGTACAGGCTCAACAATATGGACAACCTGGTTGCCGGCCCTGGCTATGAGACCCTGTTCGTCATTCCCTTCGGCGCCGGACGCGGCCGCTGGAACTTCACATTCGCCATTTCTTCCGAAGGCTCCAAATACTCCAACGGCGTGAGCCGCGGCGGCGACGCCGGTCCCGTGCCCACCATGTACTTCAAGTATCCCGAGGGCGACAAGAGGCGCGACGTAACCTGCGTCAACTACAAGTGGAACAAGGAATCCCAGCCCGAGGCCGCAGGCATCGGCAAGTGGTACTTCGGCAAATTCCGCTACGAGTGGATGGACGCCCAGCCTTACACCGGAGGCAACGACGACGGCATCAAGCCCGTGGTCATGCGCTACGCCGACATTCTCCTCATGGCAGCAGAGATCGAGAACGAGCTCAACGGCCCTGCAGGTGCAAAGAGGTACCTCAAGGAAGTCCGCGCCCGCGCTTGCGGAGAAGATGCCGCAGAGGCTTACGTCAACTCCCTCGGAAGCAAGGATGCCTTCTTCAACGCAATCGTCGACGAAAGGGCCCTCGAGTTCTGCGGCGAGTTCCTCCGCAAGGCCGACCTCATCCGCTGGAATCTCCTCAAGACCAAACTGGATGCCGCCAAGGCCGACATGCTGGCCCTCCGTGACCTCCAGGGCGATTACGCCAAGCTCACCGGCGACATGTACTACACCTACGCAGACGACGGTCTCGACATCCACTTCATCGCCAACGGCGACGAGATTCCCAGTGGCGCCGAGCTCTCCGTGGGCTACGTGACCAAGTACGACGACGCCAAGAATTCCGGCTTCTACACAGAGAGGATCGAGGGTATTTATACCCAGGATCCCGTGCAGCACATGTTCTGGCCCATTTTCTTTGATACCATCACCAACAGCCAGAACAATATCTTAAACGACTATGGCTATGATAACCCTTAATACGTCAGGCCCTATGAAACTCAAGAACATATTCAAATACGCGGTCTGCATCCTCCTGGTCGGCACGTTTGCGGCTTCCTGCGCCGAGCGCGAGCTCGAAATCGTAGAAGACCTCAACCTGTTCCGCTGCCTGGAGCCTATGAACCTCGACGCCAGGGTGAGTTCCTCCCTCGGCGACGTGGTGACCTTCTCCTGGGACGTAGCCAAGGATGCCGACTATTACGAACTGTGCGTCTATACAGACGAGGCCCGCACCAAGAAGGACTTCTCCGAGCAGGTGGAGCCCGGCAACGTGCCTCTTGTAAAGAAACTCACAGCAGACAAGACCTACTGGTTTACCGTGCAGGCCTTCAACGAGAAGAAGGAGCCCTCGCACATCGCCGTGGCAGAAAAGTCCTTCAAGACCTTTGCGGTAAAGGACAACCTGTTTATGAAGGTAACAGCCCGCGAGGCCACCAGCGTTTCTCTCGCATGGTCCAAGGAAGTCGCCGATTTCCAGGAAGTCACCAAGATTGACTACTATCCTTCCAAGTACGGCGACACCGCCGGTTCCGGGGCTGGCAGCCACACCCTCTCCGCTGAGGAGATCGCTGCCGCTTCCGCTACCATCGACGGCCTCACCCCTTCGACCGAGTACACCTTCACGCTTTACTTCCTCAGCGCCAGCCGCGGCCAGGTAGATGCCTGGACCACTCCGGACGTGAGCGGATTCACCGAGGTGTCCACCCTTGACGCCCTCAAGAACGCCATTCTCACCCAGGGCGCAAAGATCCGCCTGATGCAGGCCGGCTCGCCCTACGACATCGAGTCCCTCGACATCACCCAGGGCTTCACCCTCGTGGGAGAAGAGACCGCAGACGGCACCAAGCCCGTGCTCACCGGCGAGCTCCAGATTGCCGACACCTGGGCAGGCACAGACCTGTACTTCGAGGGTGTGGAATTCAACGGCGCCCCCACCGCGATCAGCCCCTCCGGATTCGGCTTCGCCATCCAGAACAAGAACGGCGGCACCGTGGACGGCAAGGCCATCGGCAACCTCACCTACAAGAACTGTGTGATTACCAATTACAGCAAGGGTATCATCTACGAGTGGGGCAAGGCCATGGTGCTGGGCGACGTTACTTACGACAGCTGCGAGATCTCCAAGATCAACGCTGACGGCACCGGCGGCGGCGACGTGTTCGACATCCGCCAGGCCACGAGCATCGGAACGCTGAGCTTCATCGGCAACACCATCACCCAGGGTATGCGTACCTTCCTGCGTATAGACGCCGGAACCATGGGCGCCCTCGTGGTGGAGAACAACACCGTCCGCAACCTCAACTTCGTAGACAACACCAACAACGCGGGCTTCTTCGGCCTGCAGATAGCACCCGGCAGCGTTTCGTTCAAGAACAACCTCTTCATCCATATGGTTGAAAAGGCCGTCCTGGGAAGCGCCAACGCCAAGTACCAGACTGCCGACGGTCTTGCCGTTGCAGCAGTCAACAACTGGTTCTACGACATAGCCGACACATACTTCACCGACAGCTGGCCCGCAGCCAAGGTGGGCGCAAGCATACTTGCCGACGACCCTTGCTACAACTCTGCCGGCGGTTACTTCAACATCAACCCCGACTCCGAAATAGCGGGCAAAGGCGTAGGTGCTCCCAAGTGGTGGACCCCTTATGTGGAAGAACCCGAAGACCTTACGCAGAACGTAATCGAAGGCCCTCACGTATGGGATCTGGGCAACGCCCGCAACTTCTCCGGCACCATCAAGAAGCAGATGGTACGCGACGAGCTGCTCGTGGCGGCGTCCGAGACCTGCCCCATCGTGGCTGCTGACGGAATGCTCGCATTCACCGGC
>JAFZXV010000156.1 GCA_017616595.1 Bacteroidales bacterium
CGAAGCTCTGGTCGGTGGGGAATACGCCGCCGCTGACTTTTGTTGCGGCAAGATAGGTGGCCGGCATAAACTCCACCTTGCCTGGCTCACGGAGAGAAGTGACCACGCTCTCCTTGACGCATGCCGTAAGGGCAAGCGAGAGGAGGATCAACAGTGATATGTGCGCGGTATGCTTCATTAATCTTCGGGCGTTAGGTGATATGACTGGCCGTCTGTCCAGTTGGCGGCGGTTGCGGTGAACTCTATGGGTATTGTACGTATTGCAGATAGCTTGACCGTGAGGGTTATGTCTGTGTTGGGCGTCCAATCCGGGGTGGAATTGAGATATGCCTCGTCGGTGGCCTCTTCTGAGAAGATGTAATCGTCTTTGGTGGATGTGATGCGGTATTTGACTTCCAGCTTCTGGCCGGATGCAACCAATGCCTGCGGAAGGGCAAAGTAATCCTCAACCACCACTGTGGGGGCTCCGGAGCTTGTTGATATGGCATCGGTTCCTACAAGGCTGTCGAACAAAACTGCGTCGGAAACACCGCCGAGGGAAGTCCACGAGCTGGCGCCGATGGTGGGGGCGTAGTATGTGCCGTACGGGTCGTGAGTAGGATCGGGATTTGACGTAAGCACCGGGGTGGCCTTGAACGTGCCCGAGGTGTACACGTCCTTGAACTTGACCGACAGGATTCTGATG
Organism: Bacteroidales bacterium; assembly: GCA_017616595.1. Lineage (GTDB taxonomy): Bacteria > Bacteroidota > Bacteroidia > Bacteroidales > UBA932 > Cryptobacteroides. The sequence continues at coordinate 686 of JAFZXV010000156.1, forward strand.
GTCTGGCTGTCGTAATAGTCTACCGATATGGTTGCGTCCTGATAAAAACGCACCTTGATACGGGTGAGGATGTGTGTGAAAAGAGTAGGAACGCCGGTGAACGTGCCGTAGACAGGGCCGATGTCGTTGTTCGGGTCTGCCGCGTCCGGACTGTTAACGTCGTACTCGTTGGAAATCATCAGGTCGTCGTCGTACAGTCTGTATGAGGTCAGTCCTTCCGTAACCGTGAGGTAGTGCTGGTCTTTCTTGTCTTTGGGGACCTGGTAGTTGCTGATTGTAATGCCGTCCGTAGGATTACCGTACACAGCCTTGTTGTGCAGGGTTTTGTATGGCGAGAATGATGCAAAATGCAGGCGTGAGTTTGCCGTAGTGGGCCAGTAGTTCTCCGTCATCGTGCTCCAGATGGGGGTGTTGCCGAGGCCGAAGTATGATATAAGCTCGCCGTTGATATGCATTGTGTAGCTGGCTGTGCCCCAGTCGCTTGCACTTGTGCCCGTGTAACGGAGGGCAAAGCTTCCGAAGCTGTTGTGCGTGGAATACACGTCTGTGCCTGCAGGGTAGCCGTCTGTCTTTGTCTGCCCAGCGTCGGTAGCTACGCTCCAGAGGATGCGTGTATCCTTACCGGGCACAGGCTCCCTCTCACAGCCCAGGAGGACTGCAAGCGCACTGATAATCAGGACTATATGTAAATTGCTCAGCTTCATTACAGGCTAATGTTTCCTTCTGTTATTTCCCAGTCTGTCACCCACGGCTGGAAGCCGCTTCCGGGTGTGGAGGGGTTCTCTGGCTTCTCTATGGTCCAGACTTCGTCTATCAGCAGCCAGTGCCTTTCTATTGCGTCTTCCGTCTTGAATATCTCGTCCAAATTGACTTCTTTCTGCTGCAGGTTGCCGGCAATGTCAACCACGTTGAAGGTTACGCGCAGGTCTGACTTGGCGTCCGGAATCTTGCCGAAGGTGTTGAACACGGCGCACATAATGTCTTTGTTGGCACCGGCGTAGGTGGTATCTGTGCTCTGGCGCAGCTCGAAGCACACGGCTCCGGCGGGATCCGTGGTGCGGACGCCGCTCCCGGTGGTGCCCTGGCCGATGTGGTTGGAAGGCGACACTCCGGAGATGACGGCGTTGGCGCGTGTGGATGCGTACTGCATGCCCTCCACGTGTATCTGGATGTAGTAAGTGTCTATGATTGAGGATGCCTCCGTATGGATAACGACAACCGTGTCGTGCGGAGAAACGCGCATTTCCGGATGGTGGGCGACCATCAGGTGTTCAGGCTCCAGGTGGATGGGGATGTTGTCGAACGTATCTGCCTTGGAACCGAGCATGCTGCTGCGCTGGCTCTCCGTGAGCTCGTTGGTGTAGGCGAGAATCTGGTCTTCGTTGTTCTCGTCTTTGACCTGGGTTGTAGGCGTGTCGAAGTTGTAGACCAGGAAGTCGAAGGTGCCGTAGCTTATGTTGAGGGTGCCTGTGAACAACTGGCTGCCGTCTTCCTTCTCGCTCTTGGAGGTAACGAAGGACTGGTTGACGAGCGATTTGGTCTTGGGGTTGTAGATAAGGACCCTCATGATGTCCGTCTTGAGCTGATAGTCTTTTTCTGCCGTAAGCTCGTTGATCTTTGGATTGCCGGTGTACAGCGTGTGCCGGGCAGTTACGTTGATGACTGTCTTGACGTTGACGTTGATGCGTATGCTCACCAGCTCGCTCGGGTCTTCCAGCGGACGGAGGTCGCAGGATGCTGCCAGGAGGATCAGCACAATGGCGGGGATGAGATGGAACTTTCTCTTAGTCATTGCGCACCTCCTTTCTTCTGACGTTTACGTTGAGGGGGATGATAAGGCTCACCTTGGCCTTGGTGGGGCCCCAGTAGGTTACGTAACCGGCGTTGAGTTTGTCCCGTATGAGCTTGTTGTACGAGTCTGTGGGCTGATAGTGCTGCCAGTCTGCGTACAGGTAGCCGGCGGCGATGCTCAGCTCGAGACGGGCCTTCTTGTTCTTGCCGATGGGGGTGCACCAGCCGCCGGAGAGGCCGGCAGACCAGTATTTGCCCTGATAGTTCAAGGCGGTGTCCCACTGGAAATCGTACCTCGCGGACATTCCGTAGGCGCCGGCAAAGAATCCCTTGAACTTGTCTGCGCCCATGGGATCCCAGGCTGAGAACCAGTAGCGGGCCTCCGCGCCCATCTCCCACATCTCCAGGCAGTATTTGTTGCCCCACTCCCACCAGGGGAAGACATCCTCCACCATAAGGGAGAGCCTGCTGCCGATGGGGATTTCTATCTCTGCGTTGAGGGCGGTTACGGCGTCGTACAGAAGATTGGTCTTGAGTGCGGCTATTGTAACGGGGGCTTTGACGTATTTTGCCTTTTTGGCCCTGTAATCCGGAATGCTTACGACAATCGGCGTGTCTTCAAATGTAAACGGCTCGTCTGCGACCGTTATCCGGGGATACAAGGATTCGTCTATCTCTACGTCCAGCGGCAGCTGGGGGATTGTGATGTCGTATGTAAAGACGAGGCGGAAGGCGGCGTAGCGCAGGCGGGCAAGCTCCTCTCTGGTCTTGGGCCATGGCGCGACCGATGCCTCGGTGGTGATAATTCCCTCCATGGAAGGATATTTGGCCGAGAGGTATTGGCGCATGGATTCTGCGCGTTCCCTTGCGAGGCTGATGTTGATTTGGTAACTGCCCTCGGGGGAGGATTGGGCAACCATCTTTACGGAATCTACGGCAAAGGTTCCGTTGACGGTGAGCACGCTGTCCAGCACTTCCAGGGTGCGGGCGTTGCTCAGATAATCCGCGCTGAGATTCTTTTGGTCGACGGGGAAGAAAACCTGGAAGTCGTATGCGTACGATCCGTCCGGGAGGATTGAACTGCGCGTCTGGGCTTTACCGATGTAAGACACCGCCAACAGCATAACCGTAAGCAGTAAAGCCCGTAAATGGGTCTTACTCAGGAAAATGACTGTGTGTGCGAGCGCGTTCAAATTATATATATGCGTGCGTATGTGCGCGAAAATCGTACAAAGTTAATATGATTTGTTCTAAAAACATAAATAATTTTTAATTATTTTGAAAATAATTTTTGATTCATAAAAATTTTTTCTAGCTTTGTTGCCGATGATTCGTACACTCTGCATATTCCTGCCTCTGTTTACATGCGTGCTCTGGCTCATAGCGCACCGTCTGTTCTGCAGAAGGATAGATACTGCGCCGCAACTCTTCTCGTTGCTGCTGTTCGAGTCGCTGTTCCTGTTTTACGACTGCTGCTATGCAGATGTGCTTGCGCCAAAGCACTTGCAGGCCATTTCTGTGCTGATGGCGCAGGCAGCTACTCCTTGCCTTGTGCCACTCTGTATCATTTATCTGCGTAAATTGAGGGGAATCCGTACCTCGCACCCTTTGCATCTGCTATGGGCCGTTCTGCCGGCTGCACTGCTCACATCCGCTATCATCTTCTATATCCTTGCCGGTCCCGACAATATCGAGCACGCGCTTCAAGCATATTATTCCGGTGGCCTTAAGGCGATTGACGCTCTTAGTGGAGACGTAACGTATCTGTTTTTCCTCTCTGCGTTTTATGTATACCGCATTGTCGTTTACGTGTTGGTAGTGCTGTTCGTGTTTTATTTGGTCTTTTATTACCGCAAGTGTTCTTTCAAGGCGGCAGATCTTCATAACTTTTTTTTCAAGAGCGGAGATGTCCCAGTCTGTCAGCTGCAGTTCTTCAATCTGAGTCTTCTGTATGCTTTTATGGCGGTTAAAGCGCTTATAATAAAAGATCTGGTCAACAGCCATCCCTGGTCTATAGTCTTCTTTTCCGTAGCTATGACGGTGCTCATATACAGTTTCTGCTACATAGCTATGTTCGGTGCCAGGCAGACAATCCGCATTTCCGACCTTGGTGATGCATGGCGCTATAATTACGGCACTGACAGTAAGGGAGAAGTACTGGCCCGGATGCTCAATTCCCAGATAGATGAGTCTGGCGACGAGGCTATAATCTTGCTC
>JAFZXV010000157.1 GCA_017616595.1 Bacteroidales bacterium
ATGCCTTTCTTGTAGGCGAAGCTGTAGATATGCACCTCCAGACGCTTGTCCTGGGGGATTTCGTTGAACTGGGGCATCCCGGTGAGCTCCGTAAGGAGTCCGTTGAGATATGGATAGTCCGTGAATGGCGTCTGCAGAAGGTTGCGCAAGTTGCTGAGCGCATACGGCACGCTTGCAAGGAAATGGGGTTTCTTTTCAAAGTAGCCACGGAAGCCGTAGGCTCCCAGGACCTGCAGAGTGCGGAAGAGCACAAATAGGCGCAGGCGCGCGCGGAACTCGTCTTCGTCCACCTCCTGGAAGCTGCGCAGGGCACGCAGATATGTGCGGATGAGTTCCTGCTTGAGCTCCTCGGGGAAGCGGGATCGGGCTTGCCAGATGAAAGATGCGACATCGTAATATATGGGCCCGCGGCGGCCGCCCTGGAAGTCGATTATGTACGGCTGGTCGTCGTGCATCATTATGTTGCGGGCCTGGAAGTCGCGGTGCATGAAGGTGTTGCCGCAGTCTTTGAGGAGGTCTGCCTTGAGGCGTTCGAAGTCGTCCTGCAACTGTACCTCGTTGAATTCCAGGCCGGTAGCCTTTAGGAAGCAGTATTTGAAATAATTGAGGTCGAAGTCTATCATCCTGGCGTCGAAGGCCTGCTGCGGGTAGCAGACAGACCAGTCAAGGCCCTCGGCCCCGCGGAACTGCAGTGCGGGCAGCTGTTCGATGGCGCGGCACAGCAGGCCGGTCTCGTACGAGCTGTAGATGCCGCTCTCGCGCCCTTGGGACACGAGGTCGAAGAGCATCTTGCTGCCAAGGTCTTGCTGGATGTAGGCGTAGCCGTCGTCGCTCGTTGCCAGTATTGCTGGCACCGGGAGGCCTTTGCTGCCGAAGTGGCGGCTCATGCTGATGAAGGCCCGGTTCTCTTCCAGGCTGGTGCCCAGGACGCCTATTAGTGAAAGGTTGCCGCCTGTGAGGCGGAAGTATCTGCGGTGGCTGCCGGACACGGGCAGCTCAACGCTGCTCTCCAGCTTCTGTCCGGTATAGGATTCGAACAGGGGTTTTAATGCGCTTGCTGGCATAGTCTTTTGCTTGTTGCACAAATATACTGCGTTTTTTGGGAAAATCGTATATTTGCATCAATATGCGTCAAAGCCTCAAGGATTATATTTGCAGCGAGATTATCCCGCGATATGCCGCCTTCGATAAGGCGCACCGGCAAGACCACGCGCAGATGGTCATAGACCGGGCAATGTCTATGGCCAAGGCTTACGACGTAGATGAAGAGATGCTCTATGTTGCCGCGGCTTGTCACGATCTAGGCCTTGCCGTAGACCGCAAGACCCATCATCTGGAGAGCGGCAAAATAATCAGGGCCGATGAGCGCTTGCGGGAGTGGTTTACGCCGGAGCAGATAGAGACTGTAGCCCAGGCTGCGGAAGATCATCGCGCCTCGGCAACCACGCCTCCGCGCAGCATCTACGGTTGCCTTGTGGCGGAGGCGGACAGGATGATAGACCCCGTGACCATCATCCGCCGCACCGTGCAGTTCGGATTTGCCCACTATCCGGAGCTGGATAAGGAAAGCCATTGGCAGCGCACCTTGGATCATCTGCAGGAAAAATATGCCGAGGGTGGTTACCTGCATCTCCTCATCCCCGGCTCGCCCAATGAGGCGCCTCTGGCCGAGCTCCGTGCCATTATCCGCAACCGGGAGCAGCTGCGCGCCATATTCGAAGATGCTTACAGAGATGAAACCCGCACCATACGCCCTGCGCTGGAGGAAGATATTCCGTCCATAATGCCGGTGCTGGATGCCGCCAAAGGCATAATGCGTGCATCCGGCAATATGGGGCAGTGGGTGGACGGGTATCCGTCTCAAGAGGTGATACTCAACGATATCCGCAGCGGGCACGGCTTTGTTGTGGCAGACAGCGGTGCAATAGTGGCCTACTTTGCATTTATCCCGTCGCCCGAGCCAACATACTCCTACATCGAGGGGGGAGCATGGCTGGACGATACCCTGCCGTATCATGTAATCCACCGTATAGGCAGCATCCCCGGGGCGCACGGCATCTTCAGGTCCATTATGGACTGGTGCTCCGGGCGGGACGGCAACCTGCGCATAGACACCCACCGGGACAACGTCATAATGCAGCACTGCATACTTTGCTACGGATTCCGCTACTGCGGCATCATCTACCTGGCCAACGGAGATGAGCGCCTGGCGTATCAGAAGATTAGTCTTTAACCGAATTCTTTAAACAGAAACGGCCGGGAGAACATCCCGGCCGTTTCCGATGAAAACTAATTAATGCTCAATTATTTAGCATAGAGGTTAAGAAGGGTCTCGTAGAGTTCCTGCTTGCCGGAGGCGGCAACGGGTGCGCCGCTGGCCTTGGCGTAGTCGTAAAGCTCTTCGAGGGTTGCCTTGCCCTCTTCGAACTTCTTGCCGAGGCCGCTGTCGAAGCTGGAGTAGCGCTGAGCTACCATCTCCAGGATGGGGCTCTCTTCAAGCACTGCGGCGGCGTTGAGCAGGGCGTGAGCCATTGCGTCCATGGCGCTGATGTGGGCGATGAAGATGTCCTCAGGGTCGGTGGAGCTGCGGCGGAGCTTGGCGTCGAAGTTGGTGCCACCGTACTTGAATCCTCCGTTACGGATAATCTGCATCATTGCCTGGGTGAGGTCGTACGGGTCGACGGGGAACTGGTCGGTGTCCCAGCCGTTCTGTGCGTCGCCGCGGTTTGCGTCGATGGAGCCGAGGAATCCGTTGTCTACTGCTACGGTGAGCTCGTGCTCGAAGGTGTGGCCAGCCAGGGTGGCATGGTTGACCTCGATGTTGACCTTGAAGTCCTTGTCCAGCCCGTTTGCGCGGAGGAAGCCGATAACGGTCTCTGTATCAACGTCGTACTGATGCTTGGTGGGCTCCATGGGCTTGGGCTCGATGAGGAAGGTGCCCTTGAAGCCGTTGGCGCGTGCATAGTCGCGG
>JAFZXV010000158.1 GCA_017616595.1 Bacteroidales bacterium
CTGACAGAGAGCCCCGGGCCGATGGCGGTTACCTTGCTGTTGCACAGGACTTTAACGCCTCCGCGGCGGAGCTCGCGCTCAAGGACGCGGACTATTTGCATTGCATCCTGGCTCGCGGGGAAGACGCAGCCGTCCGGCTGCACTGTAAACTCCACGCCGCGCTCCTCGAACCAGTTCAGGCAGTCCGAAGGGCCGAAGCGGGGGAGCAGGCGCTTGAGCAGGCTGGCTCCTCTGGGATAAACGGTCTCAAGTTCGTGTACGGACACTTTGCCCAGTTCTCTGCCGGTGTTACCGGGCTCTGCGTACGGTCCGAAAAGCGGCACACCGCAGACTCCCTCAAAACTGTTGGTGATGTTGCAGCGGCCGCCGCCTGTGATGGCCAGCTTGGCCATAAGGCGGGGGCCGGCCTCCAGGATGGTAATCGGAAGGTCCGGGCGGAGGCGGCTCAGTTCTGCCGCACAGAAGCATCCGGCGGCGCCACCACCTATAATTAAGACATCTGACACGTTGTAAATATAGGAAAAAAATCGTAAGTTTGCCTGATAAACCACTACCGATATGGCTAAGAAAAATCAACCCAAAGGCTATGAATGGAGCTATTGCTCCTTTGGCGGCGTAGTTCGCGTAAACATCCGCAACGGAGAAGACATCGCCCACCTTGGAGAGCTCGACAAGAAGCTCTGGACTGTGCTGAGCTGCCCTACAACGGGCCTCGAATTCCCCACAGAAACCCTTAAGATGGTAGACACAGACGGCGACGGAAAGATCCGCGTAGACGAGGTTGTGGCCGCTGCCGACTGGCTTTGCAAAGTGCTCAAAGATAAAGACTTGCTCGTTAAGGGACTGGATACTCTCAAGCTGGACCAGATCAACACGGAGAGCGAGGCTGGCGCAAAACTCTACAAATCCGCCCTTCAGATCCTTTCCAACCTCAAGCTGGAGAAAGACGAGATTTCCGTTGCCGATTCTTCAGACAGCGTGGCAATCTTTGCCGCCACCGGAGCTAACGGAGACGGCGTCATAACCGAAGTTTCCGCAGAAGACGAGCACCTGAAGGAGGTTATCCGCACCATAGTAGAAAAGATTGGTTCCGCAACGGACCGCAGCGGCGCCCAGGGTGTGACTGCAGACCATATCGAGGCCTTCTACACCGCCCTCGCCGACTATGCCGAGTGGCAGAAAGCAGGCACCGCAGATATCTTTCCCTTTGGAGACAACACCCAGGCCGCGCTGGATTCCGCCAACGCCCTCAAAGAAAAGGTGGCAGACTACTTCATGCGCTGCAAACTCATAGCTTTCACTGAGTTAGCCGCTCCCGCAGTGGACGTGTCGGCAGACCGCATAAGCGCAATTTCAGACCATAACCTCACCGCCGAGGCAGACGAGATCGCCTCTTATCCTATCGCCCGTCCGAGCAAAGAAGGCATCATCAGGTTCGATGCCGTCAACCCCGCCTGGAAGGCCCGCTTCGACGCCCTCCGCGCTCTGGTATTCGAGGGTAAGGAAAGCGTGAACGAGGAGGAATGGAACGCAATGCTCGCCAAGTTCGCCCCCTACACCGCATGGAAAGACGCCAAGAAGGGAGAAAGCGTAGAGTCCCTCGGTCTGGAGGCTGTGCAGGCCCTTCTCAAGGCCGATGACAAAGCGGCCCTTCTCGAGCTCGTAGCCGCAGACAAGGCCCTCGAAGAAGAAGCCAACTCCATAGACGAGGTCAACAAGCTGATGCACCTGTACAGAGACTTCTACAAGCTCCTCAAGAACTACGTGATACTCAGTGACTTCTATTCCCCCGACCAAACGCAGATGGCCGTCTTTGAGGCCGGCAAGCTCTACATCGACCAGCGCTGCTGCCGCCTCTGCGTGCGTGTGGAAGATATGGGCAAGCATGCCGATATGGCGGGGCTCAGCGGAATGTTCCTGCTCTACTGCGCCTGCGTGTCCAAGACTACCGGCAAGAGTATGAACATCGTTGCCGTTATGACCGACGGCAGCACCCGCAACCTCCGTCCCGGCACCAACGGCGTATTTTACGACCGTGACGGCCTTGACTACGACGCCACTATCGTGCGCGTAGTGGAGAATCCCCTCAGCATCAAACAGGCGTTCTGGGCCCCTTACGTCAAGTTCTGGAACTGGGTTACCGGGCTCGTAAACAAATCCGCCGCAGAAAAGGACGCAAAGGCCATGGAGAGCCTCCAGGCAGGCGCAGAAGCCGCTCCGGCAGACGCCGCGGCAAAGAAGGCGCCCTTCGATATAGCCAAATTCGCCGGCATCTTTGCCGCCATCGGCATGGCCGTAGCCCTGTTGGGCGGCGTGCTCGCTGCCATCGTGGCAGGCATCGCAAAACTGCCCTGGTGGGGCATCCTCCTCATCATCGTCGGCATCATGCTGCTAATTTCCGGCCCTTCCTGCTTCATCGCCTGGGGCAAGCTGCGCCGCCGCAACCTCGGCCCCGTGCTCAACGCCAACGGCTGGGCCGTCAACTCCAACGTCATCGTCAACATTCCTTTCGGACGCACGCTTACCAGCATCGCCAAATATCCCAAGCTCAAGCTGGAAGACCCGTACAAGCCCAAGACTCCGCTGTGGTGGAAGATTCTCCGCATCGTGCTGCTGCTTGCCGTAATCGCATTCGGCGTGCTGTTCTTTACCGATAACCTCAAATGCATCGGCCTGCCGTTCCATAAGGAGAAGCCCGCCGAAGAACTGGTGGAAGAGGCTGCCGAGGCTGCTCCGGAAGCGGAAATCCCCCTCGAAGAAGCTGCCGCAGAATGATGGAACTCCATAATCCTCTCAAACCGCAGCAGGCCAGCGTAGGCCTGTTCAACGATTGCTTTCCGCCCGTGATGGACGGAGTTGCAGTATGCGTAGAAAACTATGCCTACTGGCTGCAAAAGAAGGTCGGCGGCGTCAAGGTAATCACCCCTAATGTGCCCGGGGCCGATTATAGCAAGTACGATTTTGAAGTATTTGACTACGTGAGCGTTCCTGTGCCCAAGAGAGAGCCCTATGTGACCGGTGTGGCTGAGATCGATCCGCGCTACCTGGTAAAGATCGCCCAGACAAAATTCAAGATCCTGCACGCGCATTGCCCGTTTGCCTCCGGTGTTGCGGCGCGCCGCATCGCCAGGCATCTCGGCATCCCCCTGGTCGCAACCTTCCACTCCAAGTACAGGGACGATTTTGCCAGGGTGCTCCCCAAGGTCGTCGTAGACGGTATAGTGCGGTATATCGTAGATTTTTACGAGAGGGCAGACCTTGTATGGGTGCCCCAGGAATCGGTTATCGAAGTGCTCCGCGAGTATGGCTACAAAGGCAATGTGGAGGTTATGGACAACGGCTCAGACCTAGTTGCAGACTACCCCGAGCAGTTCTTTGCCGATTGCCGTAACGCGCTGGGTATCAAGCCGGACGAATTTGTCATGCTGTTCGTAGGCCAGCATATCTGGGAGAAGAATCCCCGCCTCGTGATAGAGGCTCTGGCAAGGATGAAGGACGTGCCGTTCCGGATGTTCTTCGTGGGCCGCGGCTATGCCGAGCAGGAGATGAAAGACCTGGTGAGCGAGAGGGGCCTTACAGACCGCGTAACCTTTGTAGGCAACATAGGGGAGAGGGATGTCATTACCCGCTACTACGCCGCGGCAGACCTGTTCCTTTTCCCGTCTTTGTACGATAACGCGCCCCTCGTGGTACGCGAGGCCGCGGCTCTCCATACACCTTCCGTGATGGCCGAGGGCGCAACCGCATCCACCATCCTCACAGACGGGGAAAACGGCTTCCTGGTGCAGAACGATCCCGCCGCAATGGAGGCCAAACTCCGCGAGCTGGCGGCCAATCCGGAGCGGGTCAAGCGAGCCGGCATCCAGGCGTCCCACACCATAGTCCGGTCTTGGGAAGACTGCGTCGGCGAGGCCCTGGACCGCTACAATATGTTGCTGAAAATCAGGAATCTGCCTACAATACAGTAAAGACCACGCTGCGTGAGGCGCCATTGGCGTCCATGGCGGTAAGAAGATGCTGGCCAGGTTCGGGGTGCAGGAGCAGATCGTGCTCGCCACTCCGGGTCTGGCCAACGAATTGGTCGTCCAGATGCCAGTAAAGCACCGCGGTGGGGTCTGTATGCGCGGCACGCACCACCACACCCTGCTCGCGTCCGCTCAGCGAGCGCGTCGTCACGATGGATATTCCGTTCTGCGGGTATATTATATCGATGGGATTGCGCTGGTCCGACGCCACGTCGTAATCCGGATGCTTAGGCGGTAACGGCCTGTAATCCAGGTGGTTCTTCATATAGAACCACTCCTGGGCCGGCGGCAGCACAAACCATACAGCCTCCACCATATCTTCCACGGGCCAGCAGCTGCTGTTTACTAGCCAGCGGCGGCCGGAGTCCAGATGTACGGTGCGATGGTACTTGCACTCGTCCGGCCGTTGCTCTATGTCCGGCACCCAGAGCGTGTCGACATCCGGGCAGATGCCGTTTGCCGGCAACCCGCTCTTGCGGCAGACCTCCAGCGGCACGAGGCTGTCCAGCGGCTTGCTGAACCATCCCGATGCCGGCAGGGCGCTGAATACGTCGAACATCACCGGCGATGCGTACGCCACCCCCGTCATCTGGGAACGGCCCTCGCCGTCGCTGTTGCCGACCCACACGCCCACCACGTAATCCCGGTTGACGCCCACGCTCCATGCGTCGCGGTTTCCCCAGCTGGTGCCGGTTTTCCAGGCAATCTTGCGGGACGAGCTGTACGAGCGCCAGGACGATTCCTCCTCCGGCCGGCCCGCCTTGGACAGCGCCTCGAACGTCAGCCATATGGCTCCTCTGCTGAGCGGCACCTCCGGATGCCCGATCAGGTCGGGCATGACGCGCGAGCCGTCCGTTCCCTGGTTGTCGCGCATGACGCGAGAGCCGTCCGAGGTATGGTGGTCGGGCATGACGCGAGAGCCGTCATTCCCGGCTTGACCGGGAATCTCCTGAATGTCCGTAAGCTTTTGAGCCATAGCACAATAGGCTCCGGTTAAATTCTGTAAAGATATCTCCGCTCCGCCGAGTATCAGCGCGAGGCCGTAATGGTCGGCATCCCTCGTAATCGTATCGAACCCCATCTGCTGCAGCAGCTCAAGGAAACGGGCGGCCCCGTACTGCTCCAGCATACGCACGGAGGGCACGTTGAGCGAGCGCTGGATAACCTGGTCCGCCGGCACGGCGCCGTCGAAGGTACGGGTGAAGTTATGCGGCTGGAAATTGTTGTAGTTGTAGGGCGTATCCTTGATGAGCGTGGTGGGGAGGATGTCTCCGCTGTCCAGCATTGCCGCATAGAGCAGAGGTTTGAGCGTGCTGCCGCTGGAACGGGCGGCCGGAATCATGTCCACATCGGCCCCTCTGAGCCCCGGCGACAGACCTTTGGTGTTGCCGTAGTATGCAACGGGCTGCCCCGTCTTGACGCTCAGTACGAGGATTCCCATATTGTCTACGAGGTTGCTGTGGTACTCCTGGAAGTGCGAACGGGCGATGGCGTTGACCCTGTCTTGCAGCACCGGGTCTATGGTGCAGACGTAAGCCTTGTCTCCCCCTTTTGCGCGCAGGCGCTCAAGCAGATGGTAGGCCTTGTCCGGCATCGGAAGAGGCTTGTCCGGAAGGGGTTCGTCTTTTGCGAGTTCGCACTCGATGTCGTCAATTATACCATTGGCCATAAGCTTGTCCAACAATGAGTTGCGCTTTTCCAGCAGGCGTTCGCGATTTCTACCGGGGTGAATTAGCGCAGGGGCGTTGGGGAGCACTGCAAGCATTGCGCTCTCTGCCCAGGAGAGCTCGTCTGCGGGCCGTCCGAAGTAGCGCCACGCGGCGGCTTCCAGCCCAACTACGTTACCTCCGAACGGAGCGTTGGAGGCATATAGAAGGAGTATCTCTTTCTTGGAGCAGCGGAGCTCCAGACGCGTTGCCATAATGGCCTCCAGAAGCTTTTCCGGGATATTGCGCGGAGCGTCCGGCCGGCTCAGGCGGATTACCTGCATGGTAATGGTGCTGGCGCCTGAAACCACCTCCCGGCGGCTGAGATTCTGCCGTACGGCGCGTCCGACCGACAGTAAATCCACCCCCGGATGCCACCGGAAACGCTTGTCTTCGTATGTGACGATGCATCTGGCAAACTTATCCGGCACGCTTGCGGCGGGCTCGAAGCACCACTGGCCATCGGAGGATATGCGGGCTCCGAGCAGGGTGCCGTCCGCCGTGCTGAGCGTGGCGCTGAGGGGCTGGTGGAACAGTTTTGCCGGAAGACAGAATAGATATAATGCCGCCAGCGGCGTCAAAATCAAAATTATTTTCTTAATTTTGGACATCTGTAACAAAAGTACGCATTTCTATGAAACTTGCCAAATTCGTCCC
>JAFZXV010000159.1 GCA_017616595.1 Bacteroidales bacterium
GCTGGAAATCCTGAGCTGATATGCGATTGTAAGCCAGTCGCACCAGCTGGGATCGGCGTGGAGCGTTTTGAAGGCGGGCTCCGCAACATACAGCTCGCGTGCGTACGGGATGCCTTCGAACGAAGAGTTATAATACGGCATCAGGTCCTCTCCCCAATAGAAGCGGTTAGTAAGGGTGACGTGCCACTTGCTGACGGTCTGCAGGCTCCAGAGACCCATCGGGAACACCGGAGCGGGGGCGTTTGCCCTGTCGTACTGATATGTAAAGAGGCCGCCGAACTCCAGGCGGAAGTCATCCATCCAGGTGAACGGGGCCCACTCCAGGCGGGGATTGAAGATATCGTAATCCACCACGTTGTTGCAAGTGGGCGATTTGGAAAGATGATACAGGGAGGCCGTCCAGCCGATGGAGAAATCTCCGGCAAAGCGCCAGCTGCCGTCGCTCAGTATGCGGAAGCGCTCGCGGCGCAAGGGAGAGGAGTCATCCCCGGTCATCCCGGGCCAATCGAACATAAGCTCCGCACGCAACTTCTTGTCTATCTGATATTTGACGAGGAAGCCCTCAACATTGGGGTCTAGCCAACGGTATTCCGTGTCCCAGACCGGGCCGAGGTATCCGGTGCCCGAGCTGAAGCGGCGCGGGAAGCAACCCGCCCAGGCCTCAAGGTGCCCGCCGTTGTTGAAATACGCCTCTGCATTGTAGTACAGGATCAGCTCTCGGAAGAGGCCGAGGTTCTCCACCTCTTGGCCCATCTGCTTGAACACATCTATGCCCACGCGCAGCCTGTGGAACGCCGACGGCGACTGAGCCACCAGAAGGCCCGCCTCGGGAGTCAGCCGCACGCCGTGGAGCGTATGTGAATGCTGATAAGGATAAAATGAATCCTCCCCCACGAAGTAGCGGGAAATGCCGTATTCGTAGTTATAGAACAGGTAGTCGAAGCCTATGTTGTAATCGAACTTCTGGGCGTAAGACAGCACGCCGGAAACAAGCAGAAGTGCGACTGACAGAATTTTTTTCATATCTTCGCAAAAATAACAATTCTGTCCGATAAATGAAATTCTTTTCGCAAGTTGTTTTCCCGCCCCTGGAGAGCCCTTTCTGCCTGCAGGACCGCATAGTCCTGCTGGGCAGCTGCTTTGCAGATTCCATAGGGGAAAAGATGGCCGCCGCCGGCTTTGACGTGATGGTCAATCCCTTCGGCACACTGTACAATCCGGCATCAATCGAGCAGGCCGTCCAAAGGCTGGATTCCGGCAAGCCGTTCGGCCCGGAAGACTGCGTGCAGATGGGGGCCGGAGCAGGGCGCATCTGCTCCTTCTGGCACCACACTTCCTTTGCCCGCGCCACTGCTGAAGAATTTCTTTCGAACGCCAACGCCAAATTGCAGCAGGCCAGCGAGTTCTGGAAGAGCGCCAATCGCCTCGTCCTAACCCTCGGCACATCCTTCGTATGGCGCCACGACGGCCGCATAGTCGCCAACTGTCTCAAGCGCCCCGCAGGCGAATTCACGCGCGAGATGCTTACCGTAGAACAGAGCTCCGAGTGCCTCCGCTCCATCGCCTCGGCACACCCGGAGAAGAAGATCCTTCTCACCGTCTCCCCCATCCGCCACCTCGGCGACGGCGCCCACGCCAACGCCCTCAGCAAAGCGCGCCTGCTGCTTGCAGCTGACACGATTGCGGCAGAATACTTCCCGGCTTATGAGATAATGATGGACGAACTGCGCGACTACCGCTTCTACGCCGACGACCTCGTCCACCCCTCCCCCGCCGCCGTCTCCTACATCTGGGAACGCTTCCTCGCCACCGCCGTCCTTCCCTCCGACCTCGACCAGATCTCCAGAAACGAAAAGGCGGCGCGTCAGATGACGCACCGCCCTAACCTTGTTTGAATCCGATTAGATTAATTACTCTTCCGGCTTCATCGTCGTATATACATTCGTAACGTCTTCGTCGTCTTCCAGCAAACCGGTGAGTTTGTCGAGGGTGGCGCGCTGCTCGGCAGTGACGTCTTTGAGATCTACGTTGGGGATCTGCTCGAAGCCGCCGGAGATGAGCTCGTAGCCGTTCTCCTCTATGTACTTCTGGATGGAACCGTATGAGGTGGGCTCGCCGTAAATGACGATGACCTTGGTCTCGTTGTCGTCTTTGTCTACCTCAACCTGCTCGAAGAGCTCTTCCACGCCATAGTCTATGAGTTCGAGCTCGAGCTCCTCGAGGTCGACGCCGTCCTTCTCCTTGACGCGGAACGTGCACTTGCGGTCGAACATGAAGGACACGCTGCCGCTGGTACCGAGGGAGCCGCCGCACTTGTTGAAGTAGCTGCGGACGTTGGCCACGGTGCGGGTGTTGTTGTCTGTTGCGGCCTCAACCAGGTAGGCGATGCCGAAAGGTCCGAAGCCCTCGTAGATTATCTCCTTGAAGTCTCCCTGCTTGCTCTCGGTGGCCTTCTTGATGGCACGCTCGATGTTCTCTTTGGGCATCTGCTCGGCACGGGCCTCGGCCATGAGGGCGCGGAGGCGGGGGTTGCCGGTTACGTCGGGACCGCCCTGCTTGACGGCGATGGTGATTTCCTTGCCCAGTTTGGTGAAGGTACGGGCCATATGACCCCAGCGCTTGAGCTTGCGCTCTTTGCGGAACTCAAATGCTCTTCCCATATTACTCGGCGCGGGTTATGTATTTGTCTATATCGTAGCCCTCTACGGAAGAAGGATACTTGTCCTTGATGGTCTTGTAGCACTCAAGTGCCTTGGCCTTCTGGCCGAGTTCCTCGAACATGATGCCAGCCTTGAGAAGGTAGCCGGCTGCAAAGACGTCGTCCGACTTGGCAGCGGCCTTAAGGTATGCGGAAGCGGCGTCTGCGTAGCGCTCCAGGCCTGCGAGGGCGTCTCCCTCAGCTGCGATGGCGCGGGCTGCGAGGATAGGGTCCTTGCCGCTGTACTTCTTGAGGTAAGAGAGGGCCTGCTCGAACTCACCGAGCTGAAGGGCGGAAAGGCCTGCCTCCATGAAGACAGCCTTGCCGGCCTTTGCGCCGTACTCTGCGATGATGTCTGAAAGTCCGAGGACGTTTCCGTCGCCGTTGAGGGCGAGCTCGTACTCACCGGACTCAAAAAGCTGCTCGGCGGGGAAAGCCTGCTGCATAGCCTCTGCGCACTTGGGCTGGTAAATCAACTTGACGTAAGCGAAGACGGCGAGTGCGACTACGGCGATGACGGCCGCGACGGTCCAGATGGTCTTCTTGTGTTCGTTGTAGAACTGATCTGTTTTGGAGACGGTTTCCTCGATATTCTCGCGGCGGATGGCCTCCTTGTCGTTAACATTTTGCTTTGCCATATGCATTAATTTTGATTTTCCTGATAAAATAGCTGACAAAGGTAGTAATTTCAATTAAAAAAACCTAATTTTGCATTATGCCCGTTTTGAACAAGATAGTCATACAGGATTTCCGCAACATAGAGCTGCAGGAGCTGGCTTTTTCTCCCAACATCAACTGCATCTGGGGAGGCAACGGAGAGGGCAAGACCAACCTGCTGGACGCAATCCACTATCTTTCAATGACTAAAAGCGGCATCCAGGCCAGCGAGAAGTTCAATTTCCGGCACGGCACCCAGGCTTTCGCCCTCAGCGGCACCTACGACATGGGCAGCGGCGTCCAAAGCCGCTTCTCCATCAAGGTCGCCGAGGGCGCAGAAAAGAAAATCCGCAGGGACGACAAGCCGTACACCAAGGTGTCGGACCACATCGGCGTGCTCCCCATAGTGTTGGTATCCCCTGCAGACACAGACCTCGTGAGCGAGTCCGGAGAAGAGCGGCGCCGCTTCGCAAACGCCTTCATCTCCCAGATGGACAGGCAGTATCTCTCTGACCTTCAGCAGTATAACCGATACCTGGCGCAGCGCAACCGCCTCCTCAAAGATACCGATCCCGACGCCTCGCTGCTGGAGACCTTCGACGCCCGCATCGCCCCCATCGCCTCCCGCATCCACGATGTCCGCGCCCGGTTTGCCGCGGAGCTGCTGCCCGTCGTATGCCGCTACTACGAGGCCATTTCCGGAGGTCGCGAGAGCGTAGGTATCGCCTACAGCTCAGACCTCTCCCGCCACAGCTGGGAGGAGCTTGCCGCATCGCATATGGAGAGGGACAAAGCCCTCCGCTATACAACCGCGGGCATACACAGGGATGATTTCCTCTTTACGCTGGACGGCTTCCCCCTGCGCCGCTGCGGCTCACAGGGGCAGCAGAAGTCGTTCCTCGTGGCGCTCAAGTTCGCACAATACGAGATAATGAAGCTCTCCTACGGCTTCCCTCCCATACTCCTGCTGGACGACCTCTTCGACAAACTGGACATGAACCGGGTAGGCAACCTGCTCCAGATGGTTGCCGGGCACGATTTCGGGCAGATCTTCCTGTCCGATACAGACAAGTCCCGCACGGAGGCCCTGGTAGACAAGATAACCTCAGACCGCGCCTATTTCCAGGCCAGCGGCGGCACATTCTGCAGAATAGATGGACAAGTACAGGATTAACCGCAAGAACGCCCTTCCGCTGGCCGCCGCCATCCGGGAATACCTGCACGACACCCATCTGTCGTCGGGCCTAAACACCCGCCGCATATTTGACGCCTGGGACAAGGCCTCCGGCGCCGGCCCCTTTACCCTCAAACGCTTCTACCGCAGCGGCAAGCTCTACATTACGCTCAACTCATCGGTCGTCCGCAGCCAGCTCAACGGCCGAAAGGAACAGCTGTTGGAGAGCGTCAACGACATCCTGGCACGGGATGAATGTTTCTCTCCGGAAGACCCGGCGGTCTCCTGGGTTCAAGAACTGATACTCAAATGACAATAGTAATAGACAAAGACATACCGTTCATTCAGGGCGTGTTCGAGCACTATGCCACCGTGCACTACTACGTCGGAAGCGAGATTGACGCCGCTGCCGTAAAGCACGCGGATGCGCTGATAATCCGCACCCGCACCAAGTGCAACGAGGCTCTGCTGGACGGCAGCAAGGTTAAGATAATCGCCACTGCAACAATCGGTTACGACCATATCGACCTGGATTACTGCCGCTCCCGCGGCATACATGTGCAGAACGCCTCGGGCTGCAATGCGGGCGCCGTCATGAACTACGTGCTGTCTGCAATGTACGGCACGGCCTCGCGCAAGCGCATCAACCTGGACGGCTTTACGGTTGGCATCATCGGCGTCGGCAACGTTGGTTCCAGGGTGGCGGGCGCACTGCGGCTGCTCGGCTTCAACGTGCTGCAGAACGACCCTCCGAGGGCCGAGATAGAAGGCCCCGCCCAGTTCTGCGACCTCGATTACCTCCTGCGCAAATCGGACGTCGTAACCATGCACGTACCCCTGACCTCTGAAACGCGGAACATGGCAGACGCCGCATTCTTTTCCAAGATGAAGCTCGGCGCCTTCTTCATCAACGCCTCCAGAGGAGAGGTAGTGGACGAGACTGCCCTGCTGCACGCCGTGCCCAAACTCGGCTCCGTTGTAATAGACACATGGTGCAACGAGCCCGACATTAACCGGGAGCTGCTCCAGGTTACGGACATAGCCACTCCGCACATCGCAGGTTACTCCTACCAGGGTAAGCTGGTGGGCACATCCATGGCCGTGCGAGCAGTGGCCAGGTACCTGGGAATCAAGAAGTTGTTCGATTTCTTCCCTGACCCCCAGGGCCAGCCGCGCGACGCCGTAAAGCTGGACCTCCGCAACAAGAACCAGGGGCAGCGCACCTCAATCCTCCAGTACAACTACCCCATCTTCACAGACGATTTCCTGCTCCGCATTGCCCCGCAGGACTTCGAGAGCCTGAGGGCCAACTACCGTTACCGCAGAGAATTTTTCATAGACTGACATAATAATATGGACAACACTAAGATCAATGCCGAACTCGAGCGCATCAAAAAGGGTTTCCCCTGGCTCGACATCGTCGCTCCCGCCACTCCGGAGCGCGGAATTGAAGTACTGACCCCCGAAGAAGCAGACCGTGCAGAGGCCTATGCCGACAGCAGCGAGACCTCCGGCCGCAGCAAATTCGTACCTGCCTCAGGCGCCGCATCCAGGATGTTCAAAGACATCTTTGCCGGCGCCGAGTCCGAGAACGACGCCGTGCGCAAGCTCGCCGCCGAGCTGGAGAACTTTGCATTCTACGACCCGGCCGTCTTCGGCACCGCCCCCTACGACCCTCAGGCCACTGCCCGCAAGCTCCTCGGCGACGAGGGCCTCGGCTACGGCAAGAAGCCCAAAGGAGTTCTCAAATTCCACCGTTACGCCAATGAGGTGCGCACCGCACTGGCCGAGCATTTTGTTGAAGGTCAGGCATATATGCGCAATGCAGACGGTACCGTAAAGATTATCGTCACCATCTCTCCCGAACACCGCGAGCTGTTTGAGGCTGCACTTGCAGAAATCAAGCAGAAGTACGAAGAACGCTATGGCGTCAAGTACATCGTGGAGTTCACCTACCAAGACAAAGCAACGGACACGGTTGCGGCCACCCCGGACGGCAAGCCTTTCCTCAAGGGCGACGGCACTCCCCTCTTCCGCCCCGCAGGCCACGGCGCCCTCATCTACAACCTCAACAAAGTAGAAGAAGAACTCGTGTCTATCAAGAACATAGACAACGTGTGCGTAGAGCGTATGCAGCCCACCACTTACAGGTGGAAGAAGGTCCTTATGGGCCGCGCACTCGAGCTCAGGGACAAGATCTTCGACTACCTCTACACCTTCGACCAGCTCACCGAGCTCCGCAAGCACATCTCCGACTTCTCCTTCATCCCCGCCAATAACGTGTATCTGGACGACCCGTTCGCCACTCCCGAATGCCAGGAGCTCTGCAACGAGGTGGAGGAATTCCTGCGCAACGAGCTGTGCATAGAGATGCCGCCGGCAAAAGACTGCCGGGACCGCGCCGAGGCCCTAATCGCCAAGCTCAACCGCCCCATCCGCGTGTGCGGTATGGTCAAGAACGAGGGTGAGCCCGGAGGCGGCCCATTCATCGTGCGCGCCGCAGACGGCAGCACCTCGCTCCAGATCCTTGAAGGCGCCCAGATCAACCCCGACGACCCTGCAGCCGTAGCCGCCCTCAAGAGCGCCACGCACTTCAACCCCGTCGACCTGGTGTGCTGCATCAAAGACTACAAGGGAGAGAAGTTCGACCTGCCCGAATACGTAGACCAGGAGACCGGCTTCATCTCCAGCAAGAGTTACGAAGGCCGCCCTCTCCTCGCCCTCGAGCTCCCCGGCCTCTGGAACGGTTCCATGTCCGACTGGAACACCCTCTTCGTCGAGGTTCCCGCCGAGACGTTCAACCCGGTGAAAACCGTCTTAGATTTACTAAGACCCGCCCATAGATAGTAACACTCTAACCATCAATACATTACATTTCGACCTCTGGGAGTTTTTCCCAGAGGTCTTTTGCTATATTGCAATAAATCAATCGTATATAAATACCACCGTCGTTCCCTCCCGCAGGGTACTGCATCCCGGAACCCTCCGCTACGCTCCGCCCCTCCCACTGCTACGCAGCTAACCCCTCAGTCGGCACTCCGTGCCTCCGAAGCGCCTCGCTGGTCCTACCGCAGTGCTTATTCGAGCAATGATAAATTGCTGTATATCAAAGCACTAACGAATGACCTCTGGGAAAATCTCCCAGAGGTCAATTCGTATAATACTGTATACTAAGCATATAAGAATTGCGTCGATGGAGACAAAGCTACGGTTGGGGCGATTAGGAGGCGCAGGGACCAGCGAGTTCTGCGGAGCGCAGCGGTGCTTCGAACGACGGCGTCTGTTTGACGCGCGGATGCGGAATGGAGACGGGTGAAGTTTTGCAAAACTGTGACCGCCCGTGGCCACCCCGTAGGGCAGATGTCCCCTGGGGGACTACAGGGGGACAATTCGTCTCACAGAGACGGGAGGGGCCCGCTGGATGGCGGGACGGATGGCAAGCTTGCTTGTCAGACGACACGGCATTCAGTGGGAGGGACGGAGCGAAGCGGAGGTTTTGCAAAACTTTACACGCGCAATGGAGCTACCGGCAAGATAGATAAACTTATTGACGGAAATGGATGTCAAGTTGCGGGAACGGGAAGTGGAAGCCGGCTTTGGGGAGTTCTTTGTAGATGGTGTCGTTGATGGAGAAGTAGACGGGCCAGTAGTCGTCGCGGCGCACCCAGGCGCGCATGACAAAGTCTACGGAGTTGGCGGAGAGCTCTTTGACCGCAACGAAGATGTCGGCGGCGCCGGGGGTGGTGGCGTCCAGGATCCTGGAGTCTGCGGCGGCAATCCCGCGCAGGCAGGCCTCGAAGGAGTCGGCATCCGTACCGTATTCCATGCTGACTATCCACTCAAGGCGGCGCAGCGGATTGCGGGAATAGTTGTTGATGTTGCCGTTGGCGAGGGTGCCGTGCGGAATAGTAACGCTGCGGTTGTCCGGCAGCGTGATGCGGGTACTCACTATGGACATTTCCGTAACGGTGCCCGCATAGCCTTGCGCTTCAATGAAATCCCCTACCTTGAAGGGCTTGAACGCCAGGATCAGAAGGCCTCCGGCAAAGTTCTGCAGTGTGCCGCTCAGGGCCATGCCGATTGCCACGCCACCGCCGGCAAGAAGTGCCGCCAGGGACGTTGTGTTGATGCCGAGGGTGCTTATCGATATGACGATAAGAAGGACCGTGAGCACTACTGAGGCAAAGCTGGAAACGAACGAAGCGACGGTTTTGTCTGTGTTGCGTTTCTCGAAGAGCTTGCGGAGCCCCTTCTTTGCAAGGCGGATGAGCCATATGCCTACGATATAGATAAGGATGGCCACCATCAGTTTGAGGCCGAACTGGATCATATCCGTGCCCAGCTGGCGCATTGCGCCCTGGGGATCGGTGGCGAGGGCTTCTGCAAACGAGCCTGCCGCACGTCGTACGGAGTCTACCTTGCTGACGTAGTCCTCTGTGGGAATAATCGGAGTCTGAAGAATCATAAGGCAAAGATATTCAAAAAAACGGCGAGAAAAGAACACTTTCTGAAAAAAATCTATACCTTTGGCTTACCACTAAATTAAAATACAGTAAAATATCAATAAACCTTTTTAAAACCTATGCGTAAAATACTTTTCACCTTTGCAGTTGCCCTGCTCGCCTGCGTGGCTGCCGGCGCACAGGAAAAAGAAGAACAATACAACCAGTACGGCGTCAAGGTCGACATTGACCCCCTCTCCGCAGAAGCCCAGGACGGCATCCTCGTCCTCCGATCCAAGAACGATTCCGGCTACAAGATCTGGCTCGACAACCGCGTCCAGGTCGATGGCGCCGGCTATTTCGGCAACCAGGAGTGGTCCGAAGAGCTTTCCAACGGCTTTTCCGTCCGCCGCGCCCGTTTTGCCGTCAAGGCGCAGATAGACAAGAACTGGTACGGCGAGGTCGATATGGACATGGCCAACGGCATGTTCGAGCTCAAGGACGCCATCATCCGATATACCGGTCTGGAGCACTTCCAGTTCCAGGTCGGCAACTTCAAGGAGATCTTCTCCCTGCAGAGGAACAACTCATCCCGCTACCTCCAGTTCATCGAGCGCCCCATGGTCTGCTCGGCCCTGGCTCCGTCCCGTCATCTCGGATTCAACGCCAACTACTACAACAAGGGCGTATTCCTGAACCTGGGCATCCTCGGCCAGGAAATAGCCGGATCGGAAGAGCGCGGCTACGTAGAGGAATCCAGCAAGGCCAAGGCTCCCGACGAGGGCCTCACCTATACCTTCAAGGCCGTGTACCAGCCCGGCTGGAACAAGACCGACTGGGGCATGCACATCGGCGCCGCAGCCTCCTACCGCAACCCCAAGACCTCAGACGAGACCTTCGGCAAGATGCGCTACAGCTGCCGCAACTCCACCAACATCAGCCGCAAGAAATTCATCGATACCGGCGACTTTGCATTCGACCACTACATCCGCTACACTGGAGAACTTGCCGGTTACTGGAAAGGCTTCCGCGGAGAGGCGGTCTATATCGGCAACACCACGTATCTGCCCGACAACGGAGGCACCAAGATGTTCTCCGGCTGGTATGTCCAGGGCGGCTACCTGCTCTTCGGCGGCACCCAGCGCTACGACAACGCCGGCGCCAAATTCACCCGCGTCAAGAGGGGGCAGAAATGGGGTGACGTGGAGCTCTGCGCCCGCGTGGAATACATCGACCTGAACGCCGACAAGGCACTCGCTGCCAGCGACCAGAAGATTATGGGCGGCTCCGCATGGGCTTACGCCGCAGGCCTCAACTATTACATCAACGACCACGTGAAGGTCCAGCTCAACTACCAGTACAACGACAACGACCGCTTTGCCGCCGGCAAGGGCAACAAGTTCTACTGCGGAGTTGACGATTCCGGCAAGGCTACAAAAGATCCCTACAAGGTCAACGGAAAGCTCAGCGGCAATCCCGGCATCAACTTCCACATGGTAGCCATGCGTTTCGAAATCGACTTCTAAAAAACAACAATAATCACCAATTAAAACCAATCGTTATGAAAAAGTACTACATGATGGCCTGCGCATTATTCGCAGCATTCGCCATGGTAGCCTGCACTGTCGACGACGACGACATCAGGAAGGATGACAACAACCAGAACCAGGAACAGAACAACGGCGAGAACAATGGCGAGAACCAGGAAGAGAACAACGGCGAACAGACAAACGACGATCAGATGACTACCATCTGCATCAACGAAGTCTGTGGCGTCGTGGGTTCCAAGGGTATAGAGCTCTATAACCCTACTGACAATGAAGTCTCCCTGGAAGGCGTTGCCATTTATAAGAACGAGGCCGCAGATCCCACCTGGACCGGAGATGCAGATGCCAAGATCGCATCCAAGGGTTACTTCGTAATCACATCCAAGAAGGAATTCGACGACATCAAGGATGTAGCTAACGCCAAGGCGGCCGACAGCTTCTCCCCCAGCAAGTCTCTCACGCTGGCGCTCAAAGACAAGGACGGCAACGTTCTCGATGTCTTCGACCGCGGCTGGGAGAAGAACGGCAAGGCGGAAGTCGCGCTTCCTACAGCTGAAGGCTCCTTTGCCCGCACCTCCGACGCAAAGAAAGAATGGAAGGTCCTTGCCATCACCATGGGCAAGACTAACAACGGCGCAGCAGTATTAGGTGAAATCATCGAAGATCCCGAATAAGCCATGGCAGAACTGAAAATCGGCGAGCAGAGCAAGCCTCGCTTTGAATTCCGCAGCTTCGGACAGTGCTTCTGCGAAGCCCACAAACGTATGGCCCGTCTGAGCGTCCCCGTGCCCGAGAAGGTATGGGAGCGCACCAGCGACGAGATTTACATCATTTCCGCAAAGAACGACATCAACAACACCAAGATCCGCGACGGCAAGATGGACATCAAGACCTATGTGCAGACCGTAGACGGCTTCGAGCAGTGGAATCCCCTCATGAAGGGAGAGTTCCCCATCAGCCGCGAGGTTCTGGAGAAGGAAGTCTTCCCCGCATTCATGGTAGAGATGCCCAAGCTGGACAAAGACACCTACACCTTCGACGAATTCATCGCCATGGTAAAGGCCAATCCCGATCTGGCGGCCGTGCGCGTACACAAGCAGCGCTTCGGCTATATGGTCAACAACACCATCTGCGAGGTGGGCAACGTGCTCATCAACGGAGCCAAGGTCGTTACCATCAACTCCGAGTCCACAGAGATTGAAGACATCAAGAAGACCGTAGCCGACTGCCACCTCGAGGGCGTAGAGAACATCAACTACCTCCAGGCTATCAAACGTGTTATCGGCATGTCCGACAAACCCCTTGCAAACGAATAGACCATGGCACTGGAAATCGAGAAAAAGTTCTTGGTCAAGGGTGACTTCAAACCCGAGGCCTTCAAGGCAACCCGCATTACCCAGGGCTACCTCAGCAGCGTTCCCGAGCGCACCGTACGCATCCGCGTAAAGGGCGACAAGGGCTTCATCACCGTCAAGGGCATAGGAAACGCGTCCGGAGCAGCCCGCTTCGAGTGGGAGAAAGAAATCCCCGTCGAGGATGTGCGCGCACTGCTCGACCTCGCGGAGCCCGGTGTCATAGACAAGACACGCTACCTTGTGAAGAACACGGACGGCGTCCACACATGGGAAGTCGACGAGTTCTACGGCGACAACGACGGCCTCACAGTGGCCGAAGTGGAACTTGCCGACGAGAACGAACCCTTCGACAAACCCGCATGGCTGGGAGAGGAAGTTACGGGAGATCCCAAATACTTCAACTCCATGTTGATGAAGAATCCTTACAAGAACTGGAAGTAAACAAGTAACAGTTTTTTGAGAAGGTATTCCTTCTGAAACCCTTCGGACCTACGGTCCTCGTCCCTCCCGCAAGCGGGCCCCTCCCATTCATGTGGCCATGGGCGGCCACAGGTTTCAGAAGGAACACCTTCCAAAAAACAAACATTAAATATGGCAACAGCAAACCATTCAGCCGGCGTGTTCGATCCGCTGGATATGAATAATTACAAGATCGAGAAGCTCCCGAAGATGCAGAAATCCAGGTTCGAGATCTGGATGGCGCGTCTGGGCGGGCCTCTGGCTCTCATAGCCTTCGTCTGGATCTGCTGGTTCTGCCATATAGGGTTCATCGACAATCTGGACACCGGCCGCCTTGCCGCCACGGCTCAGAAGCGGCTGGATGTCCTTGGTATGGACGGCTTTCTGCGCGCCAACTACGCGATGCTCGCCATATTCGTGGCGAGCCTGATTCTTTGGATGACGGAGGCCATCCCCAATTACCTCACTTCCCTTATCCTTATGCTCGGCGTGGTGCTCTTTGGCGTCACCACGCAGAAAGAGGCCCTTGCACAGCTAGGCCACCCTGTGATGTGGCTCAACATCCTGAGCTTCGTGCTGGCCTCCATGCTCGTGAAGACACAATTCGCCAAACGCCTTGCGCTGGCGTTTGTCATAAAATTCGGACGAAGCGCCAAAGGGGTGCTGTGGAGTTTCCTGGTCATAAACCTGGTGCTGAGCGCCTTCATCTCGGCCACCACGGTCAAGGCGACCATCATGCTCCCCATCTTTATGGTCATCTGCGCCATATACGGTGCCTCCGACGGCCATCGGAACAACTTCGGGCGCAACCTCGTAATCCAGAACCTCTTCCAGGTAAACATCGGCGCAAACGCCTTCTACACCGGCAGCGGCGCGCACCTGCTTGCGATTTCCCTCATCGCCGGCTTCGTCGGAAGCTGCGACTTCGGCTACGCAGACTGGCTCGTGGCGGTGGGCCCTATGAGCGTCATCATCCTTGTGGTCGGCCTGCTGATGGGCATGTACGTCTTCTTCCCCATGAAGAAAGAGGAGCAGAAGCCTCAGATCGAGGGCGGCATCGAGCGGCTGCGGGTGGAGCTTGACGCCATGGGCAAGATGAGCCCGCAGGAATGGCGCGCGGTGGCCATCTTCCTGGTGGTTCTCATACTCTGGGTTACCAAAGGCACCTTCCACAACATAGACGAGACCATCGTGGCCCTGATCGGCGCCGTGCTCGCCCTGCTGCCCGGAATCGGCGTAGTAAAGTGGAACGATGTGGATATCCCCTGGCACCTGATGCTCTTCAGCGCAGGCGCCTACGTGCTCGGCAGCGGCCTCAACGCCACCGACCTGCCCAACACTATGGTCAATGCGGCATTCGACTCACTTGGAATAGGCTCCGGCACGCCGTTCTGGGTGCTGTACGTCATCCTCACCTTCCTGATGATGTACTCGGGACTCGTCTTCCAGAGCAAGACCATACGCACGATGGTGTTCGTTCCCATCGCGCTGGGCGTGGAGGCACGGTTCGGCTTTATGCCGATGAGCCTTTCGCTGCCTGTGGCCATGCTCATCGAGCACTGCTACGTGCTCCCCTTCAACAGCAAGCCGGCCGCGCTGCTGTACAACACCAACCAATACAGCCAGACAGATGCCTTCAAGTATGGCATCACGATGATGACGTTCTCCTGGTTACTCATCCTCGTGTTCGGACAGACCGTCCTCAAATGGCTGCACATCACACCGGGATTGTTCTGATTATGACTATAGAATGGAATCTCATATTGCGTATCTTCATCGCCGGCATGCTCGGCGGCTTGATCGGGTTCGAGCGTGAGGTACGCGCAAAGGAGGCGGGTCTTCGCACCCACTTCCTGGTCGCCTTGGGCGCCGCCCTGTTTATGGTAATATCGCAATACGCCTTCGTGGGGCGGTTCGATGCCGCACGCGTTGCCGCGCAGGTGGTGTCCGGTATCGGTTTCATAGGCGCCGGCGTCATCATTTTTCAGAAGAATGTCGTACGCGGAGTCACTACGGCGGCCGGCCTTTGGGTTGCGGCGGCAATCGGCCTTGCCAGCGGTGCCGGGATGTATGCAGTTGCCATTGCATCCACCCTCATGGCGCTGCTGTGCCTGGAGACCATGCACTTCATCACCAAGCGTTACGGAGAAAAGAGCGTGACTCTTGAAATTTCTCCTGTCAAGGGCGGAGAGATGGCCGGGGTGCTGGATCTGATCGGAAAGACAGGGGCGGAAGTGCGCTCTTTCGAGCAGGTTCGAGATTCGGTAACCATTCAGATTCTCGTCAAGCAGCGGGACTATTCCGCTACTATAACCAGGATCCTGGAGTGTACCCAGGATTTCAAAGTTGAGATTTCATGACGGAAGCCGGACGGGCTCTGCGGTTCTTCTGGTGCCCCTGGCCATAGGGCACGAAAAAAGGGGCTTAAAGCCCCCTGAAGATCACTCTGTGCTGATTTTACTCGCCCGGAGCGATAGCTCCCATAGGGCAAGCGTCTGCGCAAGTGCCGCAGTCGACGCAAACATCGGGATCGATGGTGTAAACATCACCTTCCTTGATTGCACCGGTAGGGCATTCGCCCTGGCAGGTTCCGCAAGCGACACAAGTGTCTGCTGAAATTTTGTAAGCCATAGTTGTAATAATTTAACGCACAAATTTACGGCCTATTATTTGAATAAGCAAGTATAACAGAAGTAATTTTAATATATTTGCAGCCATGAAACGCAGTTTGACAATCATCTCCGCCCTGCTTCTGGCAAGCGTGTGCGCATTTGCCCAGAAAGAGTTCGGGAGTGCCCGGTTCGACAACACGGTCTACGACTTCGGCCGCGTCAATACCAAGGACGGCGCCGTGCGCTGTTCCTTCAGCGTTACCAACATCGGAGACGAGCCGCTCAACATCTTTGCGGTAACCACTACATGCAGCTGCACAAACGTTGTGTGGACGCGCAAGGAGATAGCCCCCGGAGAGGCCGGCACCATAGACGTCAGCTATTCAAACGACGAAGGGCCTTATCCTTTCGACAAAGCCCTGAACGTATATCTTTCCTGTATGGACAGGCCGGTAATCCTCCACGTTAAAGGAACCGCCTACACAGCCAAAAAGAAGAAATGCAAATAAAAAGAGAGCCGGTCGCTGACCGGCTCTTCTTATTATGTTACTCGCGCTCGGCTGAACTTGCGGGGCTCATAACCACCTCAAGGATGTTGCCGGAGGCAAGCAGGTCGGCCACTGCCTTCTTGATGCTTTCTGCGGAGAGGGCTGCCACTGCGGCCTCGTACTCAGCATCGTAGTCCATTCCGCCGTACCTGTAGAAGTAGTTGATGTTCTCGAGCCAGTAGTTGTTGCGTATGCGGCTCTCGGGGATGTTCTTTGCAAAGTTCTCGCGCACGCGGGTCATCTGCTCTGCATCCGGGCCTTCCTCTGCAAGCTTCCGCAGTCCGGAGATGGCGAGCTCACGGAGTTTGTCGGCAGAAGAGGGATTGGTATCGAACGCCACCTGTGCGTATGCACGCTCGACAGGATACTTTTCGATGGCCATGGCGGATGATGCACCGTAGGTGCCGCCTTCCTCCTCACGCAGGGTGGAGGTGTAAATCATGTCGAGGATATAGGATGCTGCGGACAGGTTGACCTTCTCTGCGACCGAGTACTTGACGTCGTAGCTGTTGTAGAGCTGGAAGACGCTGGTCTTGGGAGTCTGCATATCTACGCCGAATGCGTTCTCGACCTTGCCCTGCACGAACTCGGGACCTACATTCTGCCACTTGAGGGCCTTACCCTTCTTGGGCAGGGAGCCGATGTACTTCTCTACCAGGGGCTTGAGGGTATCGGGATCGATGTTTCCGACGATGTAGACCTTGGCACCGGCAGCGCTCTTGAAGAGCTTGCGGAAGTTGCGCTCGATAGCGGCAAGGTTGGCCTTCTCAAGCACCTCGGGGCTGAGAACTACATTGCGGGGGCTGTCGCCGAAGACGGATCGGGACACCGCCTGCTGGAACTGGAAGTTGGGAGTCTGAAGCAGGTTGGGGAGCACTGCGGCAATCTGGTTCTTTGCTACGTCAAAATCGTCCTGCTCGAAGCGGGGCTGGGTGAAGTTGAGGTAGATGAGCTGAAGGGCGGTCTCGATATCCTTGGGCTGCGTGGTTGCAGTAAATCCGTGGGTAATGTCGCCGATATTGGTGTTGACGCTTACCTGCTTGCCGGACAGCATTTTTGCGACGGTGGAGCTGCTGTACTTTCCAACGCCGCTGTTGGTCCTCCACAGGCTCCAGATGTTGCTCTCGAAGGAAGGAAGGTCTTCGTCGGGGATGAGGGACTCACCGCCGTCCATAACGAGTCGGATGATAACCTGGTCTTTCTTGTAGTCTGTAGGAAGGTAGGCGACCACGACACCGTTGCCGAGGGTCCATTCTTTGATACCCTTGATGAGATCGCGGCTCTTCTTGACCTTGGAGCCCTTGAGAGAAGCGGGATTGATGAACTCGGAGTCGATCTTCTCCTCTTCGTTTGCGGCAATCTCGGAGGCCTTGACAGCCTGGATGGTCTCGAGCAGCTGAGCCTCGGTGGGATGTACAAGGCCTTCCTTCTCGGGAGCGTTGTACATAACTACCAGATTCTCATCGGTGATAAGCTGGGCTACAACCTGATTGATTGCGGGTGCAGGGATGGAGCCGAGAAGCATCTTGACGAGCTGAAGCTCGGTTGCAGGCTCCATAAACGGAGTGTTGTTGAAGAAGTTGCGGATGATAGGCCTTACGAATTCTGCGTTCTGGCGGCTGTCGGCACCCTCTGCCTTCTTCTCGTAGCTGCTGATTATGTCGTCCTTGGCGCGCTGTATCTCGCTGTCGGTAAAGCCGTGACGCTTCATCTTCTCGATTTCTGTAAAGAATGCCTTGAATGCGGGAAGACCTTCGCCGTCTTTGAATGCTACGTCACCGTATACTACGTCGCAGGTTTCGGTGATGGCGGTGCAGCCGAGGGCGGCACTGAGGAAAGGAGCATCGGGCTTGGATGTGATCTCCTTGAAGCGCTCGTACATGACGGTGGACACGATGTCCTTAAGAAGCTCGGTAACGAATGCAATGTCTGTATTCCTGTATTCGAAGGGGATGGGCTCGCTCTTCCAAAGGAGCTCCACGTCCGAAGAGGAAAGCTCAGGGTCGGTAGCTATACCGATGATAGGCTCTACGTTGTCGGGAATCTTGATGACGTCTTTGGCCTTAGGATCCACAGGAGCAGGGATGTCTGCAAAGAGGGTCTGGATCTTTGCGAGGATCTGATCCGGGTCTATGTCTCCAACTACGATAAGTGCCTGATTGTCCGGGCGATACCAAGTCTCGTAGAAGTTGACGAGGCTCTCGCGCTTGAAGGTCTCGAGGTTCTCCTGGCTGCCGATGAGGGAGCAGTCTGCGTATTTGGAACCCTTGTACATAAACTGCCTGTCCTTCTCGTAGATACGCCAGGAAGCGTCGCGGCGGGTGCGGCGCTCCTCGAGGATGACTCCCCTCTCTGCGTCTATCTCCTCCTGCTCGTTGAGCACGAAGTGGGAATAATCGTGCATGACGAGGAGGCAGGTATCGATGATGCCCTCGCGTGTTACGGGGATGTTGTTGAGCATATACTGGGTGGACTCCACACCGGTGGATGCGTTGATGTTGCGGCCGAACTCGGCGCCTATGCTCTGAAGGTATTCAAGCATCTGCTTGCCGGGAAGGTTCTTGAGGCCGTTGAAGCACATATGCTCGAGGAAGTGGGCGAGACCGTCCTGGTCCGGGGTTTCCTGGATTGCACCCACGTGGGTTGCGAGGTAGAACTCGGCCCTCTGGGCGGGTTTGTCGTTATGACGGATGTAGTACGTCATACCGTTGTCTAACTTGCCGACCTTTACTGCAGGGTCGTTGGGAAGCGGGGACTGCGCGCCCGCAAACGCGATGGCTCCGAAGAGCGCTGCAATGATAATTACGAATCTTTTCATATCAATATTCGCTAAAATTTCTGCAAATATAATAATTATTTATTGAGTTGCAATATTAATTTACTGAATTTTGAAAAGCACGGGCATTTCTGTTGTGCTGCTCCAGAGTCCGTGCGAACACATGGGTGCCGTTCAGCTCCGGGCTGGCGCAGAAATAGAGGTTTCCTGGGCCGAGGTCCGGGCTCAGCACAGCCTGGATATATTCTTTCTCGGGCACGTTGATTGGCCCGGGAGGAAGGCCGGCATACTTATATGTATTATAAGGGGAATCGAACTCGAGGTGCCTGTAGAGGACACGCTTGAGCTCGTAGTCGTAGCAATAAGCAACGGTCGGGTCTGCCTGCAGCAGCATTCCGCGTTTGAGGCGGTTGAGATACACACCTGCGATCTTGGGATACTCGGGCTGATAGTTGGACTCCCCTTTTACGATGGAGGCGAGCACCACCGCCTGGGCTGGGGTGAGCCCCTGGCGTGCGGCAGCAGCCTTGTTCTCTGCCGTCCAGAAGGCATCTGACGCCTTGCGGCAGCGGTCCAGCAGATCCCGCAGGGACGCAGTCCAATAAATGCTGTAGGTAGACGGGAAGAATGCGGGGAACACATTCTCCGGTGTTGCTCCGTATTCGGCCATCAGCGCCGCGTCTTTGAAAGAATGCATTATGGAGGCGGAATCGATCTGCAACTGCCGGGAAATCTTGCGGGCGATCTCTTCTTTGGTACGGAGGGAACCGGAAAGGGTGAGCGAGACAGGGGTCTGCCAGCCGTTGTTGAGCATCCTGGCCACATACACGCTGGTGCAGGTGCTGTTGACGGTATAATGCCCCGGCTTGATGTAGCTGGCAACCTGTTTCTCTTCGAACACCTTGCGGAGGCGCCTTTCGCTCAGAATCTTTAAGGATTTGCCAAGGGTGGCGATTACATCGTCGGGGGTATCGGAAGGGCTGACGTTGAACTCAGCCTTCCCGTAGAAGTTGGGCATCTTATTGTCTCTGAGCCAGTTATATGCAATCAATCCGGCCACGAGGCACAAAAGGCCCGCCAGTGCGACGATTATCTTCTTCATTTGCGGCGCAGAAGTATGGTATCACCTTCCAGAGGCACACAGTCTCCCGGGAGGCCGTTGTAACGGCAGATGGCAGCAAGACGGACGCCAAACCGCTGTGCTATATCACGCAGGGATGCGCCGTCGGGGCCGGCAATATATTTGGGCACTCCCCTGGCGGCCTTGTTCTTCTTTGCCTGGAGGAACACAATCTCCCCGGGCTTGAGTTCCGTAGAGGACAGGCGGTCGTTGAAACGGAGGATTTCTCCTTCAAAGAGGCCGTTAGATGCAGCAAGGGAGGCGTATGTATCTCCCTCGACGGCATAAATGCACGGTACCCCGTTGATTTCGAACACGTTGCGGGTGAGGGAGAAGCGCACCTCCTCGCGTGCCTCTGCGCGGGAGACCACTACCGGCTGCTCTATTGCAAGAGGCGGCTCGGGGATGTCTTCCGTGTTCTTGTCGAACCGATAAAGGGAATAGTCCTCTATAACCTTTATGAGCTTATCGGCATATTTGGGGTCTGTCGCGTAGCCTGCCTGTTTGAGGCCGCGCGCCCAGGCCTTATAGTCCGTAGGGTCGAGGTCGAAGAGGAACTTGTATCTGTCTTGATAACGCAGGAAATCAGAGTGATCCTTGAAAGATGCGTTGGCGTTGGAGTACACACGGAAGCATTCCATCGCCTTGTCGTCGTCCCTGTATGTTTTGCGGCCTTTCCAGTCGGAATGGCACTTGATGCCGAAGTGGTTGTTGGATTTTGATGCGAGGGTGGATTTGCCTGCGGCAGACTCCACAAGGCCCTGGGCAAGGGTGATGGAGGCCGGCACGCCGGTGCGCTGCATCTCCGATACCGCAATAGGAGAATACTTCTTGATATATTTTTCAAAATCGCTTTCGGTTGCGGCAACCGCCAAAACCAAAACGAGCAGAATGGAAACTATTCTTTTCACAGACGCGAATTTATAAAATATTTTACAAGAATCGCGCCTGAATACTTTAGTATTTATAATAAAAGCCTTTCGGCATGTATCGCTCCCGGATACTGTTGCCTTCGAAAACTTCCGCTTCGCTTCATCCCCCCCACAGCAAGCTGCGGGTCCCCCCCGTTCACGTGGCCACGGGCGGCCACGGTTTTCGAAGACAACAGTATCCTACCGCTAGCAGAACAATAGGCAAAGAATGTATTGAGTTAGAATTCAAAGACGTCGCAATCGCCTGCGGCGACGGTTTCCGGGAAGACGTCGCGGCACTCGGCGAGGAAGGCGTCGAAGTCTGTGATGCGCGAGGAATAATGGCCGACTATGAGGCGGCCCGCCCCGGCGGCGAGGGCGCAGCGGGCGGCGTCCTGGGTGGTGGAATGGAAACGGGCAGCCGCCTTGTCTGCCATTTCTATGGGGTATGTGGCCTCGTGGTAAAGGCATGTGACGCCTTTAACCCAGTCTGCCAGCTCCGGGAAAGGCGCTGTGTCTGAGCAATAGGCGTAAGACTTGGCGCGATAGGCAGGATTGGCCTCTGCGTGACGAGGGGTGACTGTCTCGTCGAAGCGAAAACCATAGCAATCGACCCCGTGCTTAAGCGGGAAAGCGCTTACCGTCAGGCACTTTGACGTATGCACGACCTCGGGCTCCTTGCAATTCAGAGCGTGAAAGCGGATTTCGTAACCGTCGTGCGCACCAAAATAATTAGTGTAAAAATTAAGTACGCCTCCGAGCGCCTGCGGACCGTAGATGTCCAGCGGCGCGGTGCGGCCGTACATCGCCATCGTGTTAAGCAGGCCGAAGAGGCCGAACAGATGGTCGCCGTGAATGTGAGAGATGAAGATTGCCTCTATGCGGACGAACGACAGATGACAGCGGCGGATCTGCTGCTGGGCGCCCTCGCCGCAATCGATAAGAAACAAGCGCCCGCTTGCATTGAGCATCTGGGCGCTTGGATTCCTATCTGAAATGGGCATGGCC
Organism: Bacteroidales bacterium; assembly: GCA_017616595.1. Lineage (GTDB taxonomy): Bacteria > Bacteroidota > Bacteroidia > Bacteroidales > UBA932 > Cryptobacteroides. Next base: position 21,308 of record JAFZXV010000159.1, read on the forward strand.
GAAGCCGTGCCCATTGTCGTGACCGAAAAGATCATTATTTGGATGCCTTCTCGAGTTTCTCCTTGAGGGCTGCAAGGGCGTCGATGTCGCCGAGAGTGGTCTTCTCTACGGTTGCATTGACCTTCTTGACTGCCTTCTTGGTGGTCTCTGCCTCGGTGGCGGCTGCCTTCTCCTTGATCTCCTGGTAGGTACGCAGGTGGCTCAGGATGATGCGGCGGGTGCTGCGACGGAGCTCGACAACCTTGAAAGGAAGGGTCTCGCCTGCCACTGCGGGTTTGCCGTCTTCCTTGATGATCTCGCGGTTGAATGCGAAGCCTTCTGCATTGCCGTCAAGGGTGATCTGTGCGCCCTTGTCGGAGACGGAAGCGATGGTTCCCTCAACGGTAGAGCCGACGGGGTACTTGGCCTCGATCTCGTCCCAAGGATTGGTGGTGAGCTGCTTGTGGCCAAGGCTGAGTTTGTGGTTGACCTCGTCGAAGTCGAGAATCTGAACCTCGATGGTGTCGCCGGGGGCTACAACCTCTGAAGGGTGCTTGATCTTGTTCCAGCTGAGGTCGCTGATGTGAACGAGACCCTCTACGCCGTCTTCCAGCTCTGCGAACACACCGAAGTTGGTGATGTTGCGGACGGTGGCGGTGTGGCGGCTGCCGACGGGATACTTCTCGCGGATGTTCTCCCAAGGATTGACGGTGAGCTGCTTGAGGCCGAGGGAAATCTTGCGGGCCTCACGGTCGATGCTGAGGATCTGGGCCTCAACCTCGTCGCCCTGCTTGAGGAATTCCTGTGCGCTGTGGAGACGGGGGCTCCAGCTCATCTCGCTTACGTGAACGAGACCTTCTACGCCGGGCTCAATCTCGATGAATGCGCCGTAGTCTGCAATGAGGATGACCTTACCCTTGACCTTGTCGCCGACCTTGAGGTTGGGATCGAGGTTCTCCCAAGGATGAGGAGTGAGCTGCTTGAGACCGAGGGCGATGCGCTTCTGCTGCTCGTTGAAGTCGAGCACGACGACCTTGATCTTCTCGTCGAGAGTGACGATCTCCTCGGGGTGGTTGACGCGGCCCCAGGAAAGATCGGTAATATGGATGAGACCGTCTACGCCGCCGAGGTCGACGAACACACCGTAGTTGGTGATGTTCTTGACGACGCCCTCGAGGACCTGACCCTTCTCGAGCTTGCTGATGAGTTCTGCCCTCTTGGCCTCCTGCTCAGCCTCGAGCAGAGCCTTGTGGGAAACGACTACATTGCGGTACTCGTTGTTGATCTTGACGATCTTGAAATCGATGGTCTGGTTGACAAACTGGTCGTAATCGCGGATAGGCTTGATGTCGATCTGGCTGCCCGGAAGGAAAGCCTCGATGCCGAACACATCTACTATCATACCGCCCTTGGTGCGGGTCTTGACGAAACCCTTTACGATCTCGTCTTTCTCGAAAGCCTCGTTTACGCGGTCCCAGCTCTTGAGAGCGCGGGCCTTCTTGTGGGAAAGGACGATCTGGCCTTTCTTGTCTTCGGGGGACTCGATGAGGACCTCGACTTTGTCTCCAACCTTAAGGTCGGGGTTGTAACGGAACTCGGTGGCCATGATGACGCCTTCGCTCTTGCCGCCGACGGACACGGTGACCTCGCGCTTGTTGATTGCGGTCACTTCTCCTTCTTTGGTCTCTCCGCCGTCTATGCGGGCGAGGGTCTTGTCGTAAGCGGCCTCGATTTCTTTCTTGTCGGAGGCTCCGTAGATGTCTGAACCGCTTTCAAATGCGTCCCAGTCAAATGCTTCGGGTGCTACGGATGCGTTGAGCATACCTGCAGCTTTGGTTACTTTTTCTTCTTCCATTGTAAGTTTTTAGAATACTAGTAATTGGACTTTATGTTTTGTACCTCGGGGCTATGCCCCTAAAAGGCCCGCAAATTTAGACAAAATATTTGATTTACGAAAACTTAATTGCTATTTTTGCATGATGATCCGTACAGAAAACTATCCTTCCAAGGCACTGGCCGACGCGGTGGAGGCGATATCCTCCCTGCCGGGAGTCGGTTCCCGCAGCGCGCTGCGCCTGGCGCTGCATCTGCTGCACCAGCCGGCGGACAGGATACATCGATTTGCCTCCGCCATAGACAACCTTGCAGAAGGTGTGCATTACTGCCGCACCTGCATGATGGTGGCGGACGGCGATCAGTGCGGCATCTGCTCCGACGCCCATCGCGACCACTCCACCATCTGCGTGGTAGAAAGCGTCCGGGATGTAATGAGCATAGAGGCCACCGGCCAGTATAACGGTGTGTATCATGTACTTGGGGGCATAATCTCCCCTATCGCCGGCATCGGCCCGTCAGACCTTACCATCAAAGAACTCGTCGCCCGCGCAGGCTCCGCCAAAGAGCTTATCCTCGCCCTGCCCGGAGACGTGGAGGGAGAGACGACGGCATTCTACATCTACCGCCAGGTGGAACGCTGCGGCTGCTCCGTCACCGCTCTCGCCCGCGGTCTGGGCTTCGGAGACGACCTTGAATACGCAGATTCCTTAACCCTCGGCCGTTCCATTGCCGGCCGTCAACCTTTCAAACCGTAGGCCATGCAACTTTGGGAAGCCATACTGCTTGCCGTCTCGCTCTGCGCCGACTGCTTTGCGGTCACCCTTTGTTCCAGCACCACCCTAAAGCGCATCCGCTGGAGCAATGTCCTTCTTATCGCCGTCATATTTGCCGTCATACAGACCGGGCTGCTCGTCCTCGGGTGGCTCTTCGGCAGCCTGCTGGCGTCGTTCGTCATCAAGGCGTCTCACGTAATCGGCTTTCTCCTGCTGCTTTACGTTGGCGGCTCGATGCTGCTGGAAGGCATCCGCGGCAAAGAAGAGGGGCGCGACCTCAACGGCCTGTGGCACATAATCATAGGAGGCATAGCCACGAGCATAGACGCCCTTGCGGTCGGCACGTCCCAGTCCATAGAGGGGCAGCCGTGGGAGGGCTTCATCCCCCTTGCGGTGTCTGTATTTGTGGTTACGGCCCTGTCGGCGGTACTCGGCATCTGCGGAGGCAAGGCGCTGGGCACAAAAATCGGCCGCTGGGCGGAAATCCTCGGCGGCCTGGTTCTTATAGGTATAGGCGTGTCCTTTCTTTTCTAAAGCATCTTCTTGCGCTTGAAGATGAACCAGATGCCCACCACGAGCATCACCATCAGCAGCGCTATTGCCAGCCATGCCCACCATTTCTCGGCAAAGGGCAGGGTGACGTTCATCCCGTAGAAACTCGCCACCAGCGTAGCAGGCATGAGGAGCAGGGAGATGAGGGTGAAGATCTTCATTATATTGTTCTGCTCCAGGTTGATAAGGCCCACCACGGTCTCTTGCAGGTATTCGAGCCTCTCGAATGCGAAGTTGGTGTGGTTGATGAGGGATGCTATATCCTGGAGGATGACGTTGAGGTCTTCCCGGATGTCTGAGTTCTTGGGGCAGCGCTTGCTCTTGATTATGTTGGAAATGAGGCGCTGCTTATCCACCACGTTCTCGCGTACGAACATTGCGTTCTCCTGCAACTGGTTGATATCCAGGAGGAACTCCTCGTTGATATCTTCCTGCTGATTGATGCGCTTGCTGAACTGGGAGACGTCTTTGGAGATGAGCTCCACGATATCTGCATCCAGGTCTACACGCTTGTCCATTATCTCCACGAACACGGTAAAGCCGTCCGGGAACTGGTCCGGCAGGGCCTGGATCTTGCGCTGCAGGGTGTCGAAGGAGCGGAGGGGTATCTCTCGGAGGGTGGTTATGATGCTTTCCGTGAGTATGAAGGACACAGGGTCCATAAGCATCTCGTCGTCTGCCGGGGAGAGGAAGTTGGTGTTGGCGTAGATGGCCTTGTCGTCCTCGGTGAAGCGGGAAGAGCTTTCGATCTCCTCTGCGGTTGCACGGCTCTGGATCTCTGTGTCGAGGAAGGCCTCGGTGGCGCGTTTCTCGTCTCCGCTGGGCGA